>JBKJUA010000166.1:0-8675 GCA_046590305.1 Bradyrhizobium sp.
GGAAGCGCTGTTCCGCGCCGTCATCGTTCGGGTGCATGAGGATGCCATGGCCGCCGAGCTCGCGGCGGCGAACGCCGCGGAGAAAGCCGGCGGCGGCCTTGCCGACATTCTGCTCGCCGGGGTGACCGCCCGGCTGCAACAGTTCATCGCGTCATTCGAAGGCTCGCCCCATATCGAGGAGCTGTTCTCCGAACATCTGCTGCAGGCGCGCGACCTCTACCAGAAATATGCGGAGTACTACGCCGCGCATGGCGCAGCCACCATCGAGCGGGTCTGCCGCAAGCAGCGCCTCGCGCTGGCCGATGGCATGACGCCGCAAAAGCTGGCGCAATGCCTGGAAATGGCGATCAACGGCGCCAAGTCGGCCTATCCGGGGATGCAGCCGGCCGACGCCTTTGTCGGCGCGCTCACCACCATGGCGCGGATGCTGGTGGCCGGCGCCGTCGTGCCCTTGCCAAATCCATCATCGGCAAAGTCCACTGCAAGGAACACCGTCCCGAAAAAGCCCGTTCGCCAAAAATCTGGAGGTCGCAAATGAGCACGATGACGATCAACGGTCGCCTCGCCCCCCTGCCCGACGATCCCGACGCACTTCTCGTCGATGTCATAAGGGACGATCTCGATCTCACCGGCACCAAGCTGGTGTGCGGGGCCGGCGTGTGCGGCGCCTGCACTGTGCTGGTCGACGGTGCACCGGTCGTGAGCTGCCTGATGCCGGCGCGCGCCGCCGCCGACACCGTGGTGACGACGGTGGAAGGCATCGGCGCGACACAACTGCATCCGGTGCAGAAAGCCTTCATGGCGCACGATGCGCTGCAATGCGGGTTCTGCACGCCTGGCTTCGTGGTCGAGGCCGCCGTGTTTTGCGATTCCTGGCGCAAGGACAAGGGAACCGCGATTCCGTCACGCGAGGAAATCGGTGCGGCGCTGTCGGGACATCTGTGCCGCTGCGGCGCCTATGAAGGCATCTTCAACGCGGTAGCCGCGGCCTGCGCCGGCCAGTTCGACGGCATCGAGCTCGCCCCGCCGCGCGTCGAGGCGCGCGCCAAGGTGACGGGATCAGCCAAATACACCGTCGATATCCGCCATGACGGACAGCAGGAAGGCGTCATCCTGCGCTCGCAGCTCGCGCACGCCCGCATCACCGATCTCAATCTCGCGCCGGCGCGCACGATGCCGGGCGTCAGCGCAGCGGTCTCGCTGCTCGGCGATGACGGCATCGTCCGCTTTGTCGGCGATCCCATAGCCGCCGTTGCGGCGAAGGACCGCAAGACCGCCGAAGCCGCTATCGCCGCCATCAGGATGACCAGCGAACGCCTGCCGTCGGTGATCGGGCTCGACGCCGCGCGCAAACCCGGCTCCCCCGTGGTGTTCGAAAAATCCAGCCGCAAGAAGGCGGGCAACGTCTCGGAGGGCACGCCGGCGCCGGCCGCCTGGAACGGCAATGTCCGCGGACCGTCGGCGGCGTTTTCGCAGAAGGCCAGGAAGGCGAGGAACTGGGTCGCGGCCGCGCGCGAGCAGCAAAATCCATGGCTGGTCGAGGGCACGTTCCGCACCGGCACGCAATCACATACCAGTCTGGAACCGCATGCCACCGTCGCGCGCTTCGACGGCGACCGCCTCATCGTGCACGCTTCGACGCAGTCGGTGTTTCACATCATGGAGCTGATCGCCAAGCGCTACAAGCTCGGCCATGACAAGGTCCGCGTCATTGCCGACCACATCGGCGGCGGCTTCGGCTCCAAGGGCACGCTGGGCATGGAGACAACAGCGGCGATCGATCTCGCGCGCGAAGCCAGGGCGCCGGTCCGGATTGCCTATGACCGGCACGAGGAATTGTCCGTCACCGGTTACCGGCCGGCAGCCGAACTGAAGATCGCGCTGTTGCCCTCTGAGCAGGGCGATCTCAAAGCGCTGTCGCTCACCGCTCATGCCGACACCGGCGCCGCCACCAATTCGACGCTCGCCGGACTGGCACGGCTGATCTATCCCGCGGAGGCCAAGGAGCTGTCCGACTACGACGTCATCAGCAATTTGCCGCCCGGCGCGCCGTTCCGCGGTCCCGGCGGGCCGCCGATGGCGTTCGCGCTGGAACAGGCGATTGACGAAGCCGCCTTGCGGATGAAGCTCGACCCGATCGCCTTGCGAAAACGCTGGGACCCCAATCCCAACCGCCAGCGTCTCTACGACTGGGCCGCCAGTCTCGATGTGTGGCGCAACCGGAAGACTTCGGTCGCGCAATCCGGCCGCTATCGCCGGGGCGTCGGCGTCGCTACCGGCTACTGGCTCTACATCTGGCAACCCGGCGTGAAGATCGAACTCAAGGTCGAGGGAGGGCGGCTGATCGCGAGCACCGCGACGCAAGATATCGGCCAGGGCAGCCGCACCGTGATCGCCAATACGGTGGCACACGAATTCGGACTGGAGCCGCACGACATCGAAGTGCGGATCGGTGATTCCGATCTGCCGGTGGGCCCGGGCGCCGGCGGCAGCCGCAGCACCGCTTCCGTCATTCCGCCGACGTTACTGGCTGTACAAAAGCTGAAGGACGCGATCGAACAGAACGTTAAACGCAAACCGGTGCCCGGCTCCAACGCGCCGTGGCGGGATATGATCGCTGCCTCGCCCGATCTAAGCGCTGTGAGCGTGCGCCCAGAGGACTCGAAGCCGACCGCTCCAGGCATTCGTTCGCCGCTCAGAGAGGCCGGCTTCATCGGCATGATCTTCGGCTGGATGATGCGGCAATTCTCCAACCTTGCCATCGGCGCCGGCGTGCCGAGTTCGGTGCAGGTGATCGAGGTGGAAGTCGATACCTGGCTCGGCCATGTCCGCGTGGTCAACGTCCATACCGGTATTGCCGTTGGCAAGATCGCCGCCCCCGCGCTGGCGCGCAGCCAGGCCACGGGCTCGGTGATCCAGGGCCTCGGCTATGCGCTGTATGAAGCACGCGAAACCGATCCGCGCAGCGGCGACGTGCTCTCCGCGGGGATGGAGGATTATCGGATCCCGGGAATCGCCGACACGCCCGCGATATCGGTGCATTTCGACGAGGCCGGCTTCGATCACGTGCTCGGCGGCAGCGTCGGGATCGGCGAAGTGGCGACGGTGCCGACATCGCCGGCCCTGGCCAATGCCATTCGTAACGCCACCGGGATCAGGCTGACGGAGATTCCAATTCGTCCCGACCGTCTCATTGCCGCGCTGAAAGGGAGGACCGCAGCATGACGTCCGCATCGATGACGGCTTCGGCCCAGCGCGCCGAATTCCGTGCCGCCGGCACCGACCTCAGCGAAAGGCGGCGCAGCGGCGTCTCCAGCGGACCCTTGATTGATCTTTCCGCCGCACCCGACACGATCGGCGTGACATGGGGGGCGGATGGCGCCGCCGCCATCGGCGCGCTCACCTCTATCGCCGCGATCGCCGCCGACCCGCGCATCATGGCGGCCTATCCCGGCATTGCGGCTTCCGCATTGGGTCTTGCCACGCCGCAGGTCCGCCACCTCGCCACGCTCGGCGGCAACCTCGCGCAGCGCTCGCGCTGCTGGTATTTTCGCGATCCGCATATCGCCTGTCTCAGGAAGGGCGGCAGCGATTGCCCGGCCCGAACGGGCAATCACCTCTACAGCGTCGCGTTCGATCTCGGTCCCTGCGTGGCCCCGCATCCCTCCACCATGGCGGCGGCGCTGCTCGCCTATGACGCCAGGATCGTCACCAGCCAGCGGCCGGAGATTTCGATCGGCGAACTGCTGGGGGATGGCTCCAACGGGACATCCGATCACGCGCTTGCACCTGATGAAATGATCCGCAGCGTCGAACTATCAGCGCCGCTGCCGGGCGAGCGCGCGCTCTACAAGCGCGCTATCAGCCGCAGCCATGCCGAATGGCCGCTGGCCGAAGTGTGCGCCCGCGCCGTCGTGACGTCAGGCGCATTCCAGTTCATCCGTCTCACCGCCGGCGGCATTGCGCCGGTCCCGCTCCGCCTCGCGGCGTGCGAGGCCGCCCTGCAAGGCAAGCCGGCCAGCGCGGCGGGGATTGCGGAAGCCGCACGGCTGGCGAGGTCAGGCGCCAACCCGTTGCCGATGACGGGTTACAAACTCGATTTGCTGGAGGGCGTCGTGCACGATTTGCTGGAGCGGCTGACGATGTAATCGCTCGGCGTGACCGCCGCATCGGTCAAGCCAGCAGCGCGACCGTCCGAAACGCCTTCAGCAGCGATTGTTCCAGCTTGCCTTCCATCCCGCACAGGATCTTGTAGGCGCTTTCGCGAGACATCGCCGGCCGGTAGGGCCGCGACTCGATCAGGGCTGCGAAGATGTCGGAGATGGTCAGCAATCGCACCAGATCGGAAATCTCCAGCGCCTTCAGCGCATCGGGATAACCGGAGCCGTCGAGATATTCGTGGTGATGCCTGACCCCGTCGAGGATCTCCGGATTGATGCCGGGAAGATCCTTCAGCAATTCATATCCGATCTCCGGATGGCGCCGCATGATCGCTTCTTCATCCGGATCAAGCCGTCCGGGCTTGTCGAGAATCGACAGCGGGATACGGGCCTTTCCGATGTCATGGAGCGTTGCCGCCATGCCGAGCCGCTTGACATCCCGGTCGGAACACCTGATCTCCAGCGCGAAGCCCACGGCCACTCCGGTTACCAGCAGGCAATGCTGGAACGTGCCTTCGTGGTAGCGGCGGACGTCCTCGAGCCACGCACTGAGCCCGTTCTGCTCGATGCTGTCGAGGATTTGCGAGGTGACGCTGTCGGCATCGGAAAGATTGATCGGCTTGCCGTCCCGTATTGCCGCGAACATGGACGCGAAGGCCACGGCGCTGCTGGTGATCGCGGGCGAGGCGACGGCGACGCCGGCGCGTGTGGTCTTCGCGGCTTCTTCAATCTGCGCCAGCTTGAACGCCACTTCTCGCGGACGAGAAACCACCGAGGTCGCGCCGAGCGCATAGGCCTGCGCAATCAGATGATGACTGTGTTTCTCGACGACGAACAGCTTTTCGGGAATGCGTTTCTGCTGCCGCATGACGAGCCGGATCTGTTCGATACCCGCCGCCTTGCGCAGATCGGCGTCAACCAGCAGCGCGCCGTCTGTGCCGGTTTGCGTTGCGCTGTCTCCCAGCAGTTGGGAAACAACCAGATAGCGTGGCTCCAGCATCGCGTGGATGGCTGGTATCTTGTCAGGTTCATCGGTGACGAAATGAACGCGCATTCCAAATGCCCATCGGGACGAAGTCCGGCCGCAAGTATCAAAGCAAGGAGCAACCATCGTAGGGAGCCTTGCCTTAACCAATGCCTAGCGCCCACTACGTAGTTCAACCGGGAAGAATTGCAGCTGAATCCGCTATGTCCGATAGACGACAGAAGGCCACGTCGCGGGTGCGTTTGCCAACGCCCGCTCAGCATCCCCGGCAGATGTTGAACTTGCCATCAACCGGTTTGCTGCGGGCGCGTGCAGGCGTACGCGAGGAAGAGCGACGCGATTCACTGCGGGACACGGTCGCGGCCCGCCGATGGATTTTCACGCGCGATGTTACCGCCGGCGAAGCCCGGGTGTAGTTTATCGGCGCCGCGGAGGGCACCACGGGGACCGTCATGCTCGGCGGTGGCGGCGGTGGAATTTTCGCCGCATTGCCCGCGCCGCTGGGATCGTTGACCGAGTTGTTGAGACCGCCCGCGCTGCCGACGCCCCTGATACCGCTGACCCCGGCATCCTGCGCGAAGCAAGGCGTTGTCAGGACGGCTGCCAGTGCCAAAACGAACAACGCCGATTTGCCGAACATGAACACACTCCAGGGAGAGTGCTAACGAATCGAGAGGCTTGGAGTTCCGCTTTCACGCCCGTTCGGCGGGCGACATGCAGCTTCTGGTCGAACTCGATGTCAGACAGAACGACATCGCAATCGCGAAACGTTTGCGGTCTGGACCGCGCATGAGATTGACGCCAGCCAGCGGCGACATCATTGGCGTGTCAAAGCTGCCGCCGACGCATCTGCATCGACCCAGACCTGTGGTCTGACCCGGTCACCCGCCGCAAACTTCTGGAAGCCGTCGACCACTACCCGATCGCCGTCCTTCAGGCCGTCGTCCACGAGCCACAGGCCGTCTTGTACGGAGCCGGTGCGGACCGGCTGCACCGCGATGCGGCCATCATCCTTGACGAGGAAGACTTCGCTGCCGCCGCCGCCGTTGCGCTGGACCGCCTGTTGCGGCACCGCGATGGCATCGGTGTCGATGCCCTGCTCGACCAGCACACGTGCATACATGCCCGGCAACAGTTCCCGCTTCGGATTGGGGAATTGACCCCGCACCGTCACCCGCCCGGTATCGGCATCGACCCTGGATTCCGAAAACAGCAGCTTGCCGGGCAGGGGATAAAGCGATCCGTCGTCCAATACGAGGCGGACCCCGGCCGCGGATGGCGCGATCCGGTCGAGATCGCCTTCGTCGAAGGCGCGCCGGAGCTTGTTCATCTCGCCAACAGACTGCGTGAAGTCGGCATAGACCAGGTCGAGCTGCTGGATCGTCGCCAGGTTCGATTCATTCTTGACCACCAGTGCGCCCTCGCTGACCAGCGCCGCGCCGATCACGCCATCGATCGGCGCGCGGATCGTGGCATAGTTCAGATTGAGCCGGGCGCGCGCGACATCGGCCTTGCGGCCCTCGACCTCGGCTTCGGCCTGGCGCATCGCGCTGGTCGCCTGCTCATGCTGGGCTTCGGGAACCGCGTTCTGGCTGGCGAGCGTCGCAATGCGGCGCGCATGCTGCGCAGCCAGATCGAACGCCGCATTGGCTTTGCCCAGCGCCGCCTCATTCGCACGCAACTCGACTTCGAGCGGCCGCTGGTCGATCCGATAGAGCGGATCGCCCGCCTTTATTTCCGATCCGTGGAGAAACAGGCGTTCGACGACGATGCCGGAGATCCGAGGCCTGACATCGGCAAGGCGTGTCGGTGCAATGCGGCCCGGCAGTTCACGAACCAGGGAGCGCGGCTTCGACTTCACGATGATGATGCCCACGCTGGGAGCGATTTCCGTGGCGGCTCTCGCAGAGGTGGGTTCGTCGCATCCCGCAAGGAGCGGCGCAAGGCCCGCCAGCAACAATGCGCCGCAAGCCGCACGCAAGTGATTCTGCATTGGAAATATCCCCAGTTTGGTTCGCCGGTACCTTGTCCCCGCCGTTCCAATCAGACTCGCGAAAATTCGCACGAGCGACAGCAACCTATTCGTCCAGGAACTCGTCTTCTTCGTTGACCTTCTCGTTGGCCTTGCGTCTTGGCGACACGTTCTTGCGGGCACCGATCGATCCCGTCACGTAGGATTCGCGCGAGGCATAGGGGCTGCGCTGCCCCGCACGGCCGGCGATCTCCTCGCCCGAGACAGCGGCGGGCTGGCAAATGGCGCGCTGGCTCTTGCGGCGCATCAGATCGATGTGGATGTGATCGTAATGATAGATGTTGGAACCCGGCGCCAGCACGGTATTGAATTGCTGGCAGGCCGCCGCCTGGATGTCGCGCAAAAATCCCTGCTCTTCGGGCATACCCTTCCAGCCGTTCTTCACCGTGACGACGCGGCCGTCGGCCAGCGTGAAGGACGCGATATCGAGCGCATTGCCGAAGGCGTGCTCGGAAATCCGCGCGCGCGAATTGCCGTTCATGCCGCGGCATGAGTAAGCGGAGATCTGCTTGATCTCGGCCACCCTTGTGCCGAACCAGCGCTGTGCCGCCGGCTGCACGGAATCGGCGAGCCAGCGATCGAGCGCCGAAACCATCGGACAGGCCAGCGTCGCTGCGGGCTTCATCGCCACCGGGCCGAAGGAAGCGACGGAATTGCCCTGCGCCGGCCCGAGTCGCGGCAGCGGCGTGGTGGCGGGACGTTCCGCATAGGGCGCGGGCCCGCGATCGCGCGGATAGGCCGAAGGCGGGGGATAGCCTCTCCGGCCCGCCGGTTCAGGCGCGAAGGCAACGTCGTCTTCATCCTGGACGACGCCCGGCGCCGTCAATGAAATCGGAACGCTGGACGCAGCGCCATAGCCGCCCGGCTGGCGCATCGCGTTGTCGGGATAGGACGAAGACGGCGGCGCGGCGCGAGGCGGCGAAACCGGCCAGCGCGGCCCGTTGCCGATGGCACCGGGCGGCCGCAGATCGTCGGCAAAGCCAAAACTGCCGCCGGCTTCGCCGAGGGCGGCCACCTTGAGCGGATATTCCGCGCCGCAGACTCCGGGACCGGAAATCGGGTTGATCCGGACCAGTTCGGTGGTCTCTTTCACCGTCCCGGACTTCAGGCATGCCAATTCGGCCTCGGCCCGCCACGGTTCGCGCTCCTCGGACTGAAAAAATCCGCGGCCACAGCCCGCTAGCGACACAAGAACGAAGGAGCCGACGAGATACAAACGAACTCCGCGCGTCATGCGCGCAACTTCGACTATTTTATTTAACGACTCTTCAACGCGTTGATTTCATTCTTTTTTAACCACGTTGCCGAGGTTCCGCGCTGTGGACAGGCGGCGATAGTGCAGCAAGGCTGACTTTTTGCGCCGGGAACGCTTTGCTAGCTTCAAACGTTGAGCGGGCATTGACGTAAACGACGGAGATTTCGCGATGACCTTGCTGGGTCCTTTGTTCAGCAAAGTGAGCGTTGTTACCGCGTATGCAGCCATCGCCTTTGTTGGCGC
>JBKJUA010000251.1:0-3107 GCA_046590305.1 Bradyrhizobium sp.
CTTGGGCTTGCCGTCGAGGAAGTCCCACAGGAATTTCGAGAAGCCGGGGCCGTCTTCCACGATCTTCAGATAGGATTTGGCGCTGTTGACCGCGCCTTCGATCTTGGCGCGGTTGCGGACAATGCCGGCATCGTTCATCAGCGCGTGAACTTTCTTGGCATTGTAGCCGGCGATCTTCTCGGGTTGGAAGTCGTCGAAGGCTTTGCGAAAATTCTCTCGCTTGCGCAAAATCGTGATCCACGACAGCCCGGCCTGGAAACCGTCCAGGATCAGTTTTTCATACAGCGCGCGGTCGTCATATTCAGGCACGCCCCATTCGGTGTCGTGATAGGCCATGTAGAACGGGTCTTCGCCGGGCCACGGGCACCGCGTCAGGCCATCGGCATGCAGGCGCGCCGACTTCGTCATGCCATGGTCTGCTTCGGCGCGGGACGGATATCGCCGGGGTCGGCGAGGCGGATGCCGAGGCCACCTGAGGTCAGCGGCAATCCGGCGTCCAGCGCGTCGGCGGCGCGGTCCATCCTGATCAGCGCCAGACCGTTCTGGCCTGATGTCGACCCCATGGTGCCGATCGATTTGTCGCCGGCGAGAATCGCGGTGCCCGGTTCCGGTGAAAAGTCCTCGAGAACGACGCGTACCGTGCGCGTGCGCGCGGTGCCGCGATGCTGCATCCGCGACACCACCTCCTGGCCGACATAGCAGCCCTTGTCGAAATCGACGCCGTGCAGGCGGTCCATGTTGGTTTCGTGGGGAAACGCGTCGCCATACATGAAGTCGAGGCCGCCGCGCGGCACGCCGGAGGCGATCCGATGCGCATCATAGGCTGAGCTGTCGACCAGTTCAGCGCCGATCAGATCTGCCACCTTTGGCGCAAGCTCCCCGGGAACCAGAATTCGCCAGCCGAGTGCGGCCTGGCGCGGATCGGCAAAGGTCAGATCGGGCTTTATCACGGGCTCGCCGTCCCAGGCCGCCAGCACGCCGAGGCTGTCCGACAGGTTTTCGACCGCGACCTTGGCGCGCAGCTTGTAGAAACCGAGCTTGGCGGCGAGACCCTGCGCCAGCGCGCGGGGACAGTCGATCAGGAAGCCGCCGCCATGGCCGGCGGGCGCCTCGGTGATGAGGAAATCGGTGGTGATCTTGCCCTGCGGCGTCAGCAACGCCCCGAACCGGCCGAGCCCGGGGCGCAGCAGCGTCGCGTCCGTGGTGACGAGGCCGTTGAGAAAGTTGCGCGCGTCCTCGCCGCTGACCTTGACCACGCCCCGGTCGGGAAGAAACGCTGCTTTCATGCGAAATTCTCTTGTGACATGTTGCTGCGGAACGTATGCCGCCAGGGCATAAACGACAAGGCCCGGCGCGGCCGGGAATGATCGAGCTTACGAGGACCAATGAGCCAGACTTTTGACGTGATTCTGAAATCCGGCACCGTGGTCAACCAGGACGGGGAGGGCGTGCGCGATATCGGCCTCGTCGGCGGCCGCATCGCCGAGATCGGCTCGCTCGGCCAAGCTTCGGCCGCCGAGGTGATCGATTGCAAGGGCCTGCACATCCTGCCGGGGGTGATGGACACTCAGGTGCACTTTCGCGAGCCGGGCCTCACCCACAAGGAAGACCTCGAAACCGGTTCGCGCAGCGCGGTGATGGGCGGCGTAACCGCGGTATTCGAAATGCCGAACACCGATCCGCTGACCGTCACGGAAGCCACGTTCACCGCGAAAGTGAAGGCCGGCCGCCACCGCATGCATTGCGATTTTGCCTTCTTCATCGGCGGCACCCGCGACAATGTGCAGGATTTGCCGGAGCTCGAACGCGCGCCGGGCTGCGCCGGCGTGAAAGTGTTCATCGGCTCCTCCACCGGCGCGCTGCTGGTGGAAGACGACGAGAGCCTGCGCCGAATCTTCAACGTGATAAAACGCCGCGCCGCGTTTCATGCCGAGGACGAATACCGCCTCAACGACCGCAAGGGCCTGCGTATCGAGGGCGATCCGCGCTCGCATCCGGTGTGGCGCGACGTGACCGCGGCGTTGCTGGCGACCCAGCGGCTGGTCAAGCTGGCGCACGAGACCGGAAAGCGCATTCACGTGCTGCACATCTCCACCAAGGAGGAGATCGAGTTTTTGCGCGACCACAAGGATGTCGCCTCCTGCGAAGCGACGCCGCATCATCTGACGCTGGCGGCGCCGGAATGCTACGAGCGGCTCGGCACCCGGGCGCAGATGAATCCGCCGGTGCGTTCGGCCGATCACCGCGCCGGCATCTGGCGCGGCATCGAGCAGGGCATCATCGACGTGCTCGGCTCCGATCACGCCCCGCATACGCTGGAGGAAAAAGCAAAGACCTATCCGGCTTCGCCGTCGGGCATGACCGGGGTGCAGACGCTGGTGCCCTTGATGCTGGATCACGTCAACGCCGGACGGTTGTCGCTTCAGCGCTTCGTCGATCTCACCAGCGCCGGCCCGGCGCGGCTGTTCAACATCGCCTGCAAGGGCCGCATCGCCGCCGGCTATGATGCGGATTTTACCATTGTCGATCTCAAGCGCAGCGAGACCATCACCGACGAGTGGGTAGCCTCGCGCGCCGGCTGGACGCCGTATCACGGCGTCGAGGTCACCGGCTGGCCGGTCGGCACGTTTGTCAGAGGCCGCCGCGTGATGTGGCAGGGCGAGCTGGTCGGGCCGTCGAGCGGCGAGCCGGTGCGCTTTCTGGAGACGCTGCGGGCGTAGGCGACGCGACTGAACGGAGGCAACGCCGTTGCATCAATCTCAGTCATCGTCACCCGCGAAGGCGGGTGATCCAGTACGCCGCGGCTTCTCGATTGAACTCTATCGTCTCTGGAATACTGGGTCGCCCGGTCCAAGGCCGGGCGATGACAGCGGGGTGTGCGGCCGCCGCGCAAAAAGCGCGGGCTCTACTGCTTCGCCATCCGAATCGAAAATTCGCCGTTGCGCACGCGCACCGGAAGCCCCTCGACGAATTTCGCCACCGCGTCCTCGCCGTAGGTGCCGACCAGTTCGGCGAACGCCGCGAACAGGCTGGCCTGCGCCAGGCAGTCGCCATCGACGCCGTCGTGCCGCGCTTCCGCCCAGGCCTCGTTGAGATAGCCGAGCGCC
>JBKJUA010000075.1:0-3286 GCA_046590305.1 Bradyrhizobium sp.
AGCGCGGATCGTGCGTCAGCAGCGTCGCGCCGCCGAGCACGATCACGAGGCCGAGGCTCGCCCAGGTCATGTAGCCGAGCTGCTGTCCCTTGTAGCGGGCATAGGCCACCTGTCCGAGCGCGCCCGCGATCGCCACCGACGTCGCCAGGATGACGTCGCCGGTGATCAAATAGATGGCCAGGAATACGACGGTGGAGAAAAAGTCCTGGGCCAGTCTGCCGAATATGTCTTTCATCGTCGTGCTCTCTCTGGATCAGTCGGCTTCTTGCACAATATTCAGGAGCCGGACAGTGCGCCGGCGGAGCCGGCCGGCGGCGTGAACTTTGCCTTGTGGTAGTCGGGATACCAATTGGTGAAATAGATCGCGGTGGTGCGGGCGGCAAAGGCGATCGCAATACCCGCCCACAGTGGCAGGCTGGGCAGGTAGATCATCAGGATGTTGCCGCTCATCATCAGCACCATGCAGGCGGCCCAGGCCCAGGTGATGATGTAATTCGCCTTGATGAAGCCGGGCAGCACGGCGGTCTCAGTGTCGACCACCTCGCGGGCATATTGCAGCGTGAAGGGCTGGCCGATCGCCAGCGAAACCAGCGCGATCGCGAGCACGCCGGCGTCGACCGTCAATTTGATCGCCGATGCGTTCAGGCCGGCATCGACCAGCGTGAGGTAGCTACCCAGCCCGAGAAACATCGCCACGGAGCCGGCGCCCAGCATCTTGAGCTGACGGCCGCGGAAGTGGTCATATCCAATGACGGCAAGGCCGGTCGCGGCGGCAGCAAACAGCGCCGTGTCGGCCGGGGTCAGCACCATCAAGAGCGAGAAAACGCCGAAGGGCAGCAGCACCAGAAAAATCATCATGACGGGCCCTCAATGGGTTTATCTTTACAATGGAAAGATAAATACGGGCAGGAGGCCTGGTGGTCAAGCGAAATCTTTACACTGTCAAAATAATATGAAGATGATGGAGATAATGATGATTTATAATGGCTTAGGTCATATCAAAGCGGGCAAAAAGCGCCACAGCAGCAGCACGGCGGCGGCAAGCAGGACCAGCAAGGTGAGCAAAATGCCGCCGACCCGGCAGATTTGAAACTGGATCGTTCGCGGGCCCACATACATGCCGAGCGGATGCAGCAGCCGCGCGACGAGGAGCGCGCCCATCAGCAGATGCACCATCGCGGCCGGCGTGCCGGACATTTCCAGCATCGCGACCATCAGCACGATGATGGGGACATATTCGACAAAGTTGCCGTGCGCGCGGATCGCGCTGCGCAGCTTGATGTTGTCGCCGTCGCCGAACGGCACCCGGTGCCCGCGGCGCAGCCGCGAGACCTGCAGGCCGAGCACGAGGTAGAGCAGGGCCAGGATGCCGAGATAGGCTGCTGTGATGGATGGCAGTTGCATGGTGCGTCCCCCAAGACGATGTCATTCCGGGGCGCGGGTCAGCGCGAACCCGGAATCTCGCGCGCATAACCTCTGGATTCCCCGATGTGCGATTGCACATCTGAGGTTCATCGCTCCGCGCAGCCCGGAATGACGGGCTGGGACTCTAGGCAGCCCCCACCCAGTTGCCATGGAAACCGTCGGGGACGCGATGGCCGAGTTGCACCAGCGCGATCGGGCCGGAATCGACGTCGGTGGCGTTGAAGACTGCGAGATCGCTGCGGTTTTCGCGGGCGCGCCACACCGCGGCGAGCAGCCAGCCATCGCCCTCCGCCGCGTCCTTGCCGCGCTCGACGAACACCGGCTCGGAAATGGTGTCGCCGGCCGGCAGCAGATAGCTGCCGAGCCGCGAACCCTTGCCGTCGACATGGACGATGCCGGAGAGCGCGCCGAACATCGGCAGATCGTGGTTGGCGCAGGCGTACCAGCCATGGCTGCTCTTGAGACCGCCGCGGCGATCGTCGATGCGCGGGAATTCGCCGGTGATATCGTCGAGATAGGTTTGGGTGAAGCGGTCGGTATTGCCGGCGAGATCGAAGGTCCAGCGGCACAGCCGCGCGCGGGATTTGGCGGGGTCGGTCGGCGAGCCGTCGGGATGGGTGAACAGCGGCGCTTCCTCGAACTGCATGACGTCGGCGATGATCTTCTCGCCTTCCTCCCACGCATTCATGACGTGGAACACGTAGCAGCTCTCGGCGCGGAACCAGACCAGGTCCTTGTTCGAACCGTTGCGTTTCATGACGCCGACATAGGCGCCTTTTTCCGGCTCCCAGGCATAAGCCGGCTGGCCGCGCATCGCGCGCTCCATGCTGCCGGTAATGGGCAGGATCGGAAACAGCAGATGATTTTCGGTGACGATGAAATCGTGCACCATGCTGGCATAGGGCGCCTCGAAACGATCGAACCGAGTCACCACGCCGGCGGCATTGACCGATCCAAACGACAAAGCAGGGGTCAGGGGACCCGCCGCATTGTAGCCGAAGAACACCATCTCGCCGGTGATCGGATCCACCTTGGGATGGGCGGTGAAGGGACCGGCGATGCCTTTGCCATAGTCGCAGTAGCCGAGGCGATTGAGCGTGCCGGGCTCGATCTCGGTGGGCAGATGGCCTTCCTCCAGCGCCAGCAGCCGTCCGCCGTGAAAGATGATGTTGGTGTTGGCGACGCCGCTGTCGGTGCATGACGTAGCGGGGGCGCCGGGCAGCTTGCGGCCGCCGAAGCCGCCGAACAAGGCGCGGCCGGCATCGTGCTCGGCCTGCCATTTCGGGGTACGGACCCAGCGGTTGCGATAGCTGGCGCGGCCGTTCTCGAGATGGAAGGCGTGCAGCATGCCGTCGCCGAGGAACCAGTGCGAGCCCGGCGCCTCGAACTGCGGATTGGGGCCGTTGCGATAGAGCGTGCCGTTGAGCTCACGCGGCAGCTCGCCCACGATCTTCAGGTGCGGCGCGTCGCATTCCATCGGGATCGGCGCCAGATTGCTCCTGACAGCCTTGGTCTCCACCTGGTCAAGCATCGGTCGCTCCCTGATTTATCTTTACATCGTCAAGATATCGATAGGCAAGAGTTCCGCTTTCGTCAAGCAAAATCTTTACAGTGTCAATATCCGGGCCTATACAACGCCGATGGCAAAAACATCCAGCATTGGCCGGACCGCTGTCCGGCGCGATCCAAAAGCTGCGGCGCCGGCCCGGGTCGGCCGCAAACCAGGCTCTCCTCGTAACGCCAAAGCCAGCGAAGCTACACCCTATCATCACGGCGACCTGCACGACGCCTTGCTCAAGGCGGCGGAGAGGGTGCTGGAGCGTGACGGCCTTGGCGGCCTGACGCTGCGTGCGGTGGCGCG
>JBKJUA010000182.1:0-2930 GCA_046590305.1 Bradyrhizobium sp.
GTCGCGCCCAACCCCGGAACGGCACGCAAATTTGCTCGGGATTATCGGATACGCAGACAGGCGGCTTACTCAAGATATCGCGTTTCGATACCGGGCCGCGTCAGGCCGGAACATAGGGCCGAATTGGCTAAAGTCAATGGAGCGGCCGCGGGAAGGGCTGAAAAAGCTTAATGTTTTTGCATAATTGGCCACGATCTCCGGTTTCCGCGAAGCACTGCAGCCGTTCGCTACCCTCGGTCCGCGGCGCAAGAATGCGTCACTGACGCCCAAAGGTCGAGAGGCTATGGTGCGTAGCGTAACAGACGGCCCGTTGCCGGCTTGACTGTTTTTGGGTGCCGATCAGGGCTTCCAGCCGGGGCGAGGGGGAATTGAACCGTGGGCGCCGATATCCCGACTACGGCATAGGATGGCTGGCACGGGCCGGGATGAGTCGTGCGGGCGGGGAACTCAATGATGCCATCACCTTCAAGATTCTGGTTTTTCAGATTTGGGCTTTCCAGATGGTTGGCAATCAGCGGCATGGCGGCCGCCCTGGTGGCGCTGGCCGGCCCGGCGCAGGCGGAAAAGCGCGTTGCGCTGGTGGTCGGCAACGACAACTACCGCAACGTGCCCAAGCTGCAGAAGGCGGTCAACGACGCCCGTACCATGGGCGACACGCTGAAGCGGCTCGACTTCACCGTCATGGTCGCGGAGAACCAGACACGGGCCGCCTTCAGCCAGACGTTGCTGGCATTCGACAAGGCGGTCGGGCCCGGCGACACCGCGTTCTTCTTCTATGCCGGCCACGGTTTCGAGATCGCCGGACAGAATTTTTTGCTCCCGACTGACGTGCCGCCCGCGACCGAGGGTCAGGAAGAACTGGTGCGCGACGCTTCGGTTCTCGCCGACCGCATCATCGAGCGCCTGCAGAACAAGAAGGTGCGCACCGCTATCCTGGTGTTCGACGCCTGCCGCAACAATCCGTTCGAACGCCAGGGCACCCGCGCGGTCGCCGGTGGCGGCGGCCTTGCGCCGATGACGCAATTGCCCGAAGGCGTGTTTTCGATTTTTTCGGCGGGCCCGCGGCAGACCGCACTCGACCGTCTCTCCAACAATGACGATAATCCGAATTCGGTGTTCACGCGAACCTTTGCCAAGCAGATCGCCGAACCCGGCGCCAACCTCGTTCAGGTCGCGCAGCGCACGCGGCGGCTGGTCAGCGAACTCGCGGAGACCGTGCGCCACAAGCAGATCCCGGTTTATTTCGACCAGATGGTCGACGACGTCTTCCTGAACGGTCCCGCCAAAGCGCCGGCCGAAACGGCCGCTCAACCTGTCAAGCCGGCCGAACCGCTGCAGCAGGTCGCGGCACTGCCGCCGGTGCAGCGGCTTGCGCCAGCCAATGAGTCCGTCAACGCGCCGATCGCCTCGTTCTCCCGCCACAATGGCGGCTGGTCCGTGGTGTTCTCGATCGCCGACCCGACGCTCGGGATTTCGTGGCGGATCGGCGAGACCGGCGAATTCCGCGAGACCGGCTTCATCGACACGCTCGATCCGCGCACCCGCAAGCGGATGCCCAATCCCTCGATCGGGCTTCCCGCCGATGCCGCTGCAGCGACCATCCAGGTTCGCTATGTCGACGCCCAGGGCGAATTGCAGGGGCCGTTCCCGATCCGGTTCGATCCCGAGGCGGCGCTGATCCGCGACCAGCGCAAGATCCTCGACATGACCGCGACCAGCTGGCTGTCGTTCCGCGAGTTCAACGGGCTGCTGGTCTATTACACCCACCTGATGTCGTATCGCTGCGCGATCCGCGAGGTGCGCGTCGGCGTTGACAGTACGGTGCCGGACAAGGTCCTGAAAATGCCGCCCTGCGATCCCAGGGATCCCAGCGTGATTCCGCACGCGGCGCAGCCCTATCTGAAGCTGGCGCCGGCGACCAAGTCAGTCTCGGTGGAATTGACCTACCGCGACGGCAGCGTGTCGGAGATCAAGAGCTTCAGGCGCTGAATGCATCTCCGTGTCCCGGACGCGGTGCAGCGTTCTTCACGCTGCTCCGCAGAGCCGGGACCCAGACACTTCGCTGCTGTGGGCACCGGATCAGCAGCGCACCCCGCCGCGAAGGCGCGGCGGGATGCGCTGCATCCGGGGCACGAGGCCCCATCCAGGATGACGTTTTTGACCTTCAGAACCCAACAAACTCATGGTTCCTCGTGGCGTCCAAGGCGCAGGCACGCGCGGCTCGTCGGCCGTGGCGCGTCCCCCCAGATAAGCAGTTTAAGGTAATATAATACCTCAAACGCCCCTGCGCCTCACTGTACATGGGGTTGTTTTCACGATTTTTGTTCGAAGGCCCCGGCGCGACAGCTTCAGCCCATAATCGAGAAACCGCCATCGACCGGGATAGCTGTGCCGGTGACGAAGTCCGAGGCATCAGACGACAGGAACACTGCGATGCCCGCGAAGTCGGCGATGTCGCCCCAGCGTGCCGCCGGCGTGCGCGCCAGCACCTTGTCGTGCAGGCCGTCGATCTCGGCGCGGGCGCGCTTGGTGAGGTCGGTGTCGATCCAGCCCGGCAGGATGGCGTTGGCCTGGATGTTGTCAGGGGCCCAGGCCACCGCGCAGGATCGGGTGAACTGCACGATGCCGCCCTTACTGGCGGCGTAGGCCGGCGCGAAGCTGGTGCCGAAGATCGACAACATCGAGCCGATATTGATGATCTTGCCGCCGCCGGCCGCCTTCATGGAGGGGTGAACCGCCTTCGAACACAAGAACGCGCTGGTGAGGTTGGTCGCAATGACGCTGTCCCATTCCTCGAGCTCGAGCGCGTGCGGAGGCTTGCGGATGTTGATGCCGGCATTGTTGACGAGAATGTCGATGCGGCCGAGCTCTTTGGCGACGCGTTCGACCATGGCTCCGACCGCCGCCTTGTCGGTGACGTCGGCGGTGAC
>JBKJUA010000288.1:0-6715 GCA_046590305.1 Bradyrhizobium sp.
CGCCACCCTCCCCCGCAAGCGGGAGAGGGAAGACAAGGGCCCGGTTCGCCCCCTCTCCCGCTTGCGGGGGAGGGCCGGGGTGGGGGTCTCTCGGCAAATTCCCATCACGCCGCCTCCGCGTGCAGCCCCAGCCACGCGCGCACCCGCGCGTCGGGGTCGGCGTTCTGGGTGACGTCGCTGACCACCGCGATGCTGTCGGCGCCGGCGGCGAAAAGTTTGGCGGCCTGTTCCAGCTTGATGCCGCCGATCGCGACCAGCGGGATATGGCCGATGCGCTTCTTCCATTCGGTGATCTTCGCGATGCCCTGCGGCGCGAAGCGCATCGATTTCAGCGTGGTCGGGAAGATCGGCCCCAGCGCGATGTAATCGGGTTTGGCGCGCAACGCGGTTTCCAGCTCTTCGTCGTCATGGGTCGAAATCCCGAGCGTCAGCCCGGCTTCGCGGATGGCGGCGAGATCGGCATCGACCAGATCCTCCTGGCCGAGATGCAGGTGTTTTGCTCCGGCCACGATCGCCGCGCGCCAGTAATCATTGACCACCAGTTTTGCTGATGTGCCCTTGATGATTTCAAGCGCGTCAGAGACGATCTGCAGCGCCTCGGAATCGTTGAGATCCTTGGCACGCAATTGAATGGTGCCGGCGCCGAGCAGCGCCAGCCGCGCTACCCAGGCCACGCTGTCGACGACAGGATAGAAACGATCAGGATACGCGTTGCGATCAGGATACGGCATGCCAGAACGGTGTCCCAACGACAGGGGTTGAAGGGGAGGCGAAATCGCGGGCTTCCATCAGCCCGGCCTCGTAAGCCATGCGGCCGGCCTCGACGCCGAGACGAAACGCATCCGCCATCGCGACGGGGTCGGCGGCTTTGGCGATCGCGGTGTTGAGCAGCACGGCGTCGTAGCCGAGTTCGAGCGCCTGCGCGGCGTGGCTCGGCGCGCCCAGACCGGCATCGACCACCAGCGTGATGTCGGGCAGCCGGTCGCGCAGCAGCTTTAGCGCGTCGCGGTTGGTGATCCCCTGGGCGCTGCCGATCGGCGCCGCCCACGGCATCACCACCTTGCAGCCGGCATCGACCAGCCGCATCGCGACGCTGAGATCCTCGGTGCAATAGGGGAACACTTCAAAGCCGTCCTTGATCAGGATGGCGGCGGCCTCGACCAGCCCGACCACGTCGGGCTGCAGCGTGTCGTTGTCGGCGATCACTTCGAGCTTGATCCAGGGGGTGCCGAACAATTCGCGCGCCAGCTTTGCCGTCGTCACCGCCTCGCGCACGCTGCGGCAGCCGGCGGTGTTCGGTAGCACCGTGACGTCGAGCTCGCGGATCAGCGACCAGAACGCATCGCCGGTCTTGCCGCCGGCCGCCTCGCGCCGCAGCGCCACCGTGACGATGCCGGCGCCCGAGGCGCGGATCGCATTCTGCATGATCGCCGGGGATGGATACAGTGCGCTGCCGATCAGCAGCCGCGAGGCGAAGGTTTTGCCGTAGAAGTTCAGCATGGCGTTAGTGTTCCCACACAAACGGTTGTCGTCCCCGCCAAGGCGGCGACCCAGTATTCCAGAGGCCACGCGATCGAACCGAGAGGCCGCGGCGTACTGGGTCGCCCGGTCAAGCCGGGCGATGACAGCGGAGATTGGTGATGCAGCGGACCATCCATCAACCTGTCGTCCCTGCGAACGCAGGGACCCATACGCCGTGCCGTCTCGTTCGGGCAGGCGCGCAGAGATCTTTCGTAGCCCCAACCGCCTGTGGTTATCGGTCCCTGCGTTCGCAGGGACGACGTGGTGAGAGATATTGCGTTCATCCTCAGCCTCCCTGCCTTGGCGTGATGATTTCGATTTCGTCGCCGCTTTTCAGCGGCGTCTCCGCCCATTTGCTCTTCGGCAGCACGTCGTAGTTCAGCGCGATGGCGAAATGGGTGCCCTCATAGTCGAGCTCGCCGAGCAGCGCATCGACGCGTTCCGACACAATCTCCCGCGCCTCGCCGTTGACGGTCACGCGCATCGCATCACCTCATTGTCGATCTGGCCGCGCTCGACATAGGCCAGCGTCAATTCGGCCAGCGCCGGCGCGATCAGAAAACCGTGGCGATAGAGTCCGTTGACCGCGATGCGCTGCGCGTCGACCGCGATGCGCGGCAGATTGTCGGGATAGGCCGGGCGCAGGCCGGAGCCGAACTCCAGGATTCGCGCTTCCGCGAAGGCCGGATGCACCGCATAGGCGGCGCCCAAAAGCTCCAGCGCGGAGCGGACGCTGACGCCGGTGTCCTCGGCCTCGATCGAGGTCGCGCCCAGCATGAACCTGTTATCCTCGCGCGGGATCACGTAAAGCGGCCAGCGCGGATGGATCAGCCGCACCGGACGCGCCAGTTGCACCTCGTCGGTCTCGATCAGGATCAGTTCGCCCTTGACGCCGCGCAATTCGGGCTGCGTGTCGCGCGCGGCGAGGCCGCGGCAATCGATCACGAGGCCTTCGATGTCGTCGGCCGCGGGCTCGCTGTTGAAACGGATGGTGCCGCCGGCGGCGATGATCCGTTCGTGCAGTTGCGGCAGCACGCGGCGCGGCTCGACATGGCCTTCGCCGGCGAAAAACAGCGCATCGCGAAAACGGCCTTCGAGCGAGGGTTCCAGTTCGGCCAGCGCCGGCGCATCGAGCCGCTTGTGGCCGGATGTGAGCCGGGCAAACCGTTCAAAGTCGTTGCGGTCGCGGCTGTGCGCGACCACAAGCGAACCGTTGAATGGGGTATCCGGCAATTCCCGACGCCACAGATCGAGCGCACGCAGGCCGAGCCTGGAGATGACGGGTTCGGCGATCTCGCTCTCGCACCAGGGCGCCAGCATGCCGCCGGCCCAGTGGCTGGTGGAGAGCATCATCGCCTGGTCGCTGCGCTCATGCAGCGTGACGTCATGGCCGGCCTGCGCGAACAGCAACGCCTGCCACGCGCCGGCAATGCCGGCGCCGATGATGGAAACCGGGGAATCTCCCCGAAGGGCGGGCAACGGCCCGCGCTGTGGCTTCGAACTCTGGTACATCCCTGTCCCTTCGCCGGCATGACCCGGATCAGGTTCAAAGGGTCACCGCGGTCTCTCCCCTGAACATCAGGTTCGAGCGTGCGGTATCTCAGCTCCTCATCGGAGCTCCCCTCGGAACAGGTCTAATGTAAGCCGATAACGTTGGGTGTCAACGCGCGCGTTGGCGCTTTGCACGGACTTGCGGCATCGGAACTTGCTCCGCGCGAGCATCCCAGAAGCCGTCAACTGCCTGGGCATGCTGGTGCCGGCTGCCCGCCAGCCGCTGCCGTTTGGCCGCATAATAATATCCACCGGCGTAATAGCCGACCGCGCGATCGGCGTCGCCATTGGCGGCGCGATAGGCGCCGGCGAGATATTTGACCGCGTAAGTCAGGTTGGTGTTGGGGTCGCGCAATCCCGCGGCGTCGCCGGTGTAACCCATGCCGCGCGCGGTCGCGAGCTTGATCTGCATCAGGCCGATGGTGCCGCCGCGTCCGACCACATCCGCGCGGTATTTGCTTTCCCGCACGATGACGCGATGCACCAGCGCTTCCGGTACCGCATTGGCCTGGGCGTGGGTCGCGACCATCGCCTCATAATCGGCGCGCTGCGCCTGCGCGGTTTGCGGAAACAGCAGGGCCGTCATGGCGGCGAGCCATGCGATAGATAGCAGACGGTTCATCGGGAAAGGGCCTCGGACGGGCGGGATTGCAGGGTTGAACGTTTAAAGGCCCGGAATGTTGCAACCGCCGGGCGGCGAAGTGGCAAAAACCCGGCTTTGTCAGGGGTTTGTTCCCGCCTTGAGGGGGCGGATTTACCAAGAATTATGCCCTGGCGTGCTTCGATCGGGTGCTAAAGCCCTCAAATCCGGCCGCGTCAATGACCCTGTCCGTTACCCTTGCCACCGAGCAGGCGAGCCCGCTGCGCGGCTTGCTGCCGCTGTGGGTCGGCGCCGGCATCTATGGGCTGTTTCTGCTGGCCGGAAACCGGTTGCTGATCGACCCCGATACGCTGTGGCAGATCACCGTCGGGCAATGGATCATCGACCATCGCGCCGTGCCGGAAACCGACGTCTATTCCTTTACCATGCGCGGCCAGCCCTGGATCTCGACGCAGTGGCTGGCGCAGGTGCTCTATGCCAAGGCCTATGGGATCTTCGGCTGGAGCGGTCCGGTGGTGCTGGCGGCCGGCGCGATATCCGCGACCTTCGCGCTGCTGGCCAAATTCCTGAGCCGGCGCCTCAGCGAAAGCACGACGCTGGTGTTCATTGCCGCGGCGCTGGCACTGACGGTGCCACATCTGTTGGCGCGGCCGCATGTGCTGGCGCTGCCGGTCTTGGTGGCGTGGGTCGGCGGCATGATCGCGGCGGCGGACCGGCGCCGCGCGCCGTCATGGTGGCTGCTGCCGCTGATGGCGCTGTGGGCCAATCTGCATGGCGGGTTTGTGTTCGGCCTGGTGCTGATCGCACCGATCGCGCTCGATGCGGTGGTGAGCGCGGAGGCGCGGTTGCGCCGATCGCTGGTGTTGCGCTGGGCGGCGTTCGGCGTCGCGGCGCTGCTGACGAGCCTTGCCACGCCCTATGGCTGGAACGCACTGCTGGCATCGCAAAAGATTCTCGGCCTCGGCGCCGCACTGCCGCTGATCATGGAATGGCGACCGGCCGATTTCGGCAGCCTCGGCGCGCTCGAGGTCTGCCTGCTGCTCGGTATCGGGCTGGCGCTGTATCGCGGCATCCGCCTGCCGCCGCTGCGCATCGTGCTGCTGCTCGGACTGGTGCACATGGCGCTGGCGCAAGCGCGCGCCGGTGAAATCCTGGCGTTGCTCGGCCCGCTGGTGCTCGCCGCACCCCTGGCACGGCAGATCGGCGGCGCCGAATCCGTCCGTTCTAACACAGCACCGCGCGGCGTGCTGTTTGCGGGTGTCGGCATCGTGCTGCTGGCGGGAACCATGGCCTATGCCTCGGTGCATCGCTTCGAGCCGCACACCCGCGGCTCGCCGGTCGCGGCGGTGACCGCACTGAAGCAATTGAAACTTTCACGTGTGTTCAATGACTACGATTTCGGCGGCTACCTGATCGCCAACGGCGTCGCCACCTTCATCGACGGCCGCACCGAATTGTACGGCGAGAAATTCTTCGTCGATCACAACGCGGCCTCCGGCTTGATGAAGCCGGAAAACCTGTTCCGGCTGCTGGAGGAATACCGGATCGAGGCGACACTGATGCGCACGCAAAGTGCGGCAACCAGACTGCTCGATCATATCGACGGCTGGCAGAAGATTTACAGCGACGACATCGCCACGATTCATCTGCGTAAGCCCGGTAACGTGCATACGGCCGAGCCCGCAGTCGATCCCAAGGCGAAGTGAACTACCTTCTTACTCTTCCCTGAAGGGGAGGGTGAAATCATCGTTGATTAGACTTCATCCGCACAAACAATTATAATGGATCCAGCGTTCGTATCCGACAGTAATCCTGTCCAATTTGCGTGCGACACCCAAACAATCCCAAAGGACGACCACAAGGGAGACGCGCATGGCCCGAAGAGATTTCGGCTATCTGCCCCGTGAGAATCCCTGCGCTCAATGCAGCGCGCCGATTGCGGCGCCGGACTGGACCGAGAACGGCCCACGGCGGATTTCCTATCTCTGGCACTGCAAGGCCTGCGATTACAAGTTCGAGGCGGTGGCCTTCTATGATGCATCGCATTCGGATCAAGCTCTGGCGGCCTGAGGGAACGGCCTGAGGGAACGGCCTAAGGGAACACTTGGGCGGACATCGCGTTGGTTTCTTTCATCAACCCAGGGAGGGATGATGATGACCGATGTCATGCCCAAACCGCACCAACTGATCGCGAGCGACCGGGTCGAAGGCACTGCGGTGCGGCGGCCGAACGGCGACAAGATCGGCTACATCGAACGGCTGATGATCGACAAGATCAGCGGCAAGGTGTCCTACGCCATCCTTGGTTTTGGTGGATTCCTCGGCATGGGAACCAACCTGCTGCCGCTGCCGTGGGCGCGTCTCAGCTACAATCCAAGGTTCGAAGCCTACGAACTCGACATCGACGACGAGGAACTGCGGCGCGCGCCGTCGTTCCGCGCAGACAAGGATTTCGACTGGGGCGATCGCTCGCAGGAAACCGAACTGCATCGCTATTACAGAACACCGCCTTACTGGAGCGGGTTCTGATCGCCACCAAGGATGAGCTGAAGGCGATGCCGCAGTTCAAATACGAGATCTGAGGCAGCGAAGCTGCGGCTGAGGCGGCGAACGGCGCTGCAAGGCCCGCGATGCATCGAGTGAATGTTTCGAGATGACCGGACGGCAGAGTTGCCGCCGGCCATTTTCTTGATCAGGCCATTGAGCTGGTGGTGATTTGCGGCGATGCCTCGCCGGCGTCACACGGAAGAATGGTGCGCCGCATCCTTTCAGCGCTGGTATCCCGATGCTAGGCTTGCCGTCCGGCAGGAGCACCTGCGTCCTGCCTAACAACAACGGGAGGACGACAATGGCAGAGAGCGTCTACAAGGTCATTGAACTGGTCGGCACCAGCAAGGATTCCTGGGAAAAGGCGGCCGCCGCCGCCGTCAACAGGGCCAGCAAATCCCTGCGCGATATGCGTGTCGCCGAAGTGGTTCAGCTCGACATGCAACTGGATGCCAAAGGCAAGATCGAAGCCTACCGCGCCAAGCTCAAGGTCTC
>JBKJUA010000061.1:0-3061 GCA_046590305.1 Bradyrhizobium sp.
CCACCATAAAATCAAGGACTTATAGGCGAGTTCACCGTGCCAGACTTCCTGCTTGCAGGTCTTGCTGAGAACAAGAGCAACAGCGGGCACAACATCTGCTTCTGGCCGGCAAGGACCGGTTCACCCCAGAATTCGGGCATCGCCTGCCGTCGGACTTCGCATTTGTGCCCATCAAAGGCGCTTGAACAAATGAATGGGCCGCCAATTGGGACGGCCTAAGCAAACGTAATGCCGATCCTATTTTCTTTTCGCCAAACGACCCGGCACCTCCGGTTCACATGGTCTGAAGCAATGATCAGTTTGAACTCGGCTGGAATGCCGACCGGGCTTGCAACGGAAAGAGCAGCACCCGTCTCCGACAGGTTGCGAACGGTACAGTCGATCGCGCCGCCGCTGAACTCAATTTCTCCGGCCTTTAGGACTCGTTTTCGGGACGCAGTTCGGTGGTTTTCCATCGCTGTAACATACCGGAGAACCTTAACCAATTAATGAAGCGGGTGACCTGTGGCGAACGACCGTAGATGAGATTGCCGACTTTAATTACCTCTTGCCAGAGCGTCTATTCAGAAAACCTTCCCTCCATGGACGGGAAAAAGTGGAACGTGCGGATCGTGATCGCGTTAGTGATCTATTCATGGAGAAACGTATGTCAAAATCACTGATTTCCGCCGGTGCTGTCCTATTTTCCCGGTTCTGCGTAACTCTCTTCAACAGGCGGCTGGGAAGTTCCCATTTTGACCTACCTCATCCGGGGGATGAGTTTCCATCACAAAGAAAGGTGCAATCATGATCGACCGACGGACTATTCTCGGCTTGCTCGTATCAGCAAGCTCCCTCGCTGCAGGAGGGCGCGCGCTGGCGCAGAAAGATAAGGAGAAAAAGATCAAGAAGCCAAAGAAGCATGTGAACGCGAGTCAGATCCTCGGGGCGAAGATAAAGCAGAACGGCAAGCACAAGCTTGGCAAGGCCGGGAAGGCTGATGTTGAGGTGGACGTGAAAGCGGGCAAAGTCGCTTCTCTCACGGCGGGCAACCTCTCAGTGAAAAAGGTCAAGTCTAGGCAGAAACTGGCTGATGTCTCGCCAAGCGTGATCTTGGCTTCGGCCACGAGCGATAACATCCAGCTCGCGCAGTACTCCGACTGGTACTACGGCTACTGGGTTTATGCGGACGAGGAGGACTACTACTATTGGTTCACCGCCGATGAGGTGTACGTAGACAATAGCTGGGTGGAATACTCGGACTACTAAAGTCGAACGTTCTGCCCTGCCGTACAACGGCGTGTTCCGTTTGAGCGGAACTTAATTGAATTGCTGGGTTATGGATGGGCGTGCCGGTCCGTTGCCTTCATGTTGCAATCCTCCCTCCGACGGCCCCAGCCATCCTCGTCGCTGGGGCCGTTTGTTTTTTTTAACTCTCAGCGCTCGGGCAGGGAGCGGTGCAATCGCCTTCTGGCGCGCTAGATATCAGTGTTCTCACGCCCAGGTAATTAAGTGAAAGAGCGCCAAAAAGAGCGCGTAACCGCGTCTTTCAACAAGCTCCCACTCCGCCCATCTCCCGGCTAAAGCCGTATGGCGAGGAATATCGTGAGGGCGAACACTCCTTTTCGATGCAATAATCCGGATACGACCCGCACGGTCGGGATCGCGTGCAACGCGACCTGAAACCTTCGAAAGGTCTGACTTCATGGCCAGTAAAACAGCATCGCGAAAGTCCAGGCGGCGCAGGCACGAACATCGACGCAGGCTTCTCTACGCTCTGGCCGCCGCCAGCATGTTCGTCGCATCGATCGCCGCCGGCATCCTGTTCGTTACTTTAAGGCCTGTGACGCTGCGTATCGCAATTGGATCGGCCAGCGAACATGCACGGATCGTCGAAGCGATAGCTCGTGTTCTCACGCGTGAACGCAGCTCGGTGCGACTCTCACTAACGGTAGTCGAGCAAGGACAAACCGAAGCGCTTCTGAAGACAGGTGGCGTGGACCTGGCGGCCGTTCGAAGCGACGTGATATCGGGCGATGCGCTCGCGATAGCAATACTGCGCAAAAGCGCGCTCTTCGTTTGGACAAGTCAAAAGGGTTCGCGACCCACTGAGTGGAAGAACGTCGCTGGTTCGAAGATTGCCGTGCTTAAGGGGACCGCTGCGGATCTTGCTTTGCTCAATGTGGTCCTTTCCGCCGAAGGTGTTCCTCCCGAAAAGGTTGAAATCGTACCACTTAACAGCATCGATGCCATGGCAGCCGAAAGAAGCATCAATGTCTATGCGGCGGTCGGCGCCATCAATAGCAAGGCAATCGCGGAAGGATTCAGATCATTCACCCGGCTTCGTGAAGCGCCCAACTTTCTTAGTGTTGAATCTGCCGACGCGATTGTACTCCGGCAGCCGAGGCTGGACGCTGGGGAGATACCAAAGGCTGCTTTCGCGTCTGGCCCCGCACTGCCGCCAGAGAAGGTAGGTGTGATCACAGTTAGCGATCTTATCGTCGGTAGCAAAGCCGTTTCGGAGCAAGCTGCCGCGGCATTTGCTCGTGAGCTGTTCGCCCATCGGCAAGCAATATTGCGCGAGATCCCTGAAACAGCGGGTATCGAAAAACCCGATACTGAAAAGGATGCGGCTATCCCGGCGCATCCTGGCGTAGCTGCGTACATCGACGGAACAGAACGGACGTTCCTTGAGCGCTACGGCGATTATTTTTGGGGCGGTATTCTCGTGCTGTCAGGGTTAGCTTCGTTTGGTGCCGGTCTTCGAGCTTTCTTTCATCCGGGCGAGCAAGAGAACGTTTCGTCGCTCAGGGACAGGGTGCTGGATTTAACGGCTGAGGTGCGTGATGCTGCCGCGGATAAGGATGTGGTGCAGATCGAAAAAGAGATTGACGACATCGTGCGAAAAACGCTGGACAAATATGAGGAGGGGGCGATTGACGAAGGCGCCCTTACAGCGCTCGGTATAGCTATCGAACAGTTTCGATCCGCGGCTGCGAACCGGTGACAGTCGGGTCGCAAAAGCTCTTCCACCTGAAGGATGCCTCATTGGCGCAGGCCGCGACCCGATGGCTTGATGATC
>JBKJUA010000087.1:0-10393 GCA_046590305.1 Bradyrhizobium sp.
GGACTCGTCGGAGAACGGCCGGGTGATCCGCGGCGCTTCGCGGATCCGCTTGACGTTCATCTCGAAGCCGAATTCGACATTGGCAAATCCGACCGCGCCCGAGATCGGCGCCGCCGAGCGGTAATGCGGCGTGGCGGCAACTGGAATATGCCCCTCGCCGGTCAGCATGCCCGAGGTGACGTCGAACCCGATCCATCCCGCGCCCGGCAGGTAGACTTCGGCCCAGGCGTGCAGATCGGTAAAATCGTTCTCGACCTCGCGCGGTCCCTCCACCGGATCGATATCGGGGCGCAGCTGGATCAGATAACCCGAGACGAAGCGGGCAGCGAGCCCGAGGTGACGCATCGTCTGGATCAACAGCCACGCGGAATCGCGGCAGGATCCCGCGCCGGATGCCAGCGTCGCTTCCGGGGTCTGGATGCCTGGCTCCATCCGGATGATGTAGCTCACCTGGTCGCGCAGTTTCGCGTTGAGATCGACCAGGAAATTGACCGTACTCGACGCCTCTCGAGGAATGGTCGCGAGATACTTTGAAAACAGTGGACCCGGTTCCATGGTCGCCAGATACGGCGCGAGTTCGGTCTTGAGATCGTCGGTATAGGCAAACGGAAAACCGTCGGCATAAGGCTCGACGAAGAAGTCGAACGGATTGATCACGGTCATCTGCGCCGTGAAATCGACCTCGATCTTGAACTCGCTGGCCTTCTCCGGAAAAACAAAGCGGGCCAGCCAGTTGCCCTGCGGATCCTGCTGCCAGTTCACGAAGTGATTGGATGGCGTGACCTTGAGCGAATAGCTCAGGATCGGCGTCCGGGTATGCGGCGCCGGACGCAAACGGATGGTTTGCGGGCCAAGATCGGTCGGTCGATCGTATTTGTAATGCGTAACGTGATGTAGTGCGACGAAGATCGACAAAGTCTGTGTGCTCCAGCAGCTTTTTTAAGCAGAACACTGGTTCCGGGCTGGATCAAGCACTAACAACGGGCAGCGATTGCCTCAAGTAAGGGCGAATAGCGAATGGCGAATGGAACTATTCGCCATTCGCCCACTCACATCGTCGCGCCGAGCACCCACGGTGCGAACTCGGCGCCGCCGAAATCGAAACTCTCGCTCTTGGTCGGTTTGCCTGAGGCGGTTTCCAGCATCAGTTCAAAAATACGCTGCCCGCATTGCTGCACGGTTTCCTCGCCGTCGAGGATGGTGCCGCAATTGACGTCCATGTCGTCTTCCATGCGCTTGAACATCGCCGAGTTGGTGGCGAGCTTGATCGAGGGCGCGGGCTTGCAGCCGAACACGCTGCCGCGACCGGTGGTGAAGCAGACGAGGTTGGCGCCGCCGGCGACCTGCCCGGTTGCCGCGACCGGGTCGTAACCGGGCGTGTCCATGAAGACAAAACCCTTTTTGGTCACCTCTTCGGCGTAGTTCAGGACATCGACCAGATTGGTGCTACCGGCCTTGGCCATCGCGCCCAGCGATTTCTCCAGGATCGTGGTGAGGCCGCCGGCCTTGTTGCCGGGGCTGGGATTGGCGTTCATCTCGGCGCCCTCGCGCTCGGTGTATTCCTCCCACCAGCGCATCAGCGCCACCAGCTTCTCGCCGACCTCGCGGCTGACCGCGCGGCGGGTCAACAGATGCTCGGCGCCGTAGGTCTCAGGCGTCTCAGACAAAATGACGGTGCCGCCGTGACGGACCAGCAGATCGCTCGCAGCACCCAGCGCCGGATTGGCGGAGACGCCGGAATAGCCGTCGGAACCGCCGCATTGCAGCGCGACCGTCAACTCGCTGGCCGAGACCGGTTCGCGCCTGACATTGTTGGCGTCGACCAGCGCCTCGCGCACGAAGGCAACCCCTGCTTCCACGGTCTTGCGGGTGCCGCCGACTTCCTGGATATCCATCGCGCGCAAGCGGCCCGCGAGTTTCTGCTCCTGCATCAGCCCGCCGATCTGGTTGACCTCGCAGCCCAGCCCCAGCACGATCACGGCTGAGAAATTCGCATGCCGTGCATAGCCGCCGAGGGTGCGCCGCAGCAGGCGCAGCGGCTCGTCCTGAGTCATGCCGCAGCCGGTCTTGTGGGTCAGCGCGACCACGCCGTCGACATTGGGAAAATCGGCCAGCGGGTTGTCGCCGGTGAATGGATTCTTCTTGAAGATATCGGCCACCAAGCCCGCGACATGCGCGCTGCAGTTCACCGAGGTAAGGATACCGATGTAATTGCGGGTGGCGACGCGGCCATCGGGACGGCGGATGCCGTCGAACGTCGCGGGCAGATCGAAATTCGGTGTCGGCGTGACATCGACGCCGAAGGCGTAGTCCTTGGCGAAATCGCCCATGCCGCAATTCTGGGTATGGACATGCTGCCCCGGCGCGATCGGAATGGTCGCAAAGCCGATGATCTGGCCGTAGCGGCGGATCGGTTCGCCCGTGGCGATCGGCCTGATCGCCACCTTGTGGCCCGCCGGAATCCGCTCGACCGTGGTGACACCATCGGCCACCACCATGCCGGGCGGCAGGCTGGAGCGTGCGATCAGCACGCCATCATCGGGATGCAGGCGGATGACGGGGGCTGCGGCCATGGGAGTCTCCTTGATGAAGAGGGCGAATCGTGAGTGGCGAATAGCGAATGGCAAGACTTCTGTTCGCCACTCCCTATTTCGCCATTCGCGCGTCTGCTTACGCCTTGCCGCCGGAATCCTTGCGGGTCTGGTTCACCTGCATCTTGGCGTAGGTCGCCATCAGGCCGCTTTCGTTCGACAGTGTCACCAGCTTGAAGCCCATGTTGATGGCGCGCGCAGCACCCTCGGCGCCGGAGCAATGGATGCCGGGATAGAGGTTGCGCTTGCCGCACTCCTTGATGATCTTCTCATAGATCTTGAGAATTTCCGGCTCGTCGCGGTCGAGCTTCGGCACGAGGCCATAGGAGAAGCCGAGATCGGAGGGGCCAATATAGACGCCGTTGATGCCCTCGACATCGAGGATCGATTCCATGTTCTCGACCGCGGTCTTGGTCTCCATCATCGGCAGCAGCACGATCTCGTCATTGGCGGTCTGCTGATAGGTGCCGGCCGAGCCGTACATGCCGGAGCGGATCGGGCCGTTGGAGCGCGTGCCCTTCGGCGGATATTTCGAGTACTGGACCAGCGCTTCGGCTTCCTGCCTGGTGTTGATCATCGGGCAGATCACGCCATAGGCGCCGCCATCGAGCACCTTGCCGATGATGCCGGGCTCGTTCCAGGGAACGCGGACCATCGGCGTCACCGGGTGGCCGTTCATGGCCTGGAAACACTGCACCATCGACTGGTAATCCTGTACGCCGTGCTGCATGTCGACAGTGACGCTGTCGAAGCCGCATTGCGCGATCACTTCGGCGGAGAAGCCCGACGGAATCGCCAGCCAGGCGTTGACCACGGCCTTGCCCGAGGCCCAGACTTTCTTGACGTTGTTGGTTGTCATTGATCGCGTTTCCTTCTGTGATCGTTGCAATCGGTCGAAAATTCACCGCCGCCTAGCTGGCGGCCTTCTGGATACTGACTTCGCTGACGCCGACCTCGCGGGCGGTATTGACGATCGCGGCCCAGGTATCGTCGGGCAGCGGCACGCCGTTTCTGGTGCGGTCGGCGCGCGTCTTCCGCTCGGTATCGCCGGGGATCAGCACGGCATCGCCGCCGGCCACCGGCCTGGTCGCCCGGATGAAATCGCTGTAACGCGAGATTTCTCCGTCGAAGAAATTGCTGGTGTCGATCACCTTGGGATCGACATAGAACGCCAGCATGCCGTTGGCGAAGCGCCGGTCGCCTGAGGTCGCCCCCGTTCCCGTCAACGCGCCGCCAAGCAACTCGCAGATGAACGCCAGCCCCGAGCCCTTGTGCTCGCCGAAGGCGCGGATCGCGCCTGATCCCCGGGTGTGATCGCGCGGCCCCTCCGCGGTGTGGGGCCCGTACAGCACCGCCGGATCCTCGCTTAAGCTGCCATCGGCATCGATCAGCGCGCCCTTGGGCAATTTCTTGCCGCCGCGGCTGGCGACCAAAACCTTGCCTTCGGCGACGATCGACGTCGCAAAATCGAGCACGATCGGATCCTGGCCAATGCGTGGGATGCCTACGCAATAGGGCGCGGTCGACAGCCGCTTCTCGACACCGCCGTAAGGCGCCACCAGCAGCGATCCGGCAGCGTTGACGAAGTGGATCGAGACCAGTCCTTCGGCTGCCGCCATTTCCGCCCAGTCGCCGACCCGGCCGATATGCCCGGCATTGCGCAGCGCCACAGCGGAAAGACCCGCCTTCTTGCATTTCTCGATGCCGATCCTGACCGCCTGCGGCGTCACGGTCTGTCCGTAGCCGAACTTGCCGTCGATCACCGCCAGCGACGGCGTATCGACCACGACCTCGGCGGTCTGGTTCGGCACCACCGAGCCCATCTTCTTCCAGCGGACATAGACCGGCACGCGGATCACGCCGTGGCTGTCATGGCCGGTGAGGTTGGCCGTCGTCAGATAGGTCGCGATGCGCTTCGCCTCTTCGGGCGAGGATTCGGAATGGGCGAAGACTTCGGCAACGAAGTTGATCAGGTTCTGAACTTGTATGGTGACCATATGCGGATTTCGTTCTGCCTGTATGGGACGGCCGCATCGTCAGCGGCGCCCCCTGCTCCCGCGCCGGTTTTCATGACCGGCTTGGAGGTCACTTTGAGCGAAAAATCGCGGGCGTGTCTATGGCCTCCACCGGCATCGGGCGCGATTGCGATGATTTGCCCGGCCGCTATGCATCGTGCCGGTAGCATCATGCAAATTTGCGCTTACTGGTCCGCCTCGGCACTGTCTTCCTCCGACACTTCCATCGCGGAAAGGCTGTTTTCCAGCGCATGCAGCATGTCCTGCAATTCCGCGAGCTTGCGGGCGCCGTAACGTCGGGTAATGGCGGCATAGATGGCTTCCGACGACGGCGCCACCGCTTCGATCAGCTTGAGGCCGTCAGCCGAAATCGACACCACGGCGCGACGCTGATCGGCTTCCGCAACCCGGCGCTCGATCAAGTCCCGCGCTTCGAGGTCGCGCAGGATGCGGGACAGGCTGGGTCCCAGCAGAAACGCGATCCGGGCCAGTTCGGTGACCTCGATGGTCTCGACCGCGGCCAGCGCGCGCAGGATGCGCCATTGCTGTTCGGTCAGTTCGTGATGGCGCAGCGAGGGACGAAACTGCCGCATCACCGCCTCGCGCGCGCGCAGCAGCGACATTGGCAGCGAACGGGAGAAGTCCCGCATCGGCACCCGCCGCGCGGCTACGCCCGCCGGACCCGATCCGGAATTTTTGGCCGATTGCTTCCGCGCCATGATGATTGGATGCTCCAGGTTTGCGCTGCAGCAAAGCAGCAAATCAGTTTGCACCGAACCATTTAACATGTTAATCAGTTTTCGGCATCCTCTTTTTCGCTGGTTGGCATGACCCTTTCCGCAGACGAAATCCGCAGCGCCGCCGAGCGGCTGCATCAGGCGGAAAAGACCCGCCGGCAGATCCGGCAGCTGTCGCTGGATCATCCCGGCATCACGCTTGAAGACGCCTATGCGATCCAGAAGGCATGGGTTGCGATCAAGGTCGCCGAGGACCGAATCGTCAAGGGCCACAAGATCGGCCTCACCTCGAAGGCGATGCAGAGCGCGCTCAATATCGACGAGCCTGATTCCGGTATCCTGCTCGACGACATGTTCTTTGCCGATGGCGGCCTCGTGCCCTCGGACCGATTTATCGGCACGCGCGTGGAAGCTGAACTGGCCTTCATCATGAAGCAGCGCCTGTCGGGTCCTGACTGCACCATGTTCGACGTGCTCAATGCCACCGACTTCGTCGTTCCCGCACTGGAGATCCTCGACACAAGGATCGAGCGGGTCGATCCCGCGACAAAGTCGACGCGAAAGATTTTCGACACCATCGCCGACAACGCGGCCAATGCCGGGATCGTGCTCGGCGGACGACCGTTACGACCCGGGGATGCCGACCTGCGCTGGATCGGCGCGTTGTGCTACCGCAACGGCCAGCTGGAAGAGACCGGCCTCGCCGCCGGCGTGCTCAACCATCCCGCCACCAGCGTGGCCTGGCTCGCCAACAAGATCGCCGCCAATGGGTTGGCGCTGGAAGCCGGCCAAGTGGTGTTGGCGGGATCGTTCATCCGCCCGATCGAGACCCGCAAAGGCGACACGATTCATGCCGACTATGGTCCTTGGGGCACCGTGAGCTGCTACTTCGCTTGAAGCCAGGCAGAATCGTTGGAGTAGACAGGACATGCCGCATTTCACCATCGAATATTCCGCCAATCTCGACGCGCGCGTCGAGATGACCGGGATCGTCGAGTTGGTCCGCAAGGCCGCGGTGGAAACCGGGATCTTTCCGCTCGGAGGGATTCGCGTTCGCGCCATCAAATGCGAGCATTACGCTATCGCTGACGGCAACCCGCAGCACGGCTTTCTCGCGATGGTGCTGCGGCTTGGCGAGGGCCGTGACCTCGCCGCGCGCAAAAAGGCTGGCGAGCATATTTTCCGCGCGCTCTCGGACCATCTCGATCCGGTATTCGCCGGAAGCAAATTCGCGCTGTCGTTCGACATGCAGATCAACGACAAGGCAACCAGCTGGAAGCGCAACAACATCCACGACGCCCTGAAAGTGGAGACAACCAATGGATAAGGCCACGCCGAAAGACGTGTTTTACGCCAACCGCGAGCGCGCAGCCCCCCTGCTGAAGCAATTGCGGGCCGACGGCATCGGGCACATGATCGACGGCAAGATCGAGCCGTCGGTCTCGGGCGAGAGCTTTGAAACCAGATCGCCCGTCGATGGCGCGGTGCTGGCGACCGTCGCGCGCGGCGGCGCGGAGGATATCGATCGCGCCGCGAAGGCGGCGTCAAAGGCCTTCAAGGCCTGGCGCGACTTGCCGGCGCCGATGCGAAAGAAGCTGCTGCACCGCGTCGCCGACGCCATCGAGGATCGCGCCGACGATATCGCCGTGCTCGAATGTATCGATACCGGCCAGGCCCACCGCTTCATGGCCAAGGCCGCGATCCGGGCCGCGGAAAACTTCCGCTTCTTCGCCGATCGATGCGCCGAAGCGCGCGACGGCCTCAATACACCCGGTGAAGAGCACTGGAACATCTCCACCCGGGTGCCGATCGGCCCGGTCGGCGTCATCACGCCGTGGAATACGCCGTTCATGCTGTCGACCTGGAAGATCGCCCCTGCCCTCGCGGCGGGTTGCACCGTCGTGCACAAGCCCGCGGAATGGTCGCCGGTCACGGCCGACCTTTTGGCGAAACTGGTCAAGCAAGCAGGCCTCCCCGACGGCGTGCTCAACACCGTGCACGGCATCGGCGAGGAAGCCGGCAAGGCGCTGACCGAGCATCCCGCCATCAAGGCGATCGGCTTTGTCGGCGAAAGCTCCACGGGATCCGCAATCATGGCGCAGGGTGCACCGACGCTGAAGCGCGTGCATTTCGAACTCGGCGGCAAGAACCCGGTGATCGTATTCGACGATGCCGACCTCGACCGCGCGCTCGATGCCGTGGTGTTCATGATTTACTCGCTGAACGGCGAGCGCTGCACCTCGTCGAGCCGACTCTTGATCCAGCAGGGCATCGCGGAAAAATTCATCGAGAAGCTGACCGCTCGGGTGAAGGCGCTGAAGGTCGGCCATCCGCTCGATCCCGCGACCGAAATCGGGCCGCTGATCCACGAGCGGCATCTTGCAAAAGTCTGCTCCTATTTCGACGTTGCCCGGAAGGACGGCGCGACCATTGCGGCCGGCGGCAAGCCGCATGACGGCCCCGGCGGCGGGCATTATGTGCAGCCGACGCTGGTCACCGGCGCGCATGCCAACATGCGCGTCGCGCAGGAGGAGGTGTTCGGCCCGTTCCTGACGGTGATTCCGTTCCGTGACGAGAACGAAGCAATCGAAATCGCCAATGGCGTGCAGTATGGCCTGACCGGCTATGTCTGGACCGGCGACATGGGCCGCGCGCTGCGCGTCGCCGATGCGCTGGAGGCCGGCATGATCTGGCTCAATTCCGAGAACGTTCGCCACCTGCCGACCCCGTTCGGCGGCATGAAATCATCCGGCATCGGCCGCGACGGCGGCGACTATTCGTTCGACTTCTACATGGAAACCAAGCACGTCTCGCTGGCGCGGGGCACGCACAAGATTCAGAAGCTGGGAATCTAGATCAGCCGTCATTCCGGGGCGCGTCGGAGACGCGAACCCGGAACCTCGAGATTCCGGGTCTGGTGCTTGCGCACCATCCCGGAATGACGAACTCAACAAGGACCTCGCATGCCCGTCCCGACCCACACCTTCGATCCCCCCTTCGACATCATCCGCTCCAGCCACGTCGTGCTCGACGTGACCGACCTCAAGGCCTCCCGAGAGTTCTACGAAACCACCGTCGGACTGCATGTCGAGGACCACGACGACAGAGCGGTGTACCTGCGCGGCAGCGAGGAGCATCAGCATCACTCGCTGGTGCTGCGCAAGGCTCCGACGGCGGCCTGCAACCGGTTGGGGTTCAAGGTGGGCAACGAGGGCGACCTCGACAAGGCCGCTGCATTTTTTTCCGGGGCCGGCGTCACCTACGCCTTCGCCGAGCAACCGTTCCAGGGCCGCACCCTGCACTTCACCGATCCCTTCGGCTTTCAGATCGAGCTCTATGCCGCGATGGATAAGCGGCCGCATTTGCTGCGCCGTTACGATCTCTACAAGGGCTGCCATCCGCAGCGGCTCGACCATTTCAATGTGTTCGCGGCCGAAGTGCAGGACACCGTCGATTTCTATGCGCGGCTCGGCTTTCGCCTCACCGAATATGGTGAGGAAGACGGACCGAACGGTCGCATCGCAGCGGCGTGGATGCATCGCAAGGGCAATGTGCACGATTTTGCCATCACCAACGGCAAGGGCCCTCGCCTGCATCATTTCGCCTATTGGGTGCCGACCGCGATGAACATTCTGCATCTGTGCGACGTGATGGCCTCCAGTGGATACCTGAAAAATATCGAGCGCGGCCCCGGCCGCCACGGCATTTCCAATGCGTTCTTTCTGTATGTCCGCGATCCCGATGGTCACCGGCTGGAGCTCTACACCAGCGACTACTTTACGGGGGATCACGACCACGAACCGCTGCGCTGGTCGCTGAAGGATCCCCGCCGCCAAACGCTGTGGGGCGCGCCGGCGCCGCGCTCCTGGTTCGAACAGGGCTCGCCCTTCGTCGGCCAGTCCATGCGCGAGCCGCTGTTCGTCGCCGATGTCACCATTGCAGACTGAGTCCGGAAACCTGATGACACCTCCCCGCCTCGCGACCTACTCCATCGACGGCTCGCACCGGTACGGCGCGGTCGTCGAGGGCGGCATGGTCGATCTCTCCGCCAGATTCGCGAAAGACTATCCGACGCTGCGCGAGGCGATCGCCGCGGACGCCTTGCCAAAACTGGCGGAAGCGGCCGCGCGCCATCAGCCGGATCATGCGCTGGATGCGATCACCTGGCTGCCACCGATCCCGGCACCGGAAAAAATCATCTGCATCGGCGTGAATTACCCGGACCGTAACGCCGAATACAAGGACGGCCAGGACACCCCGAAATATCCCAGCATGTTCATGCGCACGCCGCGTTCCTTCGTTGGCCACGGCACGCCGCTAATGCGCCCGCGCGCATCTAGCCAGCTCGATTATGAAGGCGAACTGGTTCTGATCATCGGCAAGGCCGGAAGACACATTCCGGAGAAGACCGCGCTGGATCACATCGCCGCGGTCACGCTTTGCAATGAAGGCACCATCCGCGACTGGGTCCGACATGCCAAGTTCAATGTCACGCAGGGCAAGAATTTTGATTCCACCGGCAGCCTCGGCCCGTGGATCGTGCCTTACACCGATGAAGCTCAGATCGCCGACATCCGGCTGACCACGCGGGTCAATGGCGAGACGCGGCAGGACGACCGCACCGGCCGGCTGATCTTCGGCTTCCGCTATCTGATCAACTACCTCTCGACCTTCACCACGCTGGTGCCGGGCGACGTCATCGTCACGGGGACGCCAACCGGGGCCGGCGCACGGTTCGATCCGCCGCGTTTTCTTGCGCCCGGCGACGTCGTCGAGGTCGAGGCGGATGGTGTCGGGACCTTGCGCAACGGTGTGATCGACGAGGCCCGATGAATTTGTTGGCGAGCGATTGGACAAGTCCATGACGGTGAGTTCCGGCGGTGAAGCGATTGTCAGCGGCCTGGTCGCGCACGGCGTCGATACCGTGTTCGGCCTGCCCGGCGCACAGATCTACGGCCTGTTCGACGGCTTCCATCAGGCGCAGCTGAAAGTGATCGGCGCGCGGCACGAACAGGCCTGCGGCTACATGGCCTTCGGCTATGCCCGCTCG
>JBKJUA010000303.1:0-17698 GCA_046590305.1 Bradyrhizobium sp.
CCGAGCGCCAGCGCCAGGTAGCCGCGATCGATCATCGCGTTGGCCTGTTCGGCGGTGCGCGCCACCCCGCCGATCGGCACGCCGCTCTTGAGGATGCCGGCCTCGGCGCGCGCCATCAGCGCCTGCACGTCGGGATCGTCGATGCGGCCGCGTTTGTTGATGGATGTCGCGAGGTCGCCGGGGCCGATCACCGCGATGTCGATGCCGGGAGTAGCCATGATCTCGTCGATGCGCTCGACCGCATCGACATGCTCGATCGTGATCATGCAGATCATGTCGTCGTCGGCGGTCGCCATGTAGTCGGGCATCGAGACGCCCCAGCGGAACGGGGCATGGAACGGCCCCCACAGCCGGTCGCCGCGCGGCGGATAGCGCACGCTGCGCACGGCCTTCTCCGCTTCCTCTCGGCTGCAGATCATCGGAAAATTGATGCCGAGCGCGCCGATGTCCATCGGCGCCTTCGCCAGCCAGGGCTCGTTGGCGGCAATCCGCGCCAGCGGGATGCATGGCGTGCCTGCGGTGGCCGTGATCATCGCGTGCGCGGAGCCGAGATCGATCGGCCCGTGCTCGAGGTCGACGATGATCCAGTCGAGCCCGGAGCGCGCCATGATCTGCACGGTCTGGATCGAGGGAATGGTCGCAATCGCGCCAAATGTCGGACGCCCCTCCTGCCACAGCTTGCGGAGACGGTTCAGCGGTGCAGGCGCGGCTTGCGACAAATGCGAAGCTCCATGGAATTGGTTGGTCGAGGCTGCGAAAAGCTAGCAGCGCGCCGCGACGCCGAAAAGTTCAATATGAGTTCAAGCCGGGACGCGTCCGCCGAAAAACGGCATCAGGGCCCGGCTCAGCGTATGCGGGCGCTTCGAGGTGAAGATCATTTCGGCGCCGGTGTGGTCTGATTCGCTGCCGGGCGAGCCGAGCAAATCCGAAACCCGCCGGGCAATCGCGGGCGCGGGGTCGATCCAGTCCACCGGCCACGGCGCAAGCCTGATCAGCCGATCCATCAGCAGGGGATAATGGGTGCAGGCCAGCACCACGGTGTCGGTTCGATGCGGATCGCTCGCGCCGTTGCCGATGAAGCATGGCGCGAGTTCGGCCGATATCGCGCGGTCGCTGACCTCTTCGCCGCTCAATGCCGATTCCGCCAGCGAGGCGAGATCCGCCGAACCCACCAGCGTCACGTCGCAGCCTTGCGCGAAATCGCGGATCAGCGCCCGGGTGTATTCGCGCTTCACGGTGCCCCTGGTGCCCAGCACCGACACGCGCTTGGTCTTCGAACTGGCGCAGGCCGGCTTGATCGCGGGTACCGTTCCGACAAAGGGGACTTTGTACTGCTCGCGCAGATGCGACATGACAAGCGTGGAGGCGGTGTTGCAGGCGATCACGACCAGGTCGGGCGTATGCGCGGCGATCAATTCGCCGATCAGCGGCACGACGCGCGCGATGATCTCGTCCTCGCCATGATGGCCGTAGGGAAAGAAAGCGTCGTCGGCGACATAGGCATAATGCGCGTCGGGCCGCGCCCTGACGATTTCACGCAATACGGTGAGCCCGCCAAGGCCGGAATCGAAAACCAGAATCGTCGGAGGTGCTGTCACGCCGTGTTTCTAGCCGATCTCGCATTATCATTCAGTTGTTATCGGACGTCTGATTGAGCCGCAGAGAGCCAACCCGGTGCTCGCTCCCAAGCAAAATATCGAAAACAACCCCATGCAATGGAAGGTTGGTTCATTAGACTACGTAAAATATCACAAATACAATGACTTAAAATATGGTAATATAGAACCTGTTCTGTTGGATTCGTGCCGTTTCTGGGCTAGCCGCTTCGGCTTGCCTGACCTTACACCGGATGCAGCTCACGGTGCGGCTCTGCCGGTAGTTCGACGCGGATCGCGTCGCCCGACCTGACGTCGCCTTCCGCAATCACGATGCCCATAACGCCGGCCTTGCGGACCAGCTTGCCCTCGGCATCCCGGTCCAGCGTCGCCGCCATCAGGCCTTTCTGGAAATCGTCGATCTGGATGCAAGGATTGCGCAGCCCGGTGATCTCGACCACGGCACTTTCGCCAAGATGCAGCCGCGTTCCCGCCGGCAACGCCAGCAGATCGATGCCCGAGGTGGTGACGTTCTCGCCGAGGTCGGCCGGCTGCACGACAAAACCCTTGCCGCGCAATTCGTCGAACAACTCAGCGTGGATCAGATGTACCTGCCTCAGATTGGGCTGGGTCGGATCGCGGCGGACGCGGGAGCGGTGCTTGACCGTCTCGCCCATATGGGCGTCGCCGGCCACGCCCAATCCCCGGAGCAGGCGAATGCTCAAGGCAGGCGTCTTGCTGAAGTGATGGCCGCTGCGGGCGCTGACGGCGAGGACGCTTCCCATGATTACGCTCAGCTTTCGCCGAACACCCGCCTGAAGATCGTATCGACGTGCTTGAAGTGATAGCCGAGGTCGAACTGCTCGGAGATCGCGGCATCGCTGAGATACTTCTTCAGCTCGGTATCGTTTTTCAGCAGCGTCTCGAAGTCGCCTTCGCCGCGCCACACCGGCATCGCGTTGCGCTGCACGAGGCGATAGGAGTCTTCGCGCGAACAACCCTTCTGGGTCAGCGCCGTCAGCAACCGCTGCGAATGAATCAGGCCGCCGAGACGGTCGAGATTCTTCTGCATGTTTTCAGGATAGATCACCAGCTTCTCGATCAGGCCGGCCAGCCGGTTCAGCGCGAAGTCGAGCGTGACCGTGGCGTCGGGCGCCAGCATCCGTTCGGCCGAGGAGTGCGAGATGTCGCGCTCGTGCCACAGCACGACGTTTTCCATCGCCGGCGTCACATAGGCGCGCACCATCCGTGACAGGCCGGTGAGGTTTTCCGTCAGCACCGGGTTGCGCTTGTGCGGCATCGAGGAGGAGCCCTTCTGGCCCTCGGAGAAGAATTCCTCGGCTTCCAGCACCTCGGTGCGCTGCAGATGCCGGATCTCGGTGGCGAGGCGTTCGACCGACGAGGCGATCACGCCGAGCGTCGCAAAATACATGGCGTGGCGATCGCGCGGGATGATTTGCGTCGAGATCGGTTCGACCGCGAGGCCCATCGCCTTGGCGACATGCTCCTCGACGCGCGGATCGATATGCGCAAACGTTCCGACCGAACCCGAGATCGCGCAAGTCGCGACTTCCTTGCGCGCGGCGACCAGGCGCTCGCGGGCGCGTGAAAATTCGGCATAGGCGACAGCCAGCTTCAGGCCGAACGTGACGGGCTCGGCGTGGATGGCGTGGGAGCGGCCGATGGTCGGCGTCATCTTGTGCTCGAAGGCGCGCTTCTTCAGCGCCGCCAGCACCTTGTCGATGTCGGCGATCAGCATATCCGCGGCACGGGTGAGCTGGACGTTGAAACAGGTGTCGAGCACGTCGGACGAGGTCATGCCCTGGTGCACGAAGCGCGAATCGGGACCGACGAATTCGGCGAGATGGGTGAGGAAGGCGATGACGTCGTGCTTGACCTCGCGTTCGATCTCGTCGATCCGCGCGACATCGAACTGGGCGTCCTTGCCTCTGGCCCAGATGGTTTTGGCGGCCTCTTTCGGGATCACGCCGAGTTCGGCCTGGGCGTCCGACGCATGGGCCTCGATCTCGAACCAGATCTTGAAACGGGTCAGCGGCTCCCAGATGGCGGCCATTTCCGGGCGGGTATAGCGGGGGATCATCGAGGACTCCGGGCGAGCAAAGCGGGGGATCGCGCGCGATTCCCGGCCGATTGTTTTTACGCCGCGCTTTAGCAGAGCCGCCCCGGTGAGACAAACCTCGGCCCGGCTGGAGGCGAAGAGAGACGCCCAGCGGCTCAGCCGGGGTGGTCCTCAATCACGAAACATTGAATGACAGATATTGTTATCTGTCAGCGAGATAGGCTATATCGCTTGTCACGCCGCTGATGGGCGTCACCTTGGTCCGCCGGCCGATCGACCGCGGGCCCGAGGAAGTGCAGAGGACTTAGCCATGACGATCGAGATCTTTGATTTTTTCCGACACATCCACCGCTGGCTCGACGCCCAGGTTGCCCGCCATCTTGAAGCGCAGGCCAGCCGTTTAGCCCGCTAAAAGGGGCGGCAATGGCCGCCCGCCACGACGACTGGAAGCAGACGGTGCGCGCATGAACGAGAATGTAGTTCTGACCCCCGAGAGGATCCTCGAAGTCACCGAGGACGTTTTGCGCCGTTTCGGGCTGGCGAAAGCCACCGTGGTGGATGTCGCCCGCGCACTCGATGTCAGCCATGGCAGCGTCTACCGGCATTTTCCCAGCAAGGCCTCGTTGCGCCAGGCCGTCGCCAAACGCTGGCTCGACCGCTTCAACGCGCCGCTGCAGAAGATCGTGGAAGGGCCGGGACCGGCGCCGGCCCGGCTGGAGCGCTGGCTGCGCACGCTGTTTGCGGCCAAGCACAGGAAACTGTCCGACGACCCCGAGATGTTCGCGACCTACCTGACGCTGGCGCAGGAGGCCTGTCAGGCGGTGAGTTCACACAAGGAATGCCTCTGCGATCAGGTCGAGCATATCCTGTCCGACGGCGTGAAAGAGGGCGCGTTCGAGATCGCCGACGTCAAGGCGACCTCGCGCGCGGTGTTCGACGCCACCATCCGCTTCCATCATCCCGCCCATTCCGAGGAATGGAGCGAACCGGCATTCGCCGAGCGGATCGACGCCGTACTGGCGTTGCTGCTGAGAGGACTGGAAGCGCCGCGTAAGCGTTAGACGGTTCGTAGGGTGGACAAAGCCAACGGGTCGCGCGAAAGCGCGCCCGATGACAGGCTCCGCGTGCCCACCATGACGGTCAACGAAGAAAATGGTGGGCACGGCGCAAGTGCGCCTTTGCCCACCCTGCCAACCGTTCCGACTGCGGCCTTCAGCGCGATTGCAAGCCCACAAGGCTGTGGTGTTTGATATGCATCAGGCCGGACGCTCGCCCGACGGATATCATGCAGGCGGAGGAAATCGTGCTGCTGGCTGTCTTTGCGGATATCCATGCCAACCGGCAGGCGTTTTCCGCGTGCCTCGACTTTGCACGGGCGCGTGGCGCGCAGCGGATGATTTTGCTCGGCGACTATGTCGGCTATTGCGCCGATCCGGAATGGACGGTCGAGACGGTGATGGGCCTCGTCAACGATGGCGCCATGGCCGTGCGCGGCAACCACGACAATGCCATCAGCGCGCCCTCCGAAATCATGAATGCCGAAGCCCAGGCGGCGATCGAATGGACTCGCGGGCGGCTGAGCGCGGCGCATCGGCGCTTTCTCGCGGAATTGCCGATGACGCTGCAGGAAGACGATCGCCTCTATGTGCATTCGGGAGCAAGCTCTCCCGAGCGATGGCGCTACGTCCAGAGCACGGCGGATGCCGCGCGCAGCATCGCGGCGACCGATGCCCACGTCACCTTCTGCGGACACATCCATCTGCCGTCGCTCTATTCGATGTCCGCGGCCGCAAAAATGACCAGCTTCATACCGACCGCGGGAGTGCCGGTGCAGTTGATGGGAGGGCGGCGCTGGCTCGCCGTTCTCGGCTCGGTCGGGCAGCCGCGCGACCGCAATCCGGCGGCCGCGTTCGCGATGCTCGATACCGAGGCCCGGGAGCTCACCTATTGCCGGGTGCCTTACGATGTCGAGGCTGCGGCGCAGCGGATTCGCGACAACGGTCTGCCGCTCTGGCTGGCCGACCGGCTGATGGTCGGAAGGTAAGCGATGGCCAAAACATCGGTTGAGCCGGGCGCCGTCATCGACGGCTTCACCATCCGGGAGTGCGTCCATCGCGGCGGCATGGCGACGCTGTGGAGCGTGACCTGGCCCGATAGCGACACCCCGATGCTGATGAAGATACCGAGGGTTTCCGAGGGCGAGGATCCCGCTGCCATCGTCGGCTTCGAGATGGAGCAGATGATCATGCCGCGGTTGTCGGGACCGCATGTGCCGGCCTGTTTCGGGGCAGGCGATTTCGCGCGGCAGCCCTATGTCGTGATCGAGCGGATTCCTGGCAAAACCCTTTACGAACGCGTGAGCGAGCTGCCGATCTCCTGTGAAGAGGCGAGGGCCCTCGCCGGCAAGATCGCCACCGCGCTGGCCGACCTGCATACGCAGAACGTCATCCATCACGACATCAAGCCGAGCAGCATCATGTTCCGTCCCTCCGGCGAGGCGGTGCTGATCGATTTCGGATTGTCGCATCACAACCAGCTGCCGGATCTGCTGCAGGAAGAATTCCGGCTGCCTTACGGCACCGCACCCTACATGGCGCCCGAGCGCCTGCTCGGCGTGCGCGACGATCCGCGCAGCGACCTGTTTTCGCTCGGCGTGCTCTTGTACTTCTTCACGACGGGGGTGCGGCCGTTCGGCGAGAGCGAGACCCTGCGCGGGATGCGGCGGCGGCTGTGGCGCGATCCCTACCCGCCGCTCAAACTCAAGCCGGGCTACCCGCCGTGGCTGCAGGAAGTGGTGCTGCGCTGCCTGGAGATCGAGCCGGTCTGGCGTTATCCCACCGCGTCGCAACTGGCGTTCGAACTCGCTCATCCCGACCAGGTAAAGCTGACCGCGCGATCGGAGCGTCGGGACCGCGATCCCTTCCGCACGGTGATGCGCCGCCGTTTCAACCGCGAGCTGACGCAGCCGAGGCCTAAGGCGGATCTCGCCGCGCAGCTGGCGTCGTGTCCCATCGTGGCGGTGGCGCTCGATACCGCGGAGGGGGCGGATGAGCTGAACGAGGCGCTGCGCGTCACTGCGGGGCGAATCCTGGCGACGCTGCCTTCCGCGCGGCTGGCGTGCCTCAACGTGCTCAAACTCAGCCGCGTCACCATCGACAAGACGCTCGACGAGCAGGGCAACAACAAGCACATCGACCGGATGGTGGCGCTCAGGCACTGGGCGGCGCCACTGAAGCTCGACGATAGCAGGCTCACGGTCCATGTGCTGGAAGCGATGGATCCCGCGGCGGCGATCCTGGAGTTTGCCGCCGTCAATCACGTCGATCATATCGTCATCGGCGCGCGCCGGAGTTCGCTGGTGCGCAAGTTGCTCGGTAGCGTCTCTGCTCAAGTGGCGACCGAGGCGGGTTGCAGCGTGACCGTGGTGCGGCCGCCGCGACTGGCGGTGCTGCCGGAACTGGGAACAGACGGACAGGGAATCGTAGGGTAGGCAAAGCCTACGGTCGCACGAATGCGCGCCCGTTGGTGTGTCCACTGAGGTGAAGATGGTGGGCACGGCGCTCGCGCGCCTTTTGCCCACCCTACGAATTCTTCCGGGAACGGCGCGGCGCAATCTCGCCTCGCGCGCGCTCGAGAATATCCCGGACACGGTCAGCGTTGGGAATGCAGCGAAAGCCGTAGCGCCCGGCGTAATCGGCATCGGGAGAACGGGTCGAAACCCCCGACGCGAAATTCAGGTGGCCGGCGCCGCGGCTGATGTCGGGAATCTCGAAAGTGGCGTCCATGTCCTCGAAGGCGGTTCCGGTCGCGGTCCGCCGGCCCCAGGCCGTGTGCAGGATCAGCGCACGGCGATCGGTGATCACGCACAGCGTCTGCAGGTCGTACAGCGCCATCACCAGCGGCGCCGCGACCAGGATGGTACGGGACATCAGAAAGAACGTCGCCGATTGATCGATCCATCCCCCGGAAACCGCGAGGGCGCTGAGGATCAGCCAGGGAAATCCGACCCACCACAGCCCCGCCACATCATCATGTCGGCGACGGCGTCGGGCTGACCCTGCCACAGCACGCGCTCGCCGGGTTGCAGCGTTCTGATCAGCAGCCGTCGCAGGCCTGCCGCAAACAGCGTCGACCTGACTTCATCCATGCCCATGCCGGTTGGTCGCGGCAACGCAGGAAATTGTTCGATCCCGGGATAGCCTGATGAAAGGCTAAATCGCTTCGCCGCGCGCCAGCGCCGCCGCATGGCGGATCGCGGAAATATTGGCCTTGTAGCTTTCCATGGTACCGCCCTTGAACACCGCCGAGCCCGCGACCAGGGCGTTGGCGCCGGCCGCGGCGAGTGCGCCCGCTACGTCAGGCCCGACACCGCCATCGACCTCGATGTCAACAGGCCGTCCCGCGGTCATCGCCCTGATGTCGCGGATCTTGCCCAGCGCGGACGGGATAAAAGCCTGGCCGCCGAAGCCGGGATTGACCGACATCACCAGCACCAGGTCGATCAGGTCGATGACATATTCGATGGCCGAGACCGGCGTGCCCGGATTGAGCGAGACGCCGGCCTTCTTGCCGAGGGCGCGGATCGCCTGCAACGAGCGATGCAGATGCGGGCCGGCCTCGGCATGCACCGTGATGTGATCGCAGCCGGCTTTTGCAAAAGCCTCGAGGTAGGGATCGCAGGGTGAAATCATCAGATGCGCATCGAAGGTCTTTCTGGTGTGCGGACGCATCGCCTTGATGACGTCGGGGCCGTAGGAAATGTTGGGCACGAAATGCCCGTCCATCACGTCGAGGTGGATCCAGTCGGCGCCGGCCGCATCGACGGCGCGGACCTCCTCGCCCAGCCTGGAAAAATCCGACGCCAGGATCGACGGTGCGATGACGAGGGGGCGTGACGCAAATTGCTGAGACATGTGCGCTTCCCGGGCAGTTGCAACGTGGGGCGGAACGGCTCCGCGTAACATGCGCCAAGTCCGGGGGCAAATGCGGGCGGCTGGGCCGGAAAAATCTGCCGCGACGGCATCTATTGCCGGGAAGATCCGGGCACGCCCGCTGCAAAAACCCGGGTTTTATTGGCTTTCCGAGATGGCACGGAGTTTGCTGATCCATCGGCATTGAAGTAACAGGCCGCGCTGTGCGGCATTTGTCGGAGTTTGGTCATGCTGCACGCCCTTGGCGCCGCGACGTCCGCACTGGACCTGCTGAAATCGCTGACAGCGTCGAAATCCCAATCCGCCGGCAACAAGCAGGAACCGAAGAGCCCGTTCGATCTCTCTGGTGGCAGCACAGCGTCGGAAGCCTCGCCGGCCAGGTCCGGAGCGGGTCGCAGCTCGCAGATAATGCCGGCCACGATGAGCGCGCTGCTGGCGGCGCAAAGCCAGGGAACAACGGGATCGGCCGCATCGTCGTCCACCAGCCGGTCGGATGCGCTGAAGGATCTGTTCGCGCAAATCGACGCCGACAGCGATGGCAAGCTCAGCAAATCGGAATTCGAGAATGCGCTCGGCGCTGGCGGAACCAACCTCAAGCAGGCCGACAGGGTATTCGGCAAGCTGGACAAGGATGGCGACGGAGCGGTCGGCCTTGACGAAATGATGTCGGCGCTGAAGGGCAAGGGGCATCGTGGCGAAGACGTCGCCGGTTCCGGTGCGCCGGCCGCGTCGGCATCCAGTGCGGCGGCGTCATCGTATAATTTCATCGAGCAGATGATCGAGCGCCAGGCGCGGGCGATTTCGTCCGCCGCCACGCATTCGCTTTCGGTCAGCGCCTGATCTATCGTTTAGTTAGCCGGGGCGGTCGCGAAGAGCCGTCTTGCTGGAGTTCTGTCATGCGGCCTTCCGCGTACACCGCGTCGTCCGTCCTGGAGTTGCTGAGATCACTGACCTCATCGAACTCGTCGTCAGCCAATTCCACCGGCTTCGGCCGAGAATCCGCGGATCCCTTCGACGATATCTTCGGCGGGACCGCGATGTCCGGAAAATCGACTTCGTCTTCCTTGCTCGACGGGTTTCCGCAGATATCGCAAGCCATGATAAACGCGCTGCTGGCGGCGCAAAGCCAGTCAATGACCGGGTCACTCCCGTCGGCAGGGGCCGGCAAGCCTGACGCCCCCAAGGACCTGTTCTCGCAGCTCGATGCCAACGGCGATGGTCAGGTCACCAAACCGGAATTTGAGGCAACGGCAGCCGGAGCCGCGACATCATCCTACAATGTCATGGAGCAGATGATCGCGCTCCAGATGCAGGCGTTTGCATCCTCGTCCAGCGCATGGATGAGATTCTGAACATTGGCGAACGTTCCCTCCCGACATGGCGTGTCCGGTTCGCTCGAACGCTCTATCCGTAACGATCCTTCCACGCCGGCACCGCGCCGGGGAAGGGCAGGGCGGTCGCCTCATGAACGCCGCGGGCGATGGCGCGGGCCACGACATTGGCTGCGATCATGCCGAGTTCGGTGAGACCGGTCAGCGGATCGACAGGCTTTTCGCCGGTAGAAGCGGCGAACACCACGTCGCCGTCGAGCGGCGCGTGCACCGGATAAATGGCGCGGGAAAATCCGGTCTGCGCCATCATCGCCAGCCGTCTGGCCTGTGGTTTTGTCAACGCCGCGTCGGTCACGACAACGGCCAGCGTGGTGTTTTCCATTGAGGTCGCTGATGTGCCGCCCTTGATGCGCATCCTCAGCATGTCCGGCGTAAAGGATGGCGGCAATCCGCGGCCGCCAAGTTCGCCGCCGGTTTCAAACGGCGCCGCCCAGAACCACGGGCCGTCGCCGACGGTGACGCTGCCGACCGCATTGACTACCGCAAGTGCTGCGACCTTGATGCCGCCTGGCGTGGCCGCCGCCGCCGAACCGATGCCGCCCTTGAAGTTGGCGGTGGTGGCGCCGAGCCCGGCGCCGACGCTGCCGAGCGCGAAATCTTCCGCCGCCGCCGCGGCTGCGGCGTAGCCGAGATCGCGATACGGCGCGAAGCGGCCCCAGGCCTTGTCACCGCCGTTGAGCAGATCGAAACAGATCGCGCCCGGCACGATCGGAATCAGCGCGCCGCCAATGGCAAAACCGCGGCCGTGCTCGGCGAGCCATGCTTGCACCCCGCCGCCGGCCTCGAGCCCGAATGCCGAGCCGCCCGCCAATGCGATGCCGTGAATTTGCTCGACGGTGTTTTCGAGATCGAGCACCGCGCCCTCACGGATACCGGGCCCGCCGCCGCGGATATCGATCGCCGCCACCGCGGGCCTGTCGAAAATGACAGCGGTGACCCCGGATGCCAGTGCCTGGTCATCGGCGTGACCGACGCGGACGCCGGCGATATCGGTGAGAAGGTTCTTCATGCTTTCAACGGTCCAGCGCCAGCCTGATCATTCGCGCCAGATCGAACTTGCGATACGGCTTGGCGAGTAGCAAGACCCCGGTGTCGAGCCGGCCGTGATGGACGATGCCGTTCTCGGTATAACCCGGGGTAAACAGCGTCTTCAGAGCGGGCGCCGCTTCAGCGCCTCGTCGGCAAGCTGGCGGCCGTTCATCGACCCAGGCATGATCACGTCGGTAAACAGCAGATCGATCCATTCGGTATTGTCGATGGCCACAAGGGCTTCCGCGGCGTTGCCCGCCTCCAGAATGGTGTGGCCAAGACTCCCGACCTGGGTAAGGACATATTTGCGCACCAGCGCATCGTCCTCGACGACAAGCACGACCTCGTGCCCGCCTTCAACGGTTAGGGATGCCGGCTGCTCGGCGGTGATGTGGTCGAAACCGGTTGCGCGCGGCAGGTAGAGCTTGGCCGACGTCATCGTATGCCTGCAGAAGCCGTTTCGTCCCAACCAGCTTGTCCGTGCGGTCGAAGCGGCGTATCAGCGCTCGGCGCGCTACATCGCCGAAAGCACTGACGTCGCCTAGACTAGCACTTGCGCACGCTATGCATGAGCGGCGCTGGGATGCGGATCCTCTTCCGGCGCAGAGAGATGCGGCGATAACGGCACCGAGAGCCGGCAGATCAGGCCTTCGGGGCGCCAATTGAATTCAGCCCGTCCACCGAGCTGCGACTCGATACTGGCGATCACGCTCCGCGTCCCAAAACCTCTTGATGTTGGCTTCTGAACCCGCGGCCCGCCGGTCTCCTGCCACGCCAGTGTAAGAAGGTCGTCATCGACATCCCAGTTGATCGCCAGCCGGCCCGATAGCGTCGACAGCGCGCCATACTTCGCCGAATTGGTGACCAACTCGTGCAGGGCCAGCGCCAGTGTCTGCGCGGTTGCCGGCTGCAGCTGAACCTCCGGACCGCTCAGGGTGATCTGATTGCCCATCGCATAGGGCGCCAGCTCTTCGTCGACCAGCTTGCCGATTTTGGCGCCCTCCCAGCTCGACAGCGAGAGAATGGTATGCACCCGCGCCAGCGCATTGATGCGGCCCTCGACCGACTGAACGTAGGCCTTGACGTTTTCGCCCCGCGTCAACCGGACGATGGACTGCGCCAGCGCCAGCGCGTTCTTGGCACGGTGATCGACTTCCCGGGCCAGCAGGTTCTGGCGTTCCTCCGCATGCTTGCGTTCGGTGATGTCGACGGTGACGCCGCTGACGCGCACCACGCGGCCACTCTCGTCGATGGTGGCTGCGGCAGTGCCGACGCACCAGCGGATCTCGCCATCGGGCCGGATGATGCGAAATTCAGCTTCGTAGGAGGTGACGCCCTTGGCAAACTGGGCCATCGCCTTGCGCAGTTCCTCGATGTCGTCCGGGTGAAGCCGCGCCTGAACGCTGGCCGGCGTCACCGCAAAGCTTTGCGGATCGGCGCCGAAAATCCGGTACTGGCCTTCGTCCCACATCCAGTCGCCATTGGCCCAGTCCCAATCCCAGGATCCCATTCTGCCGGCGGCGATCGCCAGGCTGCGGCGCTGCTCGCTTTCGAGCAGCCTGGCATTGGATTCCTCCAGCTCGGCGGTGCGGGCGAGCACGCGGTCTTCAAGCTCGGCATTGAACCGCTCGAGCTGACGGGTCTTGCGATACAGTTCGGTGAACACCTTGATCTTGGCGCGCAGCACTTCGGGAATCACCGGCACCGGAACGTAGTCGACCGCGCCCATCTCGTAGCCGCGCAGCCGGTCGATATCGCTGACCTGAACGGCGGAGATGAAGATCATTGCCGTCTTCTGGAAGCGCGGATGATCGCGGATCATGGCGGCGAGTTCAAATCCGTCCAGCTCCGGCATGCAAACGTCGACCAGGATGACCGCGACCTCGTTCTTGAGCAGATATTCCAGCGCCTCCCGGCCGGAAGTGGCGACAACGAGGTTTTCGTTGAGTTGCTTCAGGATGACTTCGTAGGCGAGCAGCTTCGCCGGCTGATCGTCGACCAGCAATATGTTCACCTTCTGGTGCTCTGTGATCTGGTCGTGCATCAGCGGTGCAGCCACATGCGGATGGCGAGCAGCAACTGCTCGGTATTGACCGGCTTCGCCAGGTAATCCGACGCGCCGGCCTCGAGACATTTCTCGCGGTCTCCCTTCATCGCCTTGGCGGTCAGTGCGATGATCGGCAGGCGGCGGAACGCCGGGTTCTCGCGGATCACGCCCATGGTCTGGTATCCATCCATCTGCGGCATCATGATATCCATCAGGACGATGGCGATCTCCGGGGTCGACTCGACCAGCGTCACCGCCTCGCTGCCTGTCGTCGCGGTCAACACCTTCATGCCGCGGCGTTCCAGCACGCTGCTCAGCGCGAAGATGTTGCGGGCGTCGTCATCGACCAGCAACGCGGTTCGACCCACCAGATCCTCATCGGAACTGTTGAGCTTCTCCAGCATTCGCTGCTTTTCGATCGGCAATTCCGTGATCACACGGTGCAAAAACAGTGACGTCTCGTCTAGCAGGCGTTCCGGCGACTCGACGCCCTTGACCACGATGCTGCGTGCCATCGTGTGCAGCTCGGCATCCTCCTCGACCGACAGTTCGCGGCCGGTGAACACCACGACCGGGACGTTGGACAGCAAGTCGTCCTTGCGGATCTCGTCGAGCACCTCGAAACCGCTCATGTCGGGTAGCCGCAGGTCGAGCACCACGCAATCGCAGGGATTTTCGCGCAGGGTGGAAAGCGCGCCGGCGCCGGTGGTCGTGGTCACGATCTCGATATCGTCGTGATCGAGCAGCGCGGTTATGCTCATTTGCTCCGCCGCATTGTCCTCCACGATCAGCAGGCGCTTGCGGCGCGGCCTGGCGTATTCCTTGATCTGGGACAGGGCCGCGCTGACGCCTTCGGTCGTCGTCGGTTTGCTGACATAGGAAAATGCACCACGCGCCAGCGCATGCTGACGGTCTTCGTCGAGCGTGATGATCTGGACCGGAATGTGCCGCGTCAGCGGATTGTGCTTGAGCTGGCTCAGCACGGTCCAGCCCAGCATGTCCGGCAGGAACACGTCGAGCGACACCGCCGCCGGCTGGAACTGCTTTGCCAGTTCCAGCGCTTCCGCCCCTCTTGCGGCGACCAGGACCTTGAAGCCCTTGTCGCGGGCGAGGTCGATCAGCACCCGCGCGTAATGCGGGTCGTCCTCGACAATCAGCAGAATGGTGTCTCCCGGTTCGAGATTGAGGCGGTCGTCCGGCAGTGGTTCGATCACCCGCTCTTGCGCGGCAACCTGCTGCATCGGCGGTGCTCCGAATGGCGTCGAGGCGGGCGCGCGCGGCGCCACCGTCGGTCCGGAATATTTGATCGGCAGATAGAGCACGAATGTACTGCCCTTGCCGGGCGTGCTGCGCAGATGGATTTCGCCGCCGAGCAGGCTCGCGAGTTCGCGGCTGATGGCGAGGCCGAGGCCGGTGCCGCCATATTTCCGGCTGGTGCCGGCATCCGCCTGCTGAAAGGCTTCGAAGATGAGTTTCTGTTTGTCCAGGGGAATGCCAATGCCGGTGTCGGAAACCTCGAAGGCGACGACGGCCGGCGAATGGCTCAGGATCGGATGTTCGGCGCTCCAGCCGCCGACGGCGGCCGAGACGCTGAGGCGAACCCCGCCTTCGGCCGTGAACTTGAAGGCATTCGACAGCAGATTCTTCAGCACCTGCTGCAGGCGCTTCGAATCGGTGACGATGCTGCGTCCGAGGTTGGGATCGACGTCGATGTTGAATGAAAGCTGGCGGTTGTCCGCCTCGTGGCGGAACGGCCGTCCCACGGTAGCCAGCAGATTGGCGGTGAGGATTTCTTCCGCATCCACCGTCACCGTTCCGGATTCGATCTTCGACAGATCGAGGATGTCGCTGATCAGGTTCAACAGGTCGGTGCCGGCGCCGTGGATGGTGCGGGCGAATTCGACCTGCTTGCCGGTCAAATTGCCGTCCGGATTCTCGGTGAGTTGCTGTCCGAGGATCAGGATGCTGTTGAGCGGCGTGCGCAACTCGTGGCTCATGTTGGCCAGGAATTCCGACTTGTATTTCGAGGTCAGCGACAGTTCGGTGGCCTTCTCTTCCAGCGCACGCCGCGCCTGTTCGATTTCCTGGTTCTTTCGCTCCACCTCGACGTTGCGTTCAGCCAGCTGCTGGGCCTTCTGCTCGAGTTGTTCGTTGGTCTGCTGCAATTCCCTCTGCTGGGTCTGCAACTCGCCAGCGAGTTGTTGCGACTGCTTCAGCAGGCCTTCAGTCTGCATCGTCGCCTCGATCGAGTTAAGCACGATGCCGATACTGTCGGTGAGTTGATCCAGGAAGGTCATCTGCGATGTCGTGAACGAACTCACCGAGGCAAGCTCGATCACGGCCTTGACCTGATTCTCGAACAGCACCGGCAGCACCACGAGGTTCTTCGGTATGACCCGAAGCAGCGCCGAATTGATCGGGATCGCGTCGGTCGGGATGTCCGATACCAGGCGCTGCCGCTTGTCGAGAGCGCATTGCCCGATCAGGCCCTCGCCGAACTGTACGAAGAGCGGGTGTGGGTTGACGCCATCACCGGCATAGGCCGACAGCAGCCGCAGTTGCGGCGAATCCTCGTTGTCGATTTGGTAAATCACGCCCATGTGGGCGTTCACCAGCGGCGTCAACTCGGTCAACAGCAGACGGCCCACCGTCGACAGGTCGCGCTGGCCCTGCAGCATGTTGGTGAATCTGGCGAGGTTGGTCTTCAGCCAGTCTTGTTCGGTATTGACGTCGGTGGTCAGCTTCAGATTGCCAATCATCGTATTGATGTTGTCTTTGAGCTCCGCCACTTCGCCGCGCGCATCGACCTGGATCGAGCGGGTGAGGTCGCCCTTTGTCACCGCGGTCGCGACCTCGGCGATGGCGCGCACCTGCGATGTCAGGTTGGCGGCGAGCAAATTGACGTTGCCGGTCAGATCCTTCCAGGTACCGGCAGCACCGGGCACGTTGGCCTGGCCGCCCAATCGGCCCTCGACACCGACCTCGCGGGCGACGCTGGTGACCTGATCGGCGAACGTCGCCAGCGTTTCGGTCATGTTGTTGATGGTGTCGGCCAGGGCGGCGACTTCTCCCTTCGACTTCACCGTGAGATTTTGCTGCAGGTCGCCATTGGCGACCGCGGTCACGACCTTGACGATGCCGCGCACCTGTTCGGTGAGGTTGGCGGCCATGAAGTTCACGGTATCGGTGAGGTCCTTCCAGGTGCCGGCGACGCCGGGGACCTGCGCCTGGCCGCCGAGCTTGCCTTCGGTGCCGACTTCGCGGGCCACACGCGTGACCTCGCCGGCGAAGGCGTTGAGCTGGTCGACCATCGTGTTGATGGTGTTTTTCAGTTCGAGAATTTCGCCCTTCACGTCCACGGTGATCTTGCGCGAGAGATCGCCACGCGCCACCGCGGTGGTGACTTCGGCGATGTTGCGCACCTGGGTGGTCAGGTTGGCGGCCAGCAGATTGACGTTGTCGGTGAGATCCTTGAACGTTCCGCCAACGCCGGGCACCACGGCCTGGCCGCCGAGCCTGCCCTCGGTGCCGACTTCACGCGCCACGCGCGTCACTTCGGCCGCGAACGAGCGCAGCTGCTCGACCATCGTGTTCAAGGTGTCTTTCAGCAGCAGGATTTCGCCGCGGACGTCGACCGTGATCTTCTTCGACAGGTCTCCGCCGGCGATCGCGGTCGCCACTTCGGCGATGTTGCGGACCTGCGCGGTCAGGTTGGAGGCCATGAAGTTGACGTTGTCGGTGAGGTCCTTCCAGGTGCCGGCCACTTCGGGCACCTGGGCCTGGCCGCCGAGCTTGCCTTCGGTACCGACTTCACGCGCGCCGCGCGTCACTTCCGAGGCGAACGCATTGAGCTGGTCCACCATGGTGTTGACGGTGTTTTTCAGCTCGAGAATTTCGCCCTTGACGTCCACCGTGATCTTTTTGGAAAGATCGCCCTTCGCCACCGCGGTGGTGACTTCCGCTATGTTACGGACCTGGCCGGTGAGGTTGCCGGCCATCGAGTTGACGTTGTCGGTAAGGTCTTTCCAAGTGCCGGCGACGCCGGGCACGTTGGCCTGGCCGCCGAGCCGGCCTTCGGTGCCGACCTCGCGCGCCACGCGCGTCACCTCGCCGGCGAAGCGATTGAGCTGGTCGACCATGGTATTGAGGGTTTCCTTCAGCTGCAGGATTTCGCCGCGGACGTCGACGGTGATCTTGCGCGACAAGTCGCCGCCGGCGATCGCGGTCGCGACCTCGGCGATGTTGCGGACCTGCGCGGTCAAATTGCCCGCCATCGAGTTGACGCTGTCGGTGAGATCCTTCCAGGTGCCGGCGACGCCGGGCACCTCGGCCTGACCGCCGAGCTTGCCGTCGGTGCCGACCTCGCGCGCCACGCGGGTGACTTCGCCGGCAAAGGCGTTGAGCTGGTCGACCATGGTGTTGAGCGTTTCCTTCAGCTGGAGGATTTCGCCGGATACGTTGACGGTAATCTTCTTGGACAAATCGCCGTTCGCCACCGCGGTCGTGACCTCGGCGATGTTGCGGACCTGGCCCGTGAGATTCGACGCCATGAAGTTCACGTTATCCGTGAGATCCTTCCACGTGCCTCCGACTCCCGGAACCTCTGCCTGGCCGCCGAGCTTTCC
>JBKJUA010000428.1:0-8156 GCA_046590305.1 Bradyrhizobium sp.
ACCGACCGAGCGCGCGGTCTTGCGCGACTGCGCCGCCACCACGAACGGGATCGAGAGTTTTTCGCCGCGGCTGCGGTCACGGGTCCAGTGCGTCAGCAGATAGGTCGGAAAGCTGGCATCGCAGATGATGCCGCAATGCGCGCCGCCGTCGCTCAGGCCCGGCACCGAATTCGGATCGCACAACATTTCGCGGGTGGCGTCGAGATTTCCGTCGGCGTAATTCAGGAACGGCACGTAAAGCATGCCGCGGCCCTCGTCGGAGAGCATCGCCTCATAGGCCAGTTCTTCCGGCTGCCGGCCCTGGCGGCGGGCCTGCGCGCCCAGCGTGTTTTCCGGCGGCTGCTCGTAATCGGGGGGATCGCCGAGCAGAAACATCTTGTCGTAGTTCGGCCGGAAGAACAGCGGATCGTCGGTCGCGGTCGGCGTCTCGCTCAGGATGGCGGCGCGCATGTCGGGCTGATGCAGGCGCTTCAACCGCTCCGCCAGCGGCAGATGGGCGATCGCCTTGTAGCTCGGAAGCGTCTGGAACGGGTTGCGCGACACCTCCAGCCCGAGCAGCAGCCCGACCGGGCGCGCGGCGATCTGCGCGGTGATCGACAGCCCGCGCGCGGAAGCCTCGTTGATGGTGTCGAGCGTCTGGCGCCAGCGCCGCGGCGCCTTGTCGTTCTGGGTGATCGAGAACGACACCGGGATTTTGGTGTTTTCGGCCACCCGCAGCATCATCGGCAGGTCTTCATCGATGGTCGACAGGTCAAGCACGAACTGGAACACGCTGCGGCCGGTCCGGTGCATGGCGCCGGCGATCGCGGTCAGCTCATCCTCGCCGGCCTTCAGCGTCGGTGTGTAATCGCCGGTGGAGGTGCGGTGGTTGAGCGTGCGTGAGGTCGAAAAACCCAACGCGCCCGCGCGCACGGCATCGCCGGCCAGCGCGGCCATGGCGCGGTTGTCCTCCGCGGTGGCGGGGTCGCGGTTGGCGCCGCGCTCGCCCATCACATAGACGCGCAACGCGGCGTGCGGCAGTTGCGCGCCGATATCCATGTCGAAGCGGCGCTTCGACAGCCATTCCATGTAGTCCGGAAAGCTTTCCCAGGCCCACGGGATCCCGGCGCTCAGCACTGGCTCGGGAATGTCCTCGACGCCTTCCATCAGCTGAATCAACCGGATATGATCCGCCGGCTTGCACGGCGCGAAGCCGACGCCGCAATTGCCCATGATCGCGGTGGTGACGCCGTTCTGCGACGACGGCGTGATGTCCTGGCTCCAGGTGACCTGGCCGTCATAATGGGTATGGACGTCGACGAAGCCCGGTGTGACCAGTTTGCCGCGGGCGTCGATCTCTTCCTTGCCGGTGCCTGCCACCTTGCCGACCTCGGTAATGCGTCCATCAGTGATCGCGACATCCGCTTCGAACAGTTCGCCGCCGAGGCCGTCGGCAATGTTGCCGCCACGGATCACGAGATCTGGATTGGAAGCCATGGCATCACATCCCTGGTTAGAAATTTGTTGCGGCATCATGGGTGATCCTCAGATGCAGTCAACCGCCCGGGATGCGGCTCAGGAATGCATCAGGCGGCGCGGGCCGGTTGCCTGCGGTCGGTGACCAGCGCCAGCAGGACGGTCAGGGCCATGAACCCGACGGAGGCGCCGAACACCCAGTGCGGCAGGCTCTGGTCCATGATCCAGCCGTACAACAGCGGACCGAAGATGCCGGACAGGTTGAAGCCGGTGGAGACGATGCCGAAGGCGCGGCCGGCAGCACCGGGCGGCGCGGCGTTGCGTACCAGCATGTCGCGCGAAGGCGCGATCACGCCGCCGAGAAAGCCGGCCACCGCCATCATCGCCGTCAGCAGCAGCGACGGCAGTGTGGTGGTCGCAATCACCAGCATGATGACGGCGTTGACGGCAAAACACGCAGCGGCGACCCGTCCATGGCGGCTGGTGCGGTCGGCGAGATAGCCGCCCGCCAGCACGCCAACGGCGCTGCAGGCGAGAAAGGCGGTCAGCACCAGATTGGCCGACGAGAACGACTCGCCATAGCCCGTCATCAGCGCGACCACGCCGAAATTGCTGATGCCGGCGTTGGACAGGCCGAGCAGCATGAAGAAGATCGTCAGCACGATGATGGCCGGCGTGAGGATGCTCTGCTTCGGCGGATGCACGCCGTCGACCTTGCGGTCGGCGGCGCTGGCGTCGGGAATGCCGACGACGATCAGCACCAGCGCCACCAGCAGGCCCACGGCGCCAGCCGCGATCAGCGCACCTGTTCCGCCGACCGTCGCCACCAGGGTTGCCATGATGGCGGGCGCTACCGCGCCGCCGAGGAAGCCCGCGAACGTGTGGATCGAAAACGCACGGCCCATCCGCGCTTCATCCATATGCGCCGACAGGATCGCGTAATCCGCCGGATGATAGACGCTGTTGGCCAGCCCCAGCAGTCCGGCGCAGACCAGCAGCCAGGGATAGCTCAGATTGAGGCCGAGCATGATCAGCGCGAAGCCACCGAGCGTCAGCCCCATCAGCAGCACTTTGCGGGCGCCGATGTGGTCGGCGAGATAGCCGATCGGCGCTTGCGTCAGGCCGGAAACGATACCGAGCACGGTGATCGCAAGGCCAAGCTCGATATAACCGACGCCGAGTTGCTCCTTCAGGAACGGGAACAGCATCGGCAGCACGAACAGATGGAAATGGCTGACCCAATGGGCCAGCGAAATCGCCGCCAGCGTCCGCAGCGAACTGTCCGTCTTTCCTTGATTCCTGGTCTGCTGCGGTGCGGCGAGAACGTCGACCATATCTGAACAAAAAACCCCGTTGAAGTGCGGCCCGGCAGGGCGCGCCAAAATACCGGCTGGCGGTTATTTGTCCATGAATACCGCTGCATGGCAGCCCCGGCGAACAGGGGAAATGCGTGTACCCGCCATCCTTCAAGGCGGGCCGAAGTGGCACGCAACTCCAGCGATAACGGCGATGCCGTTACGCGGGGATGACGGGAGGGGGTGTGGAAACCTTCCTACAGCGGCTCGTCGTCGTCGCCATGGCGATCGCGTTTCGGCGTGGCCATGTCGCCATCCTCGTAATCGTCGTCCTCGACCGGCGGCGGCGGCGGCTTCTTGGGTTTGCCGTCGTCCTTGGTGGGAGGCTCGTTTTTCTTGCCGGTTCCGCCCATATGATCCCTCTAATCGGCTCATTTCGCCGCGCTTGATGAGTATATTAGCCGCAGTTGGACAATCTTTCCTGCCTTTTTCCGGTGTTCGGTGTAAAGGGAGGCGCAACCCCGAGCATGATCCGGACCCGAAGCGCCGCACAAGCGCAACGCGGGAACCGGTTTTCCCTCGGATCAAACGCGACACGTTTGCCCGACATCATGCCCAACCCAACGACATGAAATCATGATCCGATCGGATCATGATCTGGAGCCCCGATGAAAAAGCCGAAGATCGAAGCCGAAGAACAGCAGCCGCGCAAAATCATTCGCGCCGACAAAGCGCCGACCGAAGGTTACTCGCTGGTGGTGGACGGTCACTTCAAGTCGCACCACGCCACCGTCGAAGCCGCCGAAGAGGCGGGCATGGCGTTGAAGAATCAGTACCAGATGCTTCAGGTGCAGGTTTACGACGCCGCCACAAAGACCCGCTCGATGATCGAGTGGCCCGCGCCGGTGTAGTTCTGGTGTCTTTCTACTCCCCTCCCTCCACGCGCTCTTGCGCGTGGCGGGGAGGGGTGGGGGGTGCTTCAGCAAATTTGCTGGCGGAAGAATACGCCGATAGACCCCCCACCCCCGAACCCTCCCCACCGCTTCGCGGGAGGAGCGGAGAAGAAAAACGCGCGGCTGATCACTCAAAAATGACTTAGGTCCGGTGGCCACCGCTCTGGCGCCCCGCCAGCCAATCCGCCAGCACCGGGCCCTTTTCTTCCGTCTTCTTGGCCGATGACGTTGACGACTTGGCGCGCGGCTTCTTGGCCGCCGCGGGCGGTGCGGTGGCTTCGCGCGCGAGGCGCAAGGCCTTCAGCCTGGCCATGTTGTCGAGCACGGCTTTGGTCGTCACGTCGCGATCTGATTTCACGACCTTGGCGTCGTTGGCCGCACGCGAGGCCTTGTTGAAACGCGCATCGGCGCGGTCGCGATCTTCTTTTGACATTTCAGGTCGTCTTCTTTTTCTTGGGTTTGGCCTTGGCCTTCGGCTCCGGCGGCTTGTCGCGTTCGGCGGCTTCGCGCGCCAATCGCTCCTCGCGCAGGGCTGCGGTCCGCTTTCGTATCGCGATATCGGCTGCTGCGATATCGGCCATCGCCTTGATGCCTTCGGCATCCTGGGCGGCCCTTCGGTTCAGCCGAATCTCCTTCAATTCGGCCGGGGTTTTCGGTTCGTCATCCATCTTGTGCCTCGAATTTTACGGCGCGCATCATGGTGCGGCGTCCTGCGGGCTCCTCTTACCATGCATCATGCCGCCAGCGGGCAATTTTAGGCCGGATCGGGAGGCAAAAGGGGCCGGTTTTCGGGCCAAATCCTCAATCGTGGTGAAGGTCGGCCTCGTCGGCATCGGTTTCGAGGCCTGCCGGATCGAAGTCCTGCAGCCATGACTGCAATACCGGCGAGACATGGCCGGCGGCCTTCAATTGGCGCAACGCGATGCGTATCCCGGCACGGCCGTGACGATCCCCTGGCATCGCCGACGGCGGCTGCTCTGCTGCTATCGCATCCTGGACGCGCCGCTTGATGGCGAGAAATTCAGGGTTGCCGAACCGCGCGATGTCAGACTGAAAGGCATCATGGCGCGCCGGATCGAACGGCCGGGCCTCGCCCAATCCATCGCGCGCCGGATGCGGCGGATAAAGATGCGCGCAGGGAACCCATCCCCAGGGGATCGGTTCGGTTGCCGGATGGGTCCGGCCGCTCTTCAGCAGCTTTGGCAGGACATGGGTATGCGGCCCCTCGGGACTCCGGCCCGTGGCCGGCGGGATCGGTTGATAGACCTCGATGCGGCCGAGCCGGCTGATGAACACGCGATGCGGATTGGCCGCGAGGATCAGTCCCATCGCGGGATTGCCCGTTTCGAAGACCGCCCGGCCGGCGTGCCGGCGCAGTTCCGCCGCCGTGTCGGGATCACCGATGCGCACGCAGAAATCCGCGTGCGGCGCGCCGAGGCCGAGATCGAACAGAACGGACTCGCGGTCGCTCGCGCGCAACGCCTCGGTGTCGGCGCCGAGTTCGGTCAGCACGGCTCGGGCGCCCATCGCGCCATCGGCTTCCGCGAGGCACAGCGCGATGCGCTGGTTCCAGCCTGACTTGGTGATGCTTTCGGACGCCAGCGCCCGGTTGCGCGGATGATGCCGGATGGCGATGCCGCCGCGGGCGGTGACCGCCGAGACCGCGTCGCCGGATTGCCGCAAGGTGACCGGCTCGTCAGGGTCGCGCGAGAACTCGGCGATGGCGCCGAAGGTGCCGAGGCTCCATTGCGTGTCGGGATCGCTGATCGCCCGGTGCAGCAGATCGATCGTCGCAGCATTCATCGCTCAATCCCCCGGCCTTTGGGCCGGAAGAATATCGTCTGCTGCGGTCAGGACAAGCCGCTCCGGGGCGCTTGCTTACCTCGCCCCGCTTGCGGGGAGAGGTCGGCGCGAAGCGCCGGGTGAGGGGGACTATCCACGAGTCGTACTGTTGAACGAGCCCCTCAGCCCCACCCTCTCTCCGTGAAGAACGGGGCGAGGGAGAAGAAGCAGCCCGCCCGCGGCTCAGAACGTCGCGCCGGCCTTCACCATGTAGGTCCGGCCCGGCAGCGGATAGGCGCTGAAGCGGCCCGCGGTGAACGAGCTCGCGATCGCGTAGTCGTAATACAGCGCGTTGAACAAATTGTTGGCGCTGAGCGACCAGAAGAAGTGGCCGTATTCGCCGCTCAGCTTGACATCGACGGTGGCGTTGGCCGGAATCCGGCGCTGGGTGTTGGCCTGGTCGTTGTCCATGAAACGCTCGCTCCAGGCCCGCACCGTCGCGTCGGCCACGAGATATTTCTGCCAGATGTTCCAGGTGACGCCGCCGGTGGCGGTGTAGCGTGACACCAGCGGGACATCCATGCCGGCGAAGGCGCCTTCGCGAAACACCGCGCGGGTATAGGCCGCGCCGCCGCGCAGCGTCACGCTGTCGTTGAGCCGCAGCGAGGCGCTGGTTTCCGAGCCGTAACGCCGGGTCGGGTCGAGGTTGACGTTGTAGAAAAGCGCCGGGATGAAATGGATCTCGTTTTCGAGGTCCATATTGTAGATGCTGGATTGCAGCTGGAAGCCGCCCGACTTGATGCGGAAGCCGCCCTCGATGTCGTGCGAGGTCTGCGTCTTCAGAGCGAAGTTGCCGGGGATGGGATTGAAGAAAGCATCGAAGGCGGGGCCTGACGATACGCGTTCATCGACATTCGGGGTGCGAAACGCGCGGGCGGCGCGGCCGAACACCGAAAATACCTCGTTGAAGCGATGTTCGATACCGGCATGCAAAGCATGCTGGGTTTCGCTGCTATCCAGCGGGAGGGCCTGAGCGCCGCAGCTGAAGAACATGGCGCAATTCGGCGGATCGTTGAGACGATCCCTTGCGCTCAGGGTGGTGTTCTGAATTCGCGCGCCATACGAGACGTCGGTCGTCGGCAACAGCCCGATATTGTGCTGCCAATACCCGGCGAGGGTTTTCTGCGCGAGGTCGTAGGTATGGATCGGCGGCGTGCCCTTGTCCGTCGGACGTTCCTGGTGGAAGGCCGCGTCGTAAAAATCGATGCCGGTCAGAATGGCCGACGGCATCCCGAACATCACGTTCTTGATGCTGAGGCGCGGCGTGATCGACCACGTCCGCAAATGCGCGTCGACGTAACTGTTGCCAAAGGGATTGAAGAAGGCGGCCTGCTGCTTCTTGTCCCGCACGCCGCCGTCGACGATCAGGTCGACGCCGTTCGTCAGGGTCTTGGTGAAGCCGGCGGTGGCGTTGGCGCCCTGCTGGTTGCCATAGTCGAAAGGGGTGGCGGCGCCGCGGCGGTTGGTGGCGAGTTCATCGAGTCCGATCGAGGGATCGACCAGGCGTCCGCCGGGAAAACCCAGCTTCTGGTCGTCGCCGGACAGGGTGACAAACGCCGTCAGGCCTGGCGTGGTGTAATTGAGACTGCCGACGCCGTTGCGCTGGTCGAGCGCGTTGTTGACGCGGTAGCCGTCGGATTTGACGCCGTTGCCGTAGAACGAGGTCGACCATGGACCGTAATTGGTCGCGACCGAGAGCGAAGCCATGCGCGCGTTGAACGAGCCGACGCCGCCTTCGGCGCGCATCGTGGCCGGCGGGCCGCCGACGCCGTTCTTCAGCACGATGTTGATGACGCCGCCGACGGCATTGTCGCCGTACAGCACCGCGCCGCTGTTGCCGCGGGTGATTTCGATGCGCTCGATCGAATCGCGCGGAATGGTCGAGAAATCGACCCCGGCCATGTCGACGTCGTTGACCCTGCGGCCGTTGATCAGCACCAGCGTGTTGGAGGTCGCAAACGCGCCGAATCCCCTGATGTCGACGCCGGTCTTCACGCCGTTGACGCCGCCATACAGGCTGGTCAGCTGCACGCCGGGCGTCTGAGCGATGATTTCCTGCACGGTTTGTGCCGGTGACTGCCTGATTTCCTCTGCCGTGATGACCGAGGTCGAAGCGCCGACGATGCCGCTGAACTGCTGGACGGCGGGGACGCTGGCCGTGGCCGCGCCGCCTGAGGGCGCCCCGTTCGGCCGGCTGATCCGCGCGGTACTCGGCACCACACGGCGCGAGCCCTGTTCCTGTTCGATTTTGGGCTTCGCGCGGGTGCGGTTTTCGTCGGGCGAGGTGATCTCGATCGGCGGCAGCGCCTGGGCGATTTGCTGCGCTTTTGCCGCTGAAACGCCGAACAGGGCAGGTGCAAGGAAGGTGGTGGCAAGCAAGCAGGTGCGACGCCGCTGGGCGGCGGTGGCGAAGATAGCAGACATGGTTCAACCTCGGTATGACGTCAGTGGCACGTCACAGCGAACCAAGTCTCACCAGTGTGCTCGCGCACCACTGATGAAGCTAATGTCTGTACTCCCCGACCGACATCTTCGCGTGTGACCACGGCTGACGGCAGGTCTCCTGGCTCGCGGGTCGATACCTTTCGTCGCCTTCCCAGGACCGAGATTC
>JBKJUA010000003.1:0-27214 GCA_046590305.1 Bradyrhizobium sp.
AGGGACGGCATCAATGGCGTCGGCACAAGCTATTCAAGCTTCGTGCCAAGCCGCTCGGCTATCAAAAGTGTATGTTTTTGATATAGTTAGCTTACTTGCATAAATAATATGCATGCCCAATATTGCATCGAAAGTTTGCGCAAAGGTCAAATATTGTGCGCCGCACAACAAATAAGCAGGCACTTGGCCGGGTGATTTTCAGGCGTCTTCGGCAACCGCCAGCATCGGCTTCGGCGCCGTTCCCTTGCCCGGCTTCATGCGAAACTCATAGGTCATCAGATGCCACGGCGCGGGCGCCGGCTTGCCGTCCGGCATCAGCGCATCGCCGCGCTTTTCGATCCGGGCGATCAGCTCGTCCTTCACCCCGAACACCACGTCGGTATCGAGATATTTGTCGCCCTCGATGAATACGTGGGTGACCAGCGGCTCATAACCGGGCGCATCGACCAGGAAATGCACATGCGCCGGCCGCATCGGATGGCGGCGGGTCTGCAGGATCATTTCCCCGACCGGGCCGTCGGTCGGGATCGGATAGCTGCACGGCAGGATGGTGCGGAAGAAAAACCGACCATCGGCGTCGGTGATGAAGCGCGCCCGCGATGACGGGCCCTGGGTCTCGTAATCAGGCTTTTGCGAATCGTAAAAGCCGTCATCGTCGGCGTGCCAGATATCGACCGGAACGCCCGCCAGCGGCTTGCCCTTGAGGTTGGTGACGCGGCTCTGCACGAACATCCGTTCGCCCTGCAGATCAGGAGAGACATCGGTGCCGTGCGGCATCGACTTGTGTTCGCCGACATAGAACGGGCCCAGCACCGTGGTCTCGGTCGCGCCCTCGCGCTCGCGATGGTTGACGGCGTCGACCAGCATCGACACCCCGAGCACGTCGGACAGCAGGATGAACTCCTGCCGGCTCGTGGTGCATTTCCGGCCGGTGCGGGTCAGGAAATCGATTGCGTAGCCCCATTCGTCGAAACTGAGATCGGTCTTGCGCACATATTCGTGCAGCGACTTCACCAGTTCTTCCATCAGGAACTTGACCCGCGGGTCCGGCGTCTCCTCGAAACTCTTGATGACGGCGGCTGTCAGTTCGGTGTCGTTGAATTGGGGCATTTTTGCTGTCCTGCGGGGGGTACGCGGTTGCGGCGGAAGCCTACACCAGCCGCCGGCCGGGGGTAAGCGGGAGTAAGCAGCGGCTGTTGGAACGGGGCGGACTTTTCGGCTATCAAGGCTGACCGAGACAGTCCCCGGAGATTCCGATGTTAGCCCCGACCCCCGCTTCGCCCGAATCCGCCGGCATGTCCAAGGCCGGCTTCGACCGTATCGATGCGCATCTGAAGCACCGCTATATCGATGCCGGCCGCTTTCCGGGGTCGCAGCTTCTGGTCTACCGCCGCGGCAAGGTGGTGCACAGCGCCGTGCAGGGCTTTGCCGACCTCGAGCGCAAGGCGCCGATCAAGGACGACACCATCTTCCGCATCTATTCGATGACCAAGCCGATCACCTCGGTAGCCTTCATGATGCTGGTCGAGGAAGGCCGCGTCGCGCTCGACGAGCCTGTGCATAAATACATCCCGGAGTGGAAGGGCCTCGGGGTTTTCCAGGCCGGGACCGTGCCGGCTTTCCTGGCCAAACCGCCGACGCGGCCGATGTTGATCGTCGACCTGTTGCGGCATACTTCGGGGCTGACCTACGGCTTCCAGCAGCGTTCCAATGTCGATGCCGCCTACCGCGAAATGAAGATCGGCGAGGTCGTCAAATCAGGCACGCTGCACTCGATGATCGACGATCTCGCCAAAATCCCGCTGGAATTCTCCCCGGGCGAAGCCTGGAATTATTCCGTCGCCACCGACGTGGTCGGCTATCTCGTCGGCCTGATCAGCGGCATGCCGTTCGAACAGTTTTTGAAGCAACGCATTTTCGATCCGCTAGGGATGACCGACACCGACTTTCACGTGCCCGCCGCCAAGGCCCATCGCTTCGCGGCCTGCTATTCGGCCGACGCGAAGCTCGGCATGACCTCCCAGGGCACCGATCTCAAGGTCAGCCTGACGCTGCAGGATGACCCCACGACGAGTTCGTTCCTGTCACCGCCGACCTTCATTTCCGGCGGCGGCGGACTGTGCTCGACCGTTTCAGACTATCTCACCTTCTGCCGCGCGCTGCTGAACCGCGGCGAGCTCGGCGATATCAGGCTGCTCGGCCCGAAAACCCTGGCGCTGATGACGTCCAATCACCTGCCCGGCGGCGTCGACCTGCCGGCGATGTCGCGCTCGCTGTTCTCCGAGGCGACCTATAACGGCATCGGCTTCGGCCTCGGCTTCTCCGTCACCATCAACCCGGCACAGACATTGATTCCGGGCAGCGCCGGCGAATATTCCTGGGGGGGTGCGGCGACGACATCGTTCTGGATCGACCCCGCGGAAGAACTGATCGCCATTTTCATGACCCAAGTGCTGCCGTCGAGCGCCTATCCGATCCGGCGCGAGCTGCGCACCTTGGTGTACGCGGCCATCACCGACAGCAATCTCTGAGCTTCCCCCGGATTTTCCCCGGCGTTCAAGGGCGCTGCGGAACCCGGCTGCCGCTGGCGGTTCCAGAGGCTTCTCTTATATTCCAGAGCATCTGGCGCTTTCGCGCCGGATGCCATGAGCCGGGATCTGCGTGCCAAAACTCTCATTGCCAGTTCGTCTCGTCCTGCTGGTGGCCGGAACCACGCTGCCGCTGATCGTCTTCGCGGTTGGTCTCGTGTTTTACAACTATGAACAGGACCGCCGGGACGCAACGGAGCGCGTGCTGGAAACCGTGCGCAGCATCCGGCTGGTTCTCGACGCCGAAATGCAGCGGATGGCCGGCGGCCTCCAGGTGATATCGCTGACCAATGCCATGCGGGACCGCGATTTCGACAGCTTCCGCCGCATCGCCACGGGTTTTCTCGAGCAGTATGGCAAGGACGGCGTCGTGCTGGTGGCCGACCGCGATGGCCGTCAGCTGTTTTCCTCGGTCACGGCGGATACCGCGAGCCTCCCGCCGCGCAACAATAGAGACATCGTGGAGAAGGTGTTCGCAACGAAGCGTCCACAATACTCCCGCCTGTTCATGGACGCGGTAAAGAATCGGCCGATCGTGACGGTCGAGGTGCCGGTGATTCGCGATGGCGAGGTCATCAACGTGATCTCGTTCAGCCCGCCGATCGAGATCTTCCAGGCCCTGATCGAAAAGCAGCGCCCGAGCCAGGACTGGACGATCTCGATCTTCGACCACGAAAGCATCAACTTCGCGCGCATTCCCAATCCGCAGGAAACGATCGGCAAGCGCGCCTCGCCGACGCTATACGCCGCCATGCTGCGCACACCGGAAACCACCCTGTCGACGGTGTCGCTCGAAGGCGTGCCGCTGATCACGAGCTTTGCCCGGTCCTCGCTCACCGGCTGGACGGTGGCCGCCGGAATCGCGGAAAGCTCGCTGGTCGGCCCGTTGTGGCGCAATCTCGCGATCACCAGCGTGATCGGCGGCCTACTGCTGCTGATCGGCCTCGCCTTCGCGGTGCGGATGGCGACGGCAATCGCCCGCGGCGAGATGCTGCATGATCTCCTGATCGAGGAGCTCAATCACCGCGTCAAGAACACGCTGGCGATCCTGCAGGCGATCGCCACGCAGACCTTTCGCAGCGCCAGCCGGATCGAGCGCGAGAAATTCGAGGGACGGCTCGGGGCGCTGGCGGAAGCGCACAACCTGCTCAGCGCGGAGAAATGGGAGGGCTCGGAACTGAAAGACGTCATCGGCCGGGTGCTGCAGCCCTATCTGCTCAGCGCGCCGCAGCGGCTGCGAATGTCCGGGCCGAGCGTGCCGCTGTCACCGCGGCTGTCGGTGGTGCTGTCGATGATCCTGCACGAGATCGCGACCAACGCCGCCAAATATGGCGCGCTGTCGAACGACACCGGCAAGGTTGCGATGGATTGGGAAGTGATCATGGACAACACCAAACGGCAATTGAGATTGATCTGGACCGAGTCCGGCGGCCCTCACGTCACCGCGCCGGTGCAGCGCGGCTTTGGTTCGCGGCTGATCGAGCGCAGCGCCCGCGACCAGCTCGGCGGGGAAGCCACCGTGGATTTCCTGCCCCACGGCGTGGTTTACACCGTGACCTGCACGCTGGAGTGAGGCAGTATTCCGATCGTCGTCAACGCCGGCTGCGGTTCATTTTTTTCGATGAAAGGGAACAAAATCCGGTCATCAGCGCTTAACTCCGAATGCTCGAAATCCGGGAGATTCCGATGAGACTGACACAGACGTTATTGGCGGGTTCCCTGCTCACGGTCATGAGTTCGGTGGCGCTAACGCAGGAAGCGCTGACGGGAACTGTCACCATCGTCAATCGGATTAGCGGGACCGTCACCATTCAACCGGTGCCAAGCGGCACCGAAAGTGCCACTGTCGGAGCGGCCGGCGGCGCGGCCGAGCAGTTCAAGGCACAAGCCGGCATGCTGACCACGCTACACGCCGGCGACAGGGTGACATTCTCCGTCAGCGAAACGGGCGGGACAAAGACCATCACGAAGATCGAGAAGCGGTAAGCTGCCCGCTCTTCAACGATCATCCAATCCAGATTCTCCGGGCGAACAGCGCAGTGTTCATGAGCAGAGCCGCGCCGAGAAGCCCGATCACGCCTGCCAGCAACCACTTCGTCCGCAGCAATAGATCGGCCGCCACGACAAACAGGGGAAACGAAACGAGATTGAACCGGCCCATCGAAACGAAGCCCGCCGGCCCGCCGCTGAGTGTCAGATACGGCAGCAACAACACACCCATGGCGAACAGTGTCCAGGACGAGCGCAGCCGAAAACAGCCCACCGCGATCAGGGCAATGAACAGCAGAGTGAACCAGCTATCCTGTCCCCACGGATTCCAGTCATTGAGGATCATCCGTGTAAAGGGTTCCAATTTGAGGGCTGCAACCAATCTTGCAGCCAAGGTCGTTTCTCGATGGAAAGCCGCCTGCCCGTCGGCGAATACCAGGGGATCCCCGAACTGGCTCCAGAGATAGATCATGAACAGCCAGATGCCTGACGTTGCGAGAAGGACGCACGGCACAAGGACCGCCAGGAACGGCCTCTGATCGCGATTGCGCCACATCTCCCAGAGCAGGACCGGAAATAACACAATGCCGGTTGATCGGTCGGCAACTGCGAGGCCCGCCAGCAGCGCTGCGGACAAATAGCGTCCCTGCTTCAACACCAGAAAGAACGCAACGATCAGGAGCAACTCCAGCGGCTCGGTGTATCCGGCCGACAGCAAAACCGACATCGGAAAAAAGCTGATCAATGCGATAGTGGTGAGAGCGATCTGGTCGCCGAATTCCTCGCGAACCAGCTTGAAAAGCGCGACGATGGCCAGCATCCCCGCGAGGTTCGCTACCAGCAGCAATGCATCGGCAGGCGACAGGCCGCTGATCGCCGCGAGGCCCCGCGCGAGCATCGGATACAACGGATAGAACACGATATTCTGTTGAATGGTCGGATCGCCGTTATACCGATATCCCTCGGTGGCGATCTTGAAATACCATTCCGAATCCCATTGCAGCAGTTGGTGGTACCAGAACGGTCCCGCAGACCAATCCGCCGCCGTGATGGGCAGGTATTTCTGCGAGAATACCAACCCGAGTGCGACCACCACCCGCGAACACAGATAAATCGAAATGGCCCAAACATAGGGCAGGAAAGGATGGTCCTTCCGGATCGCACGCTGGATCGTCATGAGCATAGTGTCGCGCGGTACACGCATAAGATCAATCGTGCGGAGGATACGACCGGGGCATGATCGCCCAGATCAGGAGGGAATCCCGAGCCCGGCGGCGCCGTTCAATCGGAGCGGGCCTTGGTGATCGCGGTTCGGATCGCTGCGAGCGGCGCGGTATCGTCGAACTCGACGCTTCCGTTCTGCAATCTCAATCCGAGTTCGCGCCAAAGCCCCGCGAGATCGGGCGTCACCGGTTTTGTTCCCATCTCGTCATGGAGCCGTGCGAGCACGTCGGCGCCGACAGCCCGGTCGGCCGTCGAGAGAACCCGCTGGATCGGCCAGTCGCGTTCGTGATTGCCGCCGGCCGCGACCACGCCACGCACCGCATCCTGCAGTCCCAGTCGATTGCCGGTCCGTTTGCGGATTTCGATATCGGCCAGCAGGCAGAACATGGCGCCGCCCCAGTATTTCCGGCCCCAACTGCCGGTATTGTCGAGGCCCTGGTCGCCTGCCTGCGGCAGGCCCTTGGGCATGTCGCGCATCATGGCCTGCCAGACTTCGCTGGCGCTCAAATCACCGGCCTGCACCCGCGCGATCGGTTCGACATAGACCGCCAGCCCCTCCGACAGCCAGGCATTGCGTTCGTCCATATAGGGCAGAGCGAGGTGCACCATCTCGTGAACCATGACCCAGTCGCGGCGCAGGTCACCCTCGTCCGATTGTCGACCCAGCAGCACGCGGATCGCAGGCCCCCGATAGGCCCACGTCGTTCCGCCGCGAACCCGCGAACCATCGACGGGTACCAGCAGCAGTTTGAGCGAGTTGACCGGAAACCGGCCGTAGTAAACGGAGACCGCCTTCGCCGAAGCCCTGATCCAGTCCAGCACCTTTTCCCGCGGCAATGAAATTTCGCCCGGGGCAAACGCAACCTGGATCACGCCGCCGGAAACATCGATGTCGATCCTGGCGAGCCGGTCGAAGGCATCATAGGGCATTCGGTCGCCGCGCATGAATTCCGATTGCGCGTCGGCCCGGAACGCGCCCGCACCTTGCAGAGCGATGGCAAAAACGACGGACAGGCCGATCCAGCGAAAACCCCTGGCGATCTTCATCGAACCACGCTTCGGATCGAACCAGAGGGTACCGATCTCTCCGCTACGGATGTGATCACCATCTCGTTCAGATCATCGAGCATCGCCGCGAGCAACACTTCGCCCTTGGCACGCGTCGCCAATGTCGGATCGCCATAGCTGCCGGAGCGGCTGTAATTCGGCGAATGCGGATCTGACGGTGTCAGACGACCGGGCGCCTCGTATTTCAGGGCCGGGCTCGCTTCGGCGCGCGACATGTCGACCAGATCGGGCGCAAGCGCCAGCATCAGCGACGTCTCAAGTTCGTCGGCGTGGCTGCCATGACTTTGTTCGGCTAGCTGTTCGGCGGCGCGCCGGTAGCGCGGTCCCTCGTGAATGCGCAAATGCACCAACGCGCCGGTATCGAGCCGTGCCAGCGCGCGTTCGACCGGCGCCAGCGTACTGATGCCGGTGTTCAACACGAACAAGATCCGGCATCCGGCGCGAATAATTTCCGCGGCGATCTCGTACACCATTGCCTCGAAAGTCGACGCCGACAGGCTGGAACTGCCCGCATATTCCACAAACGCCGGATAGTAGCCGTAAGCGGCCGTCGGCCAGACCAGCGCATCGATCTGCCCGGCCAGTCTGGCAGCCAGCCATTCAGCCTGGATACGATCGGTGTTGAGCGGCAGATGCAATCCATGCTGCTTGGCCGCGGCTCCAACAGGCAGAATCACCGCCGCACCGCCATTGAGGCGATGCGCGACGTCGTCCCACATCATGCGTTCGATGAAGTAGCGTTCGGCATCGGCAACCATGCTTCCGGCCTCTTTACCCGCCGGCGGAGACACCCGACAGAACTCCCGATGTGATCCAGCCGTGCAGATAGCCGGCCCCGCGCGCCGCGGCTCCGTCGGGGTCGTCATAGGTGGCAAGCATCGAGCACAGCACACCAAACGGGATGCCGCTGGTCGCCTCGCCCCACATCATCGCCTCTTCGCCGGATAGCTCACGGAACATCGGGGTTGTGTCCTGGCGCCAAATCAGAAGGCGCGAAGGCTCATTCAGTGCAGCCGCATCGGGGGGCGTCTCATCGTTCTTCAGCGCCAGCCAGATCGCGGAAGCGTTACTGAGGAGATCGAGACGTTTCGCGCTCGGGTGGGCCTCGAATCTGAGATCATTCCAGATCTCCGGCGCGAATCCCGACATATCGGCGAGCGACGTTACCGGTCCTTCCCTGGCATCGAACGCATCGTTCAGCGCCTTTTCAAGCGCTGCAAGCTCCGACAGCTCTCGGTGTTCGCTATACGGCGCCGTCGATTTCAGAAAATCGGGAAGCGCGTGCGAGAACCAGCGCATGTTCGGATGCTGCGAGGGGTTGGCGGCGACATAGGCTCGGCCCATCTCGTCGAACATTTCGTCACCGAGATAGCTGTGCAGCAATTCGTGCTCGTTGCGCATCGCTTCGACGAGGCGCGAGCCGTAAGCGTAGCGATAGACGCCGTACAGGGTTTCGCGCTTTTCCTTCGGGCTGTCGAGAATTTCAGCGAGAACCGTATCGTCGCCGGACAGAATACCGCGCTGGAATTCGCTTTGCTGCCGTGCGAAGTCGCTCATCAAACATCCTTGGCCGGCGGCAGTACGCGCCCGGCAATCTCCCGGGTCCTGGCGACCTCGACGATCAGTTCGTCCAGCGGAGGAATGTTATCGTCACGCTCGATCATGGTGGAGACGCGGCCGAAGCGCTTCAGGGCCGCCACGTAAAGGTCCCAGACGTCGTCGCACACGGGATGATCGTGGGTATCTATGATGTGGGTGCCCATATGGCTGTGGCCGGCCATGTGAAATTGCACGACCCTGTCCGCCGGAATGCCCTCGAGGAACGTATGCGGATCGTAACCATGGTTGAACGCGCTGACATAGACGTTGTTGACGTCGAACAGCAACCAGCAGCCGGAGCGGCGCGACAGTTCGCTCAGGAATTCCCATTCCGTCATTTCGGAATTGTTGAACTGCACATAGGTCGAGACGTTCTCGAGCACGATGGCGCGACCGAGAAAATCCTGCACCAGCTGGACGCGGCTGACGACGTGGTCAAGCGACTCGCTGGTATAGGGGATCGGCAGCAAGTCATGCAGGTTCTTGCCGTGCACGCCGGTCCAGCACAGATGATCCGAAATCCATTTCGGTTCGACCCGGCGCGCGAGGTCCTTCAATTCCGTTAAATATTCGAAGTTCGGCGGCGCGGTCGATGCGATCGACAAGGATACGCCGTGCATCACCACCGGATAGCGCTCGCGAATCCGGTCGAGGACGCGGAGCGGCTGGCCGCCCGGCAACATGTAATTTTCGCTGATGACTTCGAACCAGTCGATCGGCGGATGGCCATTCAGGATTTCATCGTAATGCTGCGCGCGCAATCCCAGTCCGAAGCCGAGGAAGGGCGGCTTGACCGGGTTAGCCGCGCGGTCGGCCCGCACCGCCGCCGAGGAGTCTGGCAATCTGCTTGCGACGTTCATGTCGTCTCCGCTCGAATTGAACCGCAATCCAGCGGTGCATCCAGCTCTCAGGTCAGACTATCACGGAATTGAGGCCCGGCACACACCGGGCCTCTTTCCCATTGGCGGCTGGGTCAGGAGGGTGTGAACTTGCCCTTGGCAGCGGCGCACTTTTCCTTGGTCATCGACGAGAAACCCTTCCCCTTGCAGGCGTTCTGGCCCTTGCAGGCGTTCGCCGCGCCCTTGCAGGCGCTCTGGCCCTTGCAGGCGTTGGCGCCGACGCAGTGGCCTTCGCCGGCCGCATAGGCAACGGTCGACATGGTCGCACCAGCCAGGAAAAGAGTGGCTGCGGCGGCGGCAAGAGTGGCACCGGATTTCGAAGTCATCTTCATATGCGTCTCCTCCAGGAGTATCGTGAAGGTGCGCCGCCCGCTGGCCATGATGGTCCCGACCGACAGACTGCACCCGGTGATAGGTACGCACGCAATAATCTGTCGTTACGCGGCCGACTCGCTTTATTTTCGATGTCGGAAAGACGAGGGCCCGGCACCGCCGGGCCCTCGTTGCATCGGATCGATCAGGACTTGACGAAAGCGCCGCCCTTGGCTGCGCATTCCTTCTGCGAGGCCATCGAAAAACCATTGCCCTTGCAGGCATTCAAGCCCTTGCAGGCGTTCGACGCGCTCTTGCAGGCGCTCTGGCCTTTGCAGGCATTGGCGGCCATGCACTTACCCGCCGCGGCATTGGCGGGGGTCGAGGTGGTCGAAACCACGGCGCCGGCGAAGAACAGGGTGGCAGCGGCGACGGCAAGCGTGGCACCGGATTTGGAATCCAACTTCATGACGATCTCCTCGATGTTTGTTCTGATGACAGAATGTGACGCCGTGAGCACCAATGATCGATCGATCACAGATCCGCACAACGAGCGGAGTTTCTGGATGCCCAATTAGATCGAGGCGATCTTTGAAAGAAGGAACTGCCGCGATCTGACTGCTCATCCAGGAATAGCTACGGGACATGAGGCGATTGGGGTACAAAGTTTGACAATAAAATTTTCTTTTTTTCGTCTCGACATCCCGTCCATGTCAAACACCGGCCTGGCTGGGGTATTTCGTTGCGCCGAAATTTTGGCCGCCGGCGCCGCTCCTACAGGAAAACGTGTCAGTTCTAACGATTAGACTCGGTATCGACAGTTGCATTGCGGTGCACAATGAGAATTTGTTGCAACCGGGGCAACTCAGTTCTGAGCCGCACGTGTCGGCTTCAGCTTCGCCATCTGCTTTACCGTGGCCTCCAGTTCCCGGGCATTGAAGGAGGGAAACGAGCAGATCCGGTTGCTGCAGGCAAACGCCGCGGGCTGGTCGAGGTCGGGATACTCGACATCGGGATTGGGAAGCTTGCCTTCGCGGGAGTCCAGCCATTCGAGCCGCTTGTATCTCGCCGGAAGCGCGCGCGCCAACGCGTGGAGAGTCTCTGCGCGCGGGTCGTTCTTGGGCCCGACGATGGTCATATGCGTCGGCTCGACCGCAAGTTCGTCGTCGGCGAGCAGCGCTCCCGGCAGCGGCCGGATCATCTCGGCCGACGCGCCGATCAGATATCGCATGGCGTGTGACGCATGCTCACGATAACCTTCGCTGCCGAAATAGCGATTGAGCAGGTTCATGAAGCGGGCAACCTGGATCTGGTCATCGATCAATCTTGCGGGTTTCGCCAACACGCCGACTTTTGCTTCCGACGTCTTCGCGGTCAGGAAGCCGCCGGCTTCATCCTTGAATGTCGCCACGAAGTCCCCGGCCAGGGCCGCGGATGCAAGCCATTCCCGTTTGCCGGTCGCGGCATATAGATCCAGAAATGCCTGTCCCATCGCCAGCGTGTCGCCGAGGAAAGGGCCGCCCCGATCCTTGGCGCCGTGACGAAATCCACCCTCGGGCCGCGCCCGGTTATCGTTCACCCATTTCGCGGCGCGTTCGGCGCTACCGAGCACCCTGGGATCGTTGGTGACATTGTAGAACGCGGTCAATCCGCTGATTGCCCAGCCGTTTTCGCGCGCATAAAGGTTCTTGTCGATGCGCGGCATGCCGAGCTTGCGGCGTTCGGCTTCGCGCAAGGCATAGAATTTATGCCCATCGGTCTCGCGATCGAGATCGGCATCCTGGCTGACGTAGAATGCGCCGTCGGGACTGGACATGAATGCCGCCAGATAGCGTTCAATGTTGCGCGCGGCAGCAAGATATTTCGGGTCCTTCCACAGCGCATAGGCCTGACTGTACTGGCGCAGATATTGCGCCTGAAACAACATGATTTTCTCGAAATGCGGACGGGTCCAGGACCCGCCTTCCGAATACTGGTAGACGCCGCCCCAGACCGGATCGATCAATGCGATTGCCGCATCGAGGGTCTGTCGCGCGCGCTTGATCGCCGCGGCATCACCGGCTTCAGCGCGCGACATGGTGTAATCCAGGCTGTCGGCGTCGATGTATTTCTGGACCTCGCCCCAGCCGCCGAGCTTGTCCTCGTAGGATTCATCGAACTTCCCGATCAACTCGGCGCGCTGCGCCTTGGTGAGGAATGTCGAGGTGGACGGCTTGATCTCGAAGGCGTCGCCGACCGAGGGCCCCGGCGAGGGATCGTCGATGATGGCCTTGAGCAATGCCTGCATCCGCGCCGGCTCGATATATCCCCTGAGCTTGGCGATCTCGGTGCCGTCGGAATTGAAGATGATGGTGGCCGGCCAGCCCCAGTCGCCGTAGCGGCTCGACAGGTCCGGATTGGCGTCCTGATCGACGCGGACGGGCAGATATTTCGATGCCAGAAGCTCCGTCACTTCCGGATCGGCATAGGTCGTCCTCGCCATGACGTGGCACCAATGGCACCACACTGCTTCGAGATCGAGGATCACGAAACGCTTTTCGGCCGCGGCCCGGACGAACAGATCGTCGTTCCACTCACTCCATTTGACGCCAGCCGCGAAAGACGGCGACACCGCAAGGACGGCGACAGCGAAGGCGAGCCTGCGGAAAAGCTTCATGACATCTCCCGTAGCGCGATTGTTTCCCCAGCTACGTGGCCGGGAAAATCCGGGCTCAGCATTTTCGCGATGTCACGTGAATGTGAGACAGCTCATCGGATAACCCATCAGGTGGACTCACGGCGATGGCCGGCGGAGTTCAGCAACAAGCGGTCCAGCGAGGCGGCGCCTGGACCCGCAATCGCCAGCCAGAGGAATGCCGCGAAGTAAGTTGCTTCCTCGAAACCGAGCAGCGTTTCCAGCGAATCGACGTTCTCCCATTTCGCCACCTTGATGGCGACCAGCATCACCACGGCCAGCATGGCAGCCGGAATGCGGGTGAACAGGCCAAGCATCAGCATGGCGCCCCCGACGCACTCCACCACCGAAACAAACGGGGTCAGGAGTTGCGGAAACGGGATACCCCACTCGGTGAAGTTCTGAACCATCTGCGGGAGGTTGTTGAGCTTGCTCCAGCCCGTCAGCATGAAGACATAACCAACGATAAGCCGCATGATCAACGGCCCGGCCCAGGCGAAGTGCGAAGCGATGCGTGCAGGCAAAAGGATGAGAAAATTGACGATAGCAACCATGGTACCCCCCCAAGTAATAGGCTTACGGCGACCATCGATCGGCGGTTTCATCAAACCGGCTCAAGTCGGAAAATGCCGAGGCCGCAGTGCAGCAAATCCTGTCCTGCAGGAGTTTCGTTACGACGGACCGACTTGTTACGCGGTGCTAGCCGAAATTCTGCAATGCCGGAAAGGTCTCCAGCAGCCAGATGCTGACGCTGGTGACGGCTCCGGTCAGGAAGCCGATGCCGGTGACGACCAGCAGCACACCCATTGCCCGTTCGACATTGACGAGGTGCCGCTTGATCCGCGCAAACAGGGCGGAGAATTGTTCGACCATGAACGCCGCGATCAGGAACGGAATGCCGAGCCCGGCGGAATAGACCCCGAGCAGCATCGCCCCCTTGGTCACCGTGGCTTCGGCGGCGGCGACCGACAGGATGGCCGCCAGGATCGGGCCGATACAGGGCGTCCAGCCGAACGCAAAGGCAAGCCCCATCGCATAGGCGCCCCAGAGGCCGACCGGCCTCGGGATCGGCAACCGTCCCTCGCGCATCATGAAGCCGATCCGGGTCAGTCCCAGAAAATGCAGGCCCATGATGATGATGACGATGCCGGCGACGATCGACAGTTCCGCCGACCAGGCGCGGATCAGGCTTCCGATCAGCGAGGCGCTGGCGCCGAGCGCCACGAACACGGTGGAAAAGCCGAGCACGAACATGCCGGCCGAAATCATCACCGCGCGCCTGGAGGAGGCTTTCGTCTCGTCATTGGCGACCTGCTCGATGGTCGCGCCGGTGAGGTAGATCAGATAGGGCGGCACTAGCGGCAGCACGCAGGGCGACAGAAAACTGACCAGACCGGCCAGCAGCGCCGCGGGAATCGAGACATCCTGAATCATGTCGTCATTGCCATCATTGTTATCGGGCCGTTGTGAAGCTACGGCCTTGGCCCCGGTTGGTTGCGCACAGCTCCTGCAGTTGTTGCAGAACTGCAATCGGGGCGAAGGGAACCGGCCCCCTCTCTAGCATCTCTGTAACCGTCGCAAGCCCCCGAAAGCCGCTCTGCCACTCACTTTTCAGTCAGGCGGCGAAAATTCTCGATCAGCCGCAGCAGGACGCGGGCGCCGGCGTCGGCGTCGGCCGGCTCGACATGCTCGTCCGGATGATGGCTGATGCCGCCGCGGCAGCGCACGAACAGCATCGCGACGTCGGCGACGTCGATCATCGCCATGCCGTCATGGCCGGCCCCGCTCGGCAGCTCGATGGTGCGAAACCCCTCCGCGGCCACGGCTTCCGACATCTGGTTCCGAAGCCATGGCGCACAAGGCACGGTGCGGTTCTCGTGGGTGACGTCGAGCTGCAGCTGCAGCTTGCGGCGCTTGGCGATGTTTTCAATGCGCCGGACGATATCGGCGACGGCGAGCTTGCGATGCGCATCGGTGGGCGCGCGGATATCGATGGTGAACGACACTTGCCCCGGGATGACATTGGTGGCGCCGGGCCTCGCATCGATATATCCGACGGTGCCGACAAGTCCGTCCTGATCGGTCCGGCAGAATTGCTCGATCTCGACAACGCATTCGGCAGCGCCGGCGAGCGCGTCCCGGCGCAGCAGCATCGGAACCGTGCCGGCGTGGCCGGCCATGCCGGTGAGGCTGGCCGCAAGCCGCGTCGCGCCCGCAATCGCCGTGACTATTCCGACCGGTAGATGAAGGCCTTCCAGCACCGGGCCCTGCTCGATGTGCAGTTCGACATAGGCCAGCAGTTCGCCGCGAACCCTTGCCGCCTCACCGATATGGTCGGGGTCGAGACCGAATGTCGTCAGCGCATCGCTCATCGACAGCCCGGCGCTGTCCTTTGAGCCCAGCACGCTCTCGTCGAATGTTCCAGCGACGGCCCGGCTGCCCAGCAGCGTGGACGCGAAGCGGACGCCTTCCTCATCGGCAAAGCCGGTCACCTCCACCGCGAACGGCAGCCGCTTGCCGCGCCGGTTCAAATCCGCGACGCAGCAAATCGAGGTGATGAGCCCGAGCGGCCCGTCCCATTTGCCGGCGTCGCGCACGGTGTCGTAATGCGAGCCCAGCATCAGGCAGGGCAAGCCCGCCCTCTCGCCCTCGTAACGGCCGCAGACATTGCCGATGGCATCGAGATGCGCGGCCATGCCGGCGTCCCGCATCCACGACAGCAACAGATCAGCCGCGGCGCGGTGCTCGGGGGAAAGGAATATCCGCGTCAGGTGGTCCGGGGTCTCGGAGATGGCGCCGAGCGCCTCGATGCGGCGGACGATGTCCCCGCCGAGTTCGCCCGCTGCAGCGGTTGCCGGCTCCATCACGACGATCCGATGTCGGGCGCGCCGTCGGCGAGTTGCGTCAGATGGGCGTGCCAGTGCTGCGCGATCTGCAGCCGGGTCGGCACCCAGACCTTGTCCTGGCTGGCGACATAATCGAGAAAGCGCAGCAGCGATGCCGCCCTGCCCGGCCGGCCGACAACCCGACAATGCAGGCCCACCGACATCATTTTTGGCGACGTCGCGCCCTCCGCGTAGAGGACGTCAAAACTGTCCTTCAGATAATTGAAGAACTGATCACCATCCCCGAAGCCCTGGGCATTCACAAAACGCATATCGTTAGCGTCGAGGCTGTAGGGAATGACGAGATGCGGTCCCGCAGCACCCTTGACCCAGTAGGGCAGATCGTCGGCGTAGGAATCGCTGGAATACAGGAAACCGCCGGCCTCCATCACCAGCCGCAGCGTGTTGATCGAGGACCGTCCGGTGTACCAGCCTAGCGGCCGCGCGCCGGTGGCCTCGGTGTGAACGCGGATCGCCTCCGCAATGGTCGCGCGCTCCTCCGCCTCCGGCATATTCCGGTGCTCGACCCATTTCAGGCTGTGGCTGGCGATGTCCCACCCTGCCTCGTTCATTGCCGCGACGATGTCGGGATTGCGTTGCAGCGCGGTCGCGACCCCGAACACTGTGGCCGGCAACTTGCGATCGGTAAAGGCGCGCCACAACCGCCAGAAGCCGGCACGCGAGCCGTATTCGAACATCGATTCGATGTTGGGGTGGCGTTGTCCCGGCCACGGCTGCGCGCCGAGCACATCCGACAGAAAGGCTTCCGAAGCGGGATCGCCGTGCAGGATATTGTTCTCGCCGCCCTCTTCGAAATTGACCACTAACTGCACCGCGACCCGCGCACCACCAGGCCATTGCGGATCGGGCGGGTTGCGGCCATAGCCGCGGAGATCTCGGGGGTAAGCGGTATCAGCCATTCCTAGGCCGCCTCGAACCGGACTTTCTGCGCGCCCTTGTAGAGCACGGTCTTGCCGAACTCCGGCAGCCGGTCGAGCCCCGAGGTCAGCGTGATGAAGTGGTTGCCGGCGAGCTGGCCCATCTTGCTGGCGAAGTGCACCCCGCCATAGGCCAGCAGAATCTCGGTCTCGCTGATACCACCGGGGTAAAGGATGACCTGGCCCGGCGCGGGATAGCTGGTGTGGTTCTCGTAGCCGACGCCGAAGTCGAGATCGCCGAGCGGCAGCCAGACCGCCTCGCCGCTCCAGCGCACATGAACCGCCTGGCTCTCGAATGGCATCGCGGCGCGGAAAGCGGCGCAGGTCTTGGGCGCCAGTTGGTCTTCGAAACGTGCGTCGAACGTGAAGTCGCCGACGCGGACAATGAGTTGGCTCATCCAGTTGCTTCCCTGTTCCTCAAGTTGAGGAACAGCGTTCCTCAAGCTGAGGCGCAGATTGCAGCCGGCGCTCGATGAAGCAAGATTATTTTTGTCGCTGGAGTTGCCGATAAAGCTCGCCGGCCGGACCGGGCTATCCGCCGATCCGGCAAGGGGAGTGGTCCGGTAAGCGTCGGAACCGCGCCGCTACTTGACCAGCTTGAGCACGGCGCGCTTGCGCGGGCCCCGGGGCGAGTTCGGATCGTTCGACCTTCCCGCCGGCCCCTGCTCCGGCGGCGTCATCGCGTCGCACAGGGCCTTCAGGTCCGAATCCGGAAGTTTGCTGAGGTCGATCCGAAGGTCGAGAACGGCCAGCGACACCAGCTTGGCGGTCTCCGGGCGAGCCTCCTTGACCAGGGCCAAGCGGCACTGCTCGAGGGTTGCGAGGATCGACTGCAATCGTTCGTCTGAATTAACCACCAGCGTTTCTTCCGTTACCGAGCTTGCGAGGTAGAGTGGAGGCGATCCAGTCGGCGGTTTCATACACGTCTCCATACAGTCCAGATATTCTTGATGCTGCCCGTTGAACGTCGTGCGCGGACATGTCGGCGAGCGCATGGCTGGCCGATGCGTCGCAAAGGTAAGCCACCTTGTGGTTACTATCGAGCGCGCGATTGATCTCGGAAATCGCCGGCAGCCGCGGTTTCGCCAAATATTCCTGCTGCATGTCCACGAACACCATGATCGGGACGCTGGAGGAATTCGCGAAGGTCCGAAGGCTTACAACTGACGTCACTTGCGCCCCTTTTGAGCCCGGAACGGTTACCGGGCGGTATCCCAATATGCCGGGGGCGGCCTGCGGCTCATCCACAGGGTAAGTATAACCCTCGGAATCCCCAGCCCCTGGACCCGCAGTGGTTGTAGTTTTCACCAACTTCTGCCAAGTTTAGCCCGCACAAAGGACTCTGTATGCCTCTGGTCGTGGAAAGGGGCGTTCCGCAGGAGGAACGCCAAAAGGTCGCCATCGGCAGTCTCACGGATTGGGACGCCGCCAGGGTTTTCCTGGAAGTGGTCCGCTGCGGCAGTTTCAGGTCCGCCGCGGAGCGGCTGGACTTGTCCATCAACGGCGTGCGCCGCCGTATCGACGATTTCGAGCGGCAGATCGGCGCCACCCTGTTCACCCGCGACGTCCACGGCACCAGGCTGACCGACGAAGGCTCGCAGGTGGTGTCGGCGGTGGAACGCATGGAGGCCGCTTCGTTCGACCTGCTGCGCGCCAGCAATTCCGTCACCAATGCGCTGTCGGGCGAAGTGCGGGTGGCCGTCACCGAGGGCCTCGGGACATTCTGGCTGGCGCCCCGCCTCGTGGAATTCCAGCAATCCTTCCCGAACATTCTGGTCGACCTGCATTGCGCGATGCGCTCCGCCGACGTGTCTCGACACGAGGCCGACATCGCGATCCATCTGTCGCGGCCGGCGGCGCTCGACGTCAAACTGGTGCGGCTCGGCCGCATGCATATGATGTTCTTTGCCAGCGAAAAGTACATCGAGACCCACGGCGCGCCGAAAACCACGGAAGAACTGGTCAAGCATCGGCTGGTAATGCAGATCGCCGATGAGATCGCCGCCAAGGAGACATTCGATCGCTTGTTTCCCGGTTACTCGCAGCGCGATTTGCTGGTGATGAAAACCAACGTCAGCAGCGCTCACTATTGGGCCGTCGCCAACGGCGCCGGCATCGGCGTGTTTCCGACCTACGGCCCGGCGCTCGGCGGTAAGATCGTGCCGCTCGAAATTCCGTTGCGCCAGCCGTTCGATATTTGGCTTTCCTATCATGCCGGTAGCGGCCGCATCCCCCGGGTGCGGCACATGATTGACTGGCTGGTGGAGGCTTTCAATCCCGCAAGATTCCCGTGGTTTAAGGACGAATTCGTCCATCCAAGTGAATTTAAAGCGGTATATATGGGTGAATCCCTGACCCATCTGTTCGGGGGCTTCTCGACCGACGGACGACAAAAGGCAGAATGATGAAAGCAGCAGCGAAGAAAATGAAGCAGCGCAGTGCCGGTAAACCCGACATTGAATTGGGCAAGCGGATCCGGCTTCGGCGCGTTGAGCAGAAGATCTCGCAGGCGCAGCTCGGCGACAAACTCGGCGTCAGCTTCCAGCAGGTGCAGAAGTACGAGAAGGGCGTCAACCGCGTCGGCGCTGCCCGCCTTCAGGCAATCGCCACCGCGCTCGACGTGCCCGTCACGTTCTTCTACGACGGCGACGGCAAGGCGCGCGAAGTCGAGAGCCTGTTGTTCCTCGACAGCGCGTTCAGCCTGCGGCTGTTACGCGCCTACAGCAAGATCAAGGACCAGACCGTTCAGCGTCAACTGGTGTCCTTGATGGAATCGATCGCCGCGAACGAAGATTAAGCGCTGCGCATCAATCCCGGCGCGAACCCGCGGGTTCGCGGCCCGGGTCGCAGTGCGAACGGCTGGTTCACGATTCGAACCGGCTTCGCAGCTTCGCGAACACGATCGAATGGCAAGCGCGACAGGACGAGCCCACCGCCGTAGAAAACGGCGGCATTTGGCTGTCCGATATCAGGGCATCCATCGCGCGTCTTTCGAAGAGCGTCGGCTGTGGCATGCGTCCTGTCATTCCAGCGTGGCGCCCGAATTCCTGACGATCGCGGCCCAGCGATCGACCTCGGTCTTGACGTAAGCGGCAAAACTGTCCGGCGTCGAGCCGGGCAGCGGCTCCAGCGCGAGCGTCGTCAGCCGACCGCGGGTGGCGGGATCGGCAAGCAATTTTGCGATCTGCGCCGCGATCTGGTCGACGATATCGCGGCGCAGGCCGGCGGGCCCGACCACGCCCTGCCACGCCACCAGTTCGAAGCCGGGCAGACCCGCCTCCGCCAGAGTTGGAATCTCGGGCGCGGCGGCGACCCGCTTTGAGGTGGTGACGCCGAGGCACCTCACCTTGCCCTCGCGAATCGGCTTCAGCGCGGGCTGCAGATCCATCATCATGAAAGCGATGTGCCCCGCGATCATGTCCTGCATCGCCGTCACGCTGCCACGGTACGCCACATGGCGGATTTCGATCCCGGCCGCCGCCTTCAGCATCTCGGCGCCAAGATGCTGCGGGCTGCCATTGCCGGCCGAGCCATAGGCCAGTCCCGGCTTCGATTTGGCGTAGGCGATGAAGGCGGACAGCGTCTTTGCCGGAATCTGCGGGTTGACGATCAGCGCGAACGGCACGCCTGCCACCAGCGCAATCGGGGTGAAATCCCTGACCGGATCGTAAGACAGCTTTTTGTAGAGCGTCTTGTTGATGGCCAGCGTGGTCGAGGTCGCCATCAGCAAGGTATGGCCATCCGGAGCGGACCGCGCCACATGCTCGGCGCCGACCGCGGTGGCGGCACCGGGCTTGTTCTCGACACTGACGTTCGCGCCAAGACCGCTCTTGAGCTGATCGGCAACCAGGCGGCCGAGCAGATCGGTGGTGCCCCCCGCGGGATAGGGCACGATCATCTTGACGTCCTGGCTGGGATAGGCGGACTGCGCCAAGGCCGGCAACCCCGTCAGCAGCGCGGCCCCGCATCCGGCCATCGCTTCTCGGCGCGTCAATGCCATGATTTCCTCCCAGCGCATTTTCCAGGTCGCTGTTGCGCAACACCATAGCCGCTCGTGCGAAAGATCAAAGAAGACATAAGGTCTAATCGGCGCCAGCAACTGTTGCGACAGCGCAACAGCCTCAACAACGGCTTAATGGGAACGCCAACGCCTCTCATCCAGGGCATGAATCTGCGTCCGACCGGCAAGGTCACTGCGCCGATCCGTTGACCTGTTGCCCCATCGCCGGTCTATTCTGTTACCCATGGTGCTGGTCTGGCCTCCTGTCCTCTCCTACCAGGGGGTGGGAGATGGCCCACATCAGACTCCATCCCAGAAAGCGCACCCAATGCTGGACGTTCCCAACAAGCCGGAAAAATCCTTCGCCGACGGCAAGATCCTGCAAGGGATCGCCGACGGCGTCGGCGTCATCACCTTCAACAATCCGGAAAAGCGCAACGCCATGTCGCTCGACATGTGGGAAGGGCTCGGCCAGGCGCTGGTCGAACTGCGCGACGATCCAGATGTGCGCGTCGTGATCATGGTCGGCGCCGGCGACAAGGCGTTTGTGTCCGGCGCTGATATCAGCCAGTTCGAAAAAACCCGTCACAACGCCGAGGTCTCGGAAGAATATTCGAAAAAGAGCGCCGCGCAGCGCGCGCTGCTGGCGGATTATCCAAAGCCGACCATCGCCTGTATCCGTGGCTTCTGCCTCGGCGGCGGCATGCAGGTCGCGATGCTGGCCGACATCCGCATCGCCTCCGACACCGGCCAGTTCGGCATTCCCGCCGCCAGGCTCGGCATCGCCTATGGCTATGACGGCCTGAAACATCTGGTGTCGCTGGTCGGCCCGTCCTGGGCGCGGTTGTTGATGTACACGGGCATGCGGATCGATTCAGCCGAGGCATTGCGGATCGGCCTGGTCGACCGCGTGGTAGCAGATGCCGAACTCTGGAACGCGACCACGGAGATCGCCCGCAATATCTCCGGCAACGCGCCGCTGGCCATTCAGGCCGCCAAGATCACCATCGCGCAGGTGCTGAAGGACGAGAGCCACCGCGACATGGACGCGATCAAGAACATCGGCACCGCCTGCATGGATTCGGAAGATTTCCGCGAGGGCCGGCAGGCGTTCATGGAGAAGCGGAAGCCGCAGTTCAAGGGAAGGTAAATCGAATCCGTGACGGTCGCCCACAACACTTCGTCGTCCCTGCGAACGCAGGGACCCATGCGCCGCGGCTTCTCGATTGGATACAGATGTCAGACACCTTCTGCGACAATGAACGCCGGTGGTTATGGGTCCCTGCGTTCGCAGGGACGACGTTGAGAGAATGGAATACGCTCGCTCGTCAAGCAGCGAGCTTCACCTGATTAAATGGGGCTGCGGTTGGGACATACTAAACCTGCCAACAAGAAGAATCCGGTCGAGCCCCGCAAGACCGGGAAATCCGACGCCGCATCCGCGCCTCCCGATCTGGATCTCCAGGCCTGGATCGATGCGTTGCGCGCGCTTCCACCGGCGTCGGTGACTGAAGCCGACGTGCTTGCATGGGCCGAAGGGCCGCTGCGGCAATTCTTTCCGTTCGAAAAATTCCTCGGCGCATACGGCCATCTGTCGGGCGGTCGTATCGAGATGCGCTCGCTGGTATCTAGCGGGCACGCGCCGGATTTCCTCTCCGGTCTCGAAAGCAAATTCGACCTGAAATCGCGCGGCTGCTTCGCGTGGTGGGTGTCCAACCGCAAGGCCTTTATCCTGGACAAGGACGGCGCGCTCGACGACGCCGGCGTCCCGATCACGGCCACCCGGATCGAGCTCGAGGAGATCGACCGCTTCGCACTCGGCGTCGTCGCGGCGCACGGCGTCATCGACCCCTTTGCCAATGCCGGAACCTATCTCAGTTTTTCGGGCGTGCCGCGAACATGGCCGAAGCGAACCCTGGCGGCGCTCGACCTGATCGCCCCGGTACTACACACGCTGTTCCTGCGAACCAAACAGGCCGCGAAATCAACGATCGACCTGACGGCATTGACCGACCGGCAGCGGGAAATGGTCGACCTTGCCGTGACCGGCCTGTCCGACAAGGAAATCGCCCGGCGGCTGGCGATTTCCGACCACACGGTCGGAAATCATTTTCGCGGCATCTATCAGCGGCTCGGCGTCAGCAAGCGCAGCTGATCGCATTGCTGAAGTAATCCGACGCATAGCACGAACGTGCCATCGATTGTATGGCGGGATTTGTGCTGTTCTCTGTTCACAGATTGCAGCTTGTTGATTCTGACAGCTACTCAGTATCGAGGATCGGCTTTATGAACCTGACCGGTTCCCGAGCAACGCTGATTGCAAATGTTCTCGCGCTGGTCATCGCTTCCATCGTGATTGCGGAGGGCGCCTATATCGTACATGCGCACTACGGATACTATATGCCGCAAGACGCACCGTCCTTTCTTTTCCCTGCTCTCGTGATGTTCATTATCAGAAACCGAGCATTTTCCTTTTTCTTCCTGATCCTCTATATCGCGCTCGCAATCCAGATGTTCGTTCAAGCTCAGGGCCTTTATTCTGGCGGCCCGGTGCAGTGGGATGGAAAGTGGGGCCCCCTTTTATTTCTTCCGCCATTTCTCTTCCTCTCGGCATTCTCCCTGGCGGTTTACGTAATTTTTTCCTCCGTAACCTTACTTACGCGTTGGCTGGACCGTAAGCCGGATTAATCCGAGAGCAGATTAGCGCCTGCGTAATTCGCGGTCATTGCGAGCGCAGCGAAGGAATCCAGCCTTTCTTGAAAACAAGAAAATATGGATTGCTTCGTCGCAAGCGCTCCTCGCAATGACGAACTATGCTCTTTTGGAGTCGCCTTACAACGCCGCGATCACCGCCTTCGCGATATCCGCCGTTCCATTGCTGCCGCCGAACTCCGTCGGCTTGATGCCGTCCGCATAGACCTTGTCGACCGCGCGCTCGATGCGTTCGCCGGCTTCCGCGGCGCCTTCGATGCCGTGCTTGTCGGCCAGCCAGTCCAGCATCATCGCGGTGGAGAGGATCATGCCGGTGGGGTTGGCCTTGCCCTGCCCCATGATGTCGGGCGCGGTGCCGTGGCAGGGCTGGAACACGGCGTGGCGGTCGCCGATGTCGGCCGAGGGCGCCATGCCCATGCCGCCGATCAGGCCGGCGGTGAGATCAGAGAGAATGTCGCCGAACATGTTCTCGGTCACCAGGACGTCGAAATCCCACGGCCGCTTCACCAGCAGCGCCGAGCAGGCGTCGATATACATATGATCCGCCTTGACCCCGGGATGATTTTTGGCGGCCTCGTCGAAAATCCCGCGAAAGAAGGCAAACGCCTTGAACACGTTGGCCTTGTCGACGCAGGAAAGCTGACCGGGCTTGCCGCGCGCCTTGCGGCGTTCGGCGAGGCGGAAGGAAAACTCGAACAAACGCTCCGAGGTCCTGCGCGTGATCACCAGCGTCTCGCGCGCCTCGCTGTCGGTGACGATGCCCTTGCCCATTGAGGCGAACAGGCCTTCGGTGGATTCCCGGATCACGATCAGGTCGATGCCGCGCGCATCGGCGCCGACGATCGGGCTGGGTACACCCGGGATGAGCCGTGCCGGCCGCACCCCGGCATAGAGATCGAAATGAACGCGCAGTTCGATCTGCGGCGCGATCTCGGTGTTGTCGGGGTAACGCACCGACGGCAGGCCGCAGGCGCCGAGCAGGATGGCGTCGGCCTCGTCGCACAGCCGGATCGTGCTTTCCGGCATCGACTTGCCGGTCTCGCGATAATGATTGGCGCCGGCCGGCGCCTCGGTGAAGCGGAATTTCAGATCGGTCGTCGCCTCGATCTTGCGCAGCACTTCGAGCGCCGGCGCCATCACCTCGGGGCCGATGCCGTCGCCACCGAGTACGGCGATGTGGAGGGCGTTGTTGGCGGACATGGGTTACCTCACGAGAAAAAGAAGCAATCAACTAACAGCGTCGTTGCGAGCGCAGCGAAGCAATCCATGTCGCCGCACGAAGAAAGGTGGATTGCTTCGTCGCAAGAGCTCCTCGCAATGACGGAAGTGACGACGGCAAGAATCTTACGGCGTCAACACCGCGCGGCCGACCAGTTTTCCCTTCTGCAGATCCAGCAGCGCCTGGTTGGCCTGGGCCAGCGGCATCGTCGTCACCGGGATCGGCGGGATCTTCATGTTGCGCACCAGTTCGAGCAGTTCCTTGGTCTCGCGGAGATTGCCGACATAGCTGCCCTGGATGGTGATCGCCTTGATCGGGATCAGCGGCAGCGCCCATGGCGCGCCGCCGCCGAACAGGCCGACGATCACGAGCTTGCCGCCCTTGGCAAGACAGTCGAAGCCGAGCTGCGCGGTCGCGGGATTGCCGACGAGGTCGATCACGGCGCGGATCGGGCCGCCGGCAGCCTTGGTCAGTTGCTCCAGCGCGTCGGGGGCCTTGCCGTCGACGGTGGCGAGCGCGCCCGCCGCCATCGCGGCTTCGCGCTTGCGCGCATCGATATCGACCACGATGGCGCCCTTGCCGCCCATCGCCTTCAGCAGCGACAGCGCCATCAGGCCAAGGCCGCCGGCACCGAAGATCACGATCGGCGTGTTGAAATCCTTTTCGACCTTCTTCAGCGCACTGTAGGTGGTCACACCCGAGCAGGCATAGGGCGCCGCGGTGACGGGGTCGAGGCCCTCGAGGTTGATCAGGTATTTCGGGTGCGGCACCGTCATGTGGTCGGCATAGCCGCCGTCGCAATAGACGCCGATAGCGTTCGGTTTGATGGCGCACATGTTCTCGTCGCCGCCGACGCAGGTCTCGCATTTGCCGCAGCCGAGCCAGGGATAGACCAGCACGACGTCACCGACCTTGAGACCGGCATTATCAGCCTTGGCATCCGGCCCCAGCGCCAGCACTTCGCCGACGCTCTCATGTCCCATGGTGCGTGGCAGCGAGACGCCGCGGTCCTTCAGCGACAGCGGCTTGCGCCCGTGGCCGAGATCATAGCCGCCTTCCCAGATATGCAAGTCGCTGTGACAGACGCCAGCCGCCTTGACCTTGAGCAGCACCTGGGTGCCCGACGGCTGCGGCGTCGGCGCGTCGACTTCCTGCAAGGGGGCGTTGAAATCGGCAACCTGGAAACTCTTCATCGCTTCTCTCCCGATGGTTTTTGCTTTTGGCCGGATAGCATGGCGTTTTCGCGTAACGAAAACGCGTCAAAACACGTGGCACTTCCCGTTGTTAGACGCTTAAGCGGCCCCGATCAATGGATGATGGCAGGCGGCGAACTGGCCCGGCGCCACCTCGCGAAGCTCCGGCATTTCGTCGCTGCAGCGCTGGTCGGCGCGCGGGCAGCGGGTGCGAAAGCGGCAGCCGGAGGGCGGCGCGATCGGCGACGGCGGCTCGCCCACCGCGACGCTTTCGGCCGGCCGCACATCCGGATCCGGCACCGGGATCGCCTCGATCAGCAGCGCGGTATAGGGATGCGCTGGCTGCGCGAACAATTGCTCGGAAGGACCGACCTCGCAGAGCCGGCCGAGATACATCACGGCGACGCGGTCGCTGACCGCCTTCACCACCGCCAGATCGTGGGCGATGAACAACAGCGTCAGTCCGTAACGCGCCTTCATCTCCTCCAGCAAATTGAGGATCTGGGCGCGGATCGAGACGTCGAGCGCCGACACCGGCTCGTCGCAGATGATGAATTCAGGGTTCAGCACCAGCGCGCGCGCGATGCAGATGCGCTGGCACTGGCCGCCGGAAAATTCGTGCGGCAACCGTCCGATCACCAGTTGGGGATCGAGACCGACCGCGCTGAGCACGTCATGAACCAGTTGCTCGCGCTTCTTCGGATCCTTGACGCCGGATATCACCAGCGGCTCGGCGATGATGTCGCCGATCCGCCGCCGCGGGTTCAGCGAGGCAATCGGATCCTGGAAGATCAGCTGTACGCGCCGGCGCATTCGCCGCAGCGTATCGCCGTGCATCGCGGTAAGATCCTGGCCGTCGAACAGCACCTTGCCCGACACCGGCCTGCGCAACTGCATCACCGCGCGGCCGAGCGTCGATTTTCCGCAGCCGGATTCCCCGACCAGGCCGAGCGTCTCGCCGCGCGCGATCTCGAGGCTGACGCCGGACACCGCATGGACGGTCTTGTTGCCCAAGGGATATTCGACGACGAGGTTCTCCACCCTGAGCAAGGGATCGCCGGAGACGGGTTGCAAAGCGTTCTGCATCATGCGGGGACGCCGACTGCGGTGTCGAGCGGACGGAAGCAGGCATATTGGTGGCCGGGCGAGTTCGCATCCTCGAGCCGCGGCTTCTCGATGTGGCACTGGGCCCACGCATACTTGCATCGCGGCGAAAACGAACACCCCTTCAGCGGCCGGGTCGGATCCGGCGGGCGTCCCGAGATCGCCGGCAGCGGCGTATGCGGTTTTGCGTCGATCTTCGGGATCGCCGCCAGCAGCGCCTCCGTGTAGGGCATGCGCATTCTCTTGAACAAATCGGGCGTCGGCGCGCGTTCGACGACGCGGCCGGCATACATCACCGCCACTTCGTCGGTGCGTCCGGCGACGACGCCGAGATCATGGGTGATGATAATCATCGCCATGTGACGGCGGCGCTGTTCACGCGCCAGCAGATCGAGGATTTGCGCCTGGATCGTAACGTCGAGCGCGGTGGTCGGCTCGTCGGCGATCAGCAATTTCGGTTCGCAGGACAACGCGATGGCGATCGCGACCCGCTGCCGCATACCGCCGGATAGCTGGTGCGGATACTGCATCAGCCGCTGCTCGGGTGCAGGAATGCCGACCGCGGCCAGCAATTCGATGCTGCGCATTTTCGCCGCCACACCGTCGAGTTCGAGATGTTCCTGCAGCGTCTCGATCAGCTGGGTGCCGATGGTGAGCACCGGATTGAGCGAGGTCATCGGATCCTGGAACACCACCGCCAGCGAACGGCCGCGCAGCTTGCGCAGGCGTTCGCGGTCGAGGCGCACAAGATCCTGGCCGTCGAACATCACCCGGCCGGACAGCATGGCCTTTTTCGGCAGCAGTTGCAGG
>JBKJUA010000051.1:0-10379 GCA_046590305.1 Bradyrhizobium sp.
CCATGACCGGCCATGACCTGAAACGGCTTCGCCAGGATATCGCTGACGCCATCGGCAGGCCAATGTCGGCGGCGGACATGGCGAAGCTTTGTGGTCTCGCAGAGGACACCGGCGCCAACACGATACGCAAGTGGGAAGTCACGGGTCCCAGCAAACAAATTGCCGAACAGCTCCGCGTCCTGGCGATGGCCAGCGATCGTCATCCGATCCTCGACAACTTCAATATCTTCGACCGGCACAATGTCCCCGCGATGGAAAGACCCGCGCGCCGGGAAGCCTTCCGCGAACAGATGCGCGACGAGGTCCGTCGCCGCCTTGGCTGAGATGGTCACGCGCACTGCGCTGCCGATTCGCGTCGCGCGATTTCTGTCCTCAACAGTTCCCATCGATGATTCGCACTTCGATGCAGGGGCACACCTCGATCACGGCGAAGTGACCACCGACTCGAAATCGTCGAGCACTCGCGTTTGTGAGATCCATCGAGAGGCTCACGCCATCGAATGCGTAATCTTCGGTCGCGTGGGATGCGTTTGGTGGAATCTTTGATCGCTGGAAGACGCGATGAACAAGGCGCGATGCGAAACATGCAGCGATTGAGGCCTCATTTGGAGTTCATTAAGGCCTAATTAAGCACGTAAAAATCGATGTTATTGGAATCGAGTGGAACATCGGTGGTGTGACCGATGGGTGACAGCATTCTGCGCGGAAGCTGTCTAAGTGCGCGACATGGACGACGCCGCTAACGCAGCTCATCTGAAAATTAAAAATGACTCCTGGAGACTACAACTAATGAAGAACTTCCTCCTCGGTACTGTGGCCCTCATCGCTCTCGGCGCGACTGTGCCCGCACTTGCAGCCGATATGGCAGCCCGGCCCTACACCAAGGCAGCGCCCGCGGCGTACGCGCCGATCTACAACTGGACCGGTTTCTACATCGGCGGTCACGTCGGCGGCGCCTTCGGCGGCAACAACGGTTTCCTCGGCACCACCAACAACGACAGCGACGGCCGCTTCCTCGGCGGTTTGCAGGGCGGCGCCGACTACCAGTTCGCCCCGAACTGGGTACTCGGTATCGAAGGCCAGTACTCCTGGCTCGGCAGCAACAACAGCGGCGTTGCCTTTACCGGCGCGGGCGCAGGCTACGCCTACACCCACAACCAGCGTGGCCTCGGCTCGGTAACCGGCCGTCTCGGCTACACCTGGGGTCCGGCCCTGCTCTACGTCAAGGGCGGCTATGCCTACTCCGACTACAATCAGTCTTTGACGCTCGGCGGCGCGCCTGCTGCGTTCTCGACCAACAGCAGCCATCATGACGGCTACACTGTTGGCGCGGGCCTCGAATACATGTTCGCGCAGAACTGGTCGGGCAAGGTCGAGTATCAGTACTACGACTTCGGCAAGACCAACTTCGTGACGCCCGCCGTGCTGACCCAGTTCGGCAGCACCCGCCATGACGAGCACACCGTCAAGGCCGGCATCAACTACCGCTTCAACATGGGCGGCGCCCCGGTTGCTGCACGTTACTGATCTGTAGCCTTACGCGACACTCACGAAAGGCCGGCTTCATGCCGGCCTTTTTTTCGTTAAGGCTTCATTAAGCAAGGCGAACGGTTGGCTCCCCGGCAGGCTTCGCTCTGACGATCTGGTCACGGCATTTTATTCAAATGCCGTCTAACTCCGCGACATGGACGGCATCGCCACGCCGCCCGCCAGAATTCGTCGGAGACTGCATCATGAAGCTCATTCCAAATATCTTGCCAAGTACCCTGCACGGTATTGCCGCCCTCATCGTTCTCGGCGCGAGCGTGCCGGCCGCAGCAGCCGATCTCGGGGCTCGCCCATACGGCCAGGCGCCGGCCTATGCGGCGCCGATCTACCAATGGACAGGCTTCTACCTCGGCGGCCACGCCGGCGGCGCCTTCAGCGGCAGCACCAATTTCAGCGGCCTCGCGCTCAGTAATTACGACGCCCGCTTCCTCGGCGGCGTTCAGGTTGGCGCCGACTATCAGTTCGCCGGCAACTTCGTGGTCGGCGTCGAAGGCCAGTATTCCTGGCTCAGCAGCAACAAGATCGGTTCGATCTTCCCCGCCGGCTTCGTCTACAGCAACAACCAGCGCGGGCTCGGCTCCGTCACCGGCCGCCTCGGCTACTCCTGGGGTCCGGCACTGTTCTACGCCAAGGGCGGCTATGCCTATTCCAGCCATAGCGAAACCCTGACATTCGGCGGCGCTCCGGTCGCCTTCACGCTCAATCGCGACCACGACAACGGTTACACGGTCGGTGCCGGCGTCGAATATCTGTTCACGCCGAACTGGTCTGCCAAGGCCGAGTATCAGTATTACGACTTCGGCAAGAGCCGCTTCGTTACGCCCCCGGTGCTGGCCGCGTTCGGCACGTTCAACAATGACGAGCACACTCTGAAAGCCGGCGTGAACTATCGCTTCAACCTGGGTTCGAGCGCGGCAAGGTATTGAGTGACAGCGGCGATTTCACCGAAATACCGGATAGCGGAATATGCGCGGCCCGGCATTTTCGTTGTTGGCCACAAATTTTCTGCGGCCGTACAAATCCCCGTGATTTTGTTAACCCGGTAACGCGATACTGTTCGCCAAGATTCATCCTGAAGATGTGGGCGGGGACGGCATGGCGTTGCAATTCACCATCGGTAGGCCCGTCACGACCAGGCTCGGCGGATTGCTGGGTCTCCTGCGTCCGCGATGGGGGGTGAGGGGCAGCCTGTTTGCCGCCTTCGCGGTCATCGCCGGCATGGCCATCGTCATCAGCGTCGGCGCCGGCATGGTGCTCGGACATCTCGGCGGGGCGATGGTCGAGCTGAGCGGCCGGGACATTCCCCGCCTCGCGGCCAGCCTGCAGCTCTCCGAGCAGAGCGCAAGCCTCGCCAGCCAGGGACCGGCACTGCTGGCCTCGCAGAGCGAGGAGATCCTGAAAGATCGCGCGAAGAAGATGAAGGAAACCCAGGCGGTCACGCTGGCCAAGCTTGGCGAGATCACCGCACTCGGCGCCGACAAGACGGTGGTGGCAAACCTCTCCGAGACCGTGAAGGCCATCGACGAAATGATCCAGAGCCTCGGCAACGCGGCGCGCGAGCGCCTCGAAACCGGCGTCCAGCATGACAAGCTCTACGGCGCCGTGCGCGCGGCCCAGACCGCCTTCGTAAAGGCCGCCGGTCCGGCGATGGTCGGCGCGCAGACCCAGCTCAACGGCATCTTCGGCGCTCCCGACTTCTCCCAGGACGAAGCGACCAAGGCGGAGCAGGTCGTCGAGCAGCTCGGCGACGTCGTCGCCGGCGGCAATCTCATGGCGTTCAACCTGATATCGGCGCTTTCGTCCGACTCCAGCGACGCGCTGGAGACCATCGAGAAGGAATTCCGCACCGCGCAGCAGCGCGTCAAAAAGATTCTCGACCTGCTGCCCAACGGCTCTTCGACCACCGCGCTCCGCACTGCGGCCGCGGGTGTGATGGGACTCGGCGAAGGCAAGACCGGGGTCTTCAAGATCCGCCAGAAGGAGCTCGACGCCGCCGATTACGGCCAGGCCATTCTCGAAGAAAGCCGCAAGCTCAACGTCGGCCTCGGCATCAGCGTGCAGCAGCTCGTCGAGGGCGTGCGAAGCGAAACCGACGCCTCGGCCGGGCAGGCGCGCAAGAAGATTTCGCTGGCGACCATCGTCATGCAGGGGCTGGGGGCGGCGACCCTGATCGGATCCGTGTTGTTCGTCTGGCTCTATGTCGGCCGCAACATTCTGCGGCGGATCGGCAATTTGCAGCGCTCGATGCAGGTGCTGTCCAGCGGCGATCTCGCGACCGAAATCTATCGCTCGAGCCAGCACGACGAGATCGGAGCGATGGCCGACTCGCTGGAGGTGTTCCGCGAGAGCATGATCGAGGCCCGCGCGTTGAGTGCCGATCAGGACAAGGACCGCATCGCCAAGGCCGAGCGCGCATCGCGCATGGAGGCTCGGATCGTCGAATTCGAGTCTACCGTCCGCACCGCACTCGACACCCTGCAGAATTCGGCCAATTCGATGCAGACCACGGCGCAGGCCATGTCGGTAACATCAGATCAATCCAGCGCGCTGGTGAGCGCGGTGGCCTCCGCCGCCGAGGAAACCTCGGTCAACGTGCAGACGGTGTCCGCGGGCACCGAGGAACTGTCGTCATCGATCTCCGAAATCGGCCGCCAGGTCGTGACTTCGGCGCAAATCGCCCGCAAGGCGGTCGATGATGCCGGCACCACCGACGCCACCATGCAGGGGCTTGCCGACAACGCCGGCCGCATCAGCGTCGTGGTCGACCTCATTCAGAACATCGCCTCGCAGACCAACCTGCTCGCGCTCAACGCCACCATCGAGGCCGCGCGCGCCGGCGAGGCCGGCCGCGGATTCGCCGTGGTCGCCTCCGAGGTGAAGAGCCTCGCCAATCAGACCGCGAAGGCGACCGACGAAATCCGCCAGCAGATCGCCAGCATGCAGACGGTGACGGCCTCGGCGGTCGGCGCCATCAGGAGCATTTCCACGACGATCTCGGAGATCAACGAGGTAACCGCCGCGATCGCGGCGGCGGTCGAGGAACAGGGTGCGGCGACGCGCGAGATCGCCCGCAACATTCAGCATGCCGCCGGCGGTACATCCGAAGTTTCCAGCAACATCGTCGGGGTTTCCACCGCGTCCGCCGAGGCCGGCGCCGCCGCCGGCGAGGTGCTGAGCGCATCCGCGGCCCTGCGCCGCGAGGCCGACGTGCTGCGATCGGAAATCGACGCCTTCCTGTCCAACATCCGGGCGGCTTGAGCCTTCGTCATTCCGGGAGGGTCCGAAGAACCAGACCTCAGGTGCGCAATTGCGCACCGGGGAATCCCAGGATTCCGGGTTCGATGCTTCGCATCGCCCCGGAATGACAGCATGACCGGTGTTTTTCGACTGGCGCCGCATCGATTGTGCGGTTAAGCCGATAGCAACAATTGCGAAACCTGAACGATGCATTCCAAAACAGACACGGTACCGTCCTCGGCCGAGGCGCTGCGCTACCCCTGGGAAAACCACCCCGGCCACGATCAGGTCGTCGAGGTGAGGCCCGGCGTGTTGTGGGTCCGGCTCAAGCTGCCGTTCCGTCTCAACCACGTGAACATCTATCTGCTCGCCGACGGCGACGGCTGGACGATGGTAGATTCCGGTTTCGGCAACGAAGAGACCGTCGCGGCATGGACCGCCTTGTTCGAGGGCCCGCTCAGCCACGTCAAGGTCACGCGGCTGATCGTGACCCATTCGCATCCCGATCACGTCGGTCTCGCCGGATGGATCGTCGACCGCTTCAATTGTCCGCTCGAGATGTCGCAGGTGGAATATCTGCAGTCGGTCTATCACCAGAACCGCGGCACCGAGGACCGGCGTAACGCGCAGCGCCTGTTCTTCCGCCGTCACGGCATGGACGAGAACCTGACCGACAAATTGCTCAGCCGCGGCCAGGATTACCTGAAGCGGGTCTCCACCCTGCCACCATCCTATCGCCGCATCTCGCATGGCGACGAGGTTTCCATCGGCACAAGGCGCTTCAAGGTCATCACCGGCGGCGGCCACGCGCTCGATCAGGTGATGCTGTATTGCGCCGCCGACAAGCTGTTCCTTTCGGCCGATCAGGTGCTGAGCAAGATCTCGCCCAATGTCAGCGTCTGGGCGGTCGAGCCCGACCAGAATTCACTCGGCGAGTATCTGGCTTCGCTGGCCAGCCTCACCACCACGCTGCCCTATGATCTGCTGGTGTTGCCCGGCCACGGCGTGCCGTTCTACGGATTGAAAACCCGCATCAAGCAGCTGGCCGATCATCACGAGGAGCGTTGCGGACTGATCGCCGACGCCTGCCGCGAAATCCCGCAGACCTCGAAGGAACTGGTGCCGGTGGTGTTCCACAAGCACGTCCTCGACGTGCATCAGATGGGCTTTGCCGCCGGCGAGCTGATTGCGCACGTCAATTACATGCTGGTCGAAGGGCGGCTGATCGCCGAAACAACCGACGGCGTGCTGCGGTTCAGGACTACCTGACAGTTCGGAGCGCGATCAGGCGGTCTTGCTCGCGACGGCCAATTCGACCCGTGTCGATTGGGTCGACGGTGCGATCGAAGCGGCCGCGGCGTCGACTTCCTCGCGGTCCGGCCTCACGGCGAACCCGCCCACGAGATTCGCTTGCCGGCTCAGGGCAATCATGACGGCACAGACGACATAGAAGCCTACGCCGAGCGCATATGTCCTGGCGATGCCGAATTCTATCGACAGCGCCATGCCGAGCACCGACGCAAACATCGAGGTAATACCGTTGGCGCTCCAGAAGAACGGAAGCAGCTCCGAATGCCGGCGCCAGATGCTCAGCCCGAGTGGAAACATCATCCCCATGCAGAACGACGGAGGGGCCAGCAGCAGAACGGACAGCAGAATGCGTATATCGGTAGCTTCCGATCGCGCCCATGTGGTGAGCAAGGGAGTCAGCACCCCCGCCGCCACCAGCGTGGTCAGGAGCGCCGCAACCCGGGCGATGACCGCGCCGCGTCGAGGGAAGCGCGCACCGACCGTGACGCTGCCGATCCCGCTGAACAGAAGAATGGTGAAAAGCACGACACTGAGCCCGTAGACGGGATGCCCGAGGAAGACCATCAGCCGCTGCATCTGCGATATCTCGATCAGCATGAAGCCCATGCCTATCGCGCAGAAATAGGTCACGGGCGGCGTCAGCGTCGACAGCGGCATCCGCCGCGCGAGACGGACAAAGGGATCGATGATGTAGTAGACGCAGGCGCACAGCGACAGCACCAGCAGCATCAGGGTCGTGGTGATCGCCGAGTTGTTGTTCGACAGGGACGATACCGGCTTGCTGAAAAGTTCCCCGAACCGCGCCGTATAGAAGAAGAACGGATTGTCGTCGGTCGAGGGCGTGACGTTTTCCGGCAATGACGCGAAGAAGGCCGCATCCGCCTTTCCCGACAGCAATTTCGACGTCACGGCATCGAAAGCGATACCCGGCCCCAGCATTACCTTGAAGCCCTGGGACAGCAGTCGCGCTTGCGCGTCTTGCCATTGTGCATGGGTGAACGCGTCGGGACGCGTAATCACCGTCACGATGTTGTCGACGTTCACGACGACGACATGGTTCGGCAACTCGGTTGCGGACACGCCCTTGTTCTGCAGCGCGCTGGCGGCGATCGCCACCAGACGATAGAGCTCACCGCGGTGATGCTCCGGCTCGTACCAGCGCGATATCGACAGCAGCCCGCCGGGCTTCAGCGCCCGGTAGAAGTCGCCCCATGCCTCCACGGTATAGAGGCGGTTTTCCGTGAGCGTGAGCCCACCGGCGGCGGTCGCGGCCCAGGTGTCGATCAGCGAAATCTGGACGAGATCGTACCGGTCGGATGAGTGGTTGATGTAGCTGCGGGCTTCGGCATTGACCAGGGACACCCCGGGCTGACGATCGAGATGTCCGGAGAACTCGGCGAACTTGTCGGTGAGGACTTCGAAGATCGCAGGATTGATTTCAATCCCGTAGATTCGCCTGGCGCCGAAGTAGAGCGCAGAGAGAATGTCGCGGCCACCGCCCACGCCGACGACCGCGACATCGGTCGCAGGCTGTACCAGGTAGGCCGCATTGATAACGTCGTCCTTCAGGTAGGACAGCTTGTCGATATTGCCGTCGTACCTGGTGATGATCGTGCCGGCATCGGCGTCGATGTCGAGCCGCTTCTGTTCGATTTTCGTGTCATGGGTGCGGGCGAAACCCCAGCCGAACGGCGCGGCCTCGCCCATCGCCGTCACCCTGACGCGCGAGTAGGTATTCCAGCGCTCGAACAGCGTGCCCTTCTGCTCGGCCCCCTTGGCCCAGAACACGCCCAGATGGCTCTTGCCGGAAACATCAAGTCCGGTGTGCACGCCGGCTGCGGCCGCCAGCGTCAATGCGACGGCGCCGCTCAGGCGCAGGCTGCGGATATCGCCGCTGTCCCGCACGACCAGCCAGCCCGCCGCGGCGGCAAAGGCGCCGATCCACAGGGTGGCGCTGACAGGATCGACGACGAGCAATACGAAGATGACACCGAGGCATCCGAGCGCCGCCCCTGCGAGGTCGGATGCATAAAGCCCTCCGCCGCTGTAAGGCAGGCGTGTCAACAGCAGCGTTATGCAGATCCCGCTTTCGGTGAAGGGCATGACAAACGTCAACGCCGTGACCGCAAGGACTACCGCCACGTATTGCTCGGGAATCACCAGCGGCGTGCACAGGAAGACAACCATGGCGCCGACTCCCGATATCGCGAACCACGATGCATGGCGTGCGAATTCCACTCCCACCTTTTCGGGAGTGTAGCGGGTCGGGTTATTGTAGACCTCCATCGCTCCGCGGGTAAGTCCGAGCATGGCAAGCGAGATGGCCGCAAACGCAAAATGATAATACAGCATGACGCTGAAGAAGCGCGTGATCAGTATCTGGTAGGACAGCGTGGCGGCGGCCAGCACAAAAATTGCAAGATAATGGCGGCCCAGAATTCCGGGGAATGCTTGCAAGACCGTGTCCTCAAGGGGATATCGACCGATTTTGCGCGATGCAGTCGTTCCGTTGACGTTGAACGAAACTTCCTAATAACCCATTGCTCGGGCCGTGGTCGAACAAGCCATCGAAATCGTTGCGGACACGCGGTCGCGCTGACGCAACGTCCGCAATTCTTGCTTAATAATTCATTCGGGTCGTCAGGAAATTCCGGCGTCAATCTCGTTCACGCGGACGGGGGCCCGTGTCGGGCAGGCGACACCGGCACCGGAAATTGCTTAGAGCAACCGCTTGCGGATCGCTTCCTCGACGGCCGCGAGTTCCTCATTGGCCCGGTAGAGCTTGGCCTCGGCCGCCTGGGCGCGATACTCCGCGGCTACCGTTCGTTCTTCCGCACCCACGATCCGCGACTGGGCCTGCTGCAAGGCTCGCGATACGTCCTGAAGCTTGCCATTGAGTTCATTGACGACTTCGCGGCGCGCACGCTCGGCGGCATCCCGTTGCTTTTCGGCATGGCGCAGCCTTTCGGCAAGATCGTCGCACGCCGACTGCGCGCGCGCTTCGATTTCGCGCGCGTGGTCTTCCATGCCCTTGAAGATTTCGGCCGCCTGATGCACGAGGTCGAGCGCGGTGGCGCCGTCATTCCTGGTGGCGGAGGGGGCCAGGCTCACGATGTTTTCGGGCTCGGCGACAGCGGGGGCGGAAGCCTTGTTCCGATAGTCCCAGATGTCGTCACGGAGCTGCTGATTTGCGCGGAACGCCATACGCGTGACCCTTGTTGGAATCCTTGAGCCGCAAAGCTACCGCCAACATGGTAAATCGCGGGTTAATCGAGCGCCCTTGGCGAGCGGGCTTCCTGCCGGGCGCTTTCCAGCCCGCGACCCGTCTATGCGCGGCTGCGCCGCCTGGATCCGGTCGTGACACGCCGGCGGCTGACGCGGATCTGGTTCGGACGGCAGCGAGGACATCAAAACCCAGCCAATGCGTTGATCCGGATCAAGTTCTGGTCCGCGCGGGAAGCAACCCGGCCCCCGCGCTTCGGGCGGCTCGGCGCCGATTCCGGCTCGACAGCAAAGCTGGAAACGCTCTAAAAAGGGGCTCGCCGCTCCGGCTTCACGCCCCGTTTCAGGTTTCACGATGGATTACAGCTCATTCTTCAGCGCCGCCCTCAGCCGCCTGCATGACGAACGGCGCTACCGGGTTTTCGCCGATCTCGAGCGGATCGCGGGCCGGTTTCCGCATGCGGTTTGGCATTCCCCGAAAGGACCGCGCAACGTTGTGATCTGGTGCTCCAACGACTATCTCGGCATGGGTCAGCACCCGAAAGTGGTCGGCGCCATGGTCGAAACCGCGACGCGCGTCGGCACCGGCGCCGGCGGCACCCGCAACATCGCGGGCACCCATCACCCGCTGGTACAGCTCGAGGCCGAACTCGCCGACCTGCACGGCAAGCAAGCCGCATTGCTGTTCACCTCGGGCTATGTCTCGAACCAGACCGGCATCTCGACGATCGCGAAACTCATTCCCAACTGCCTGATCCTGTCAGATGCGCTCAACCACAATTCGATGATCGAGGGCGTGCGTCAGGCCGGCTGCGAACGCCAGATCTTCCGCCACAACGATATGGCGCATCTGGAGGAATTGCTGCGCGCCGCGGGACCGGACCGGCCCAAGCTGATCGCCTGCGAGAGCCTGTATTCGATGGACGGCGACGTGGCACCGCTGGCGAAAATCTGCGATCTCGCCGAGCGCTATGGCGCGATGACCTATGTCGACGAAGTTCACGCGGTCGGCATGTACGGCCCGCGCGGCGGCGGCATCGCCGAGCGCGACGGCGTCATGC
>JBKJUA010000275.1:0-22044 GCA_046590305.1 Bradyrhizobium sp.
GTCGAGACCCTGAAGGATCTCAGGAAAGGCATGATCCTCGAAGGCACCGTCACCAACGTCACGGCGTTCGGCGCCTTCGTCGATATCGGCGTGCACCAGGACGGCCTCGTGCATATCTCCGCGATGTCAAAGACCTTCATCAAGGATCCGCGCGAGGTGGTGAAGTCGGGCGACATCGTCAAGGTCAAGGTGCTGGAGGTCGAGGTCGCCCGCAAGCGTATCGCGCTGACGCTGCGGCTCGACGATGAGACCGGCGCCAAGGGTGAGCGCAAGCAGCAGGGCATGCCGCGCGATATTCCCGCGAAATCGATGACCTCATCGTCACCGGCCAAATCGCAACAGCAGCCCGGCGGCGCGCTGGCCGAAGCCATGCGCCGCGCCGCCGAGAAGAACGGCGGACCGAAGGCTTAGCAGGCGAAACCTCGAGGCATGACGGACAGATCGCGAGCGCTGCGTTATACCCACCATCCATTATAAGGTATCAGCCGCCCGCGATTTGCCAAGGAAACCCATGCCTTCCTTCCCGACCTCCACCACCGTTCTCGATTCCATCCTGTTCCGCGACGCCTTCGGCACCCCTGAAATGCGCGAGGTGTTTTCGGACTTCAGCCTGATCTCCAGGTATGCCGAGGTCGAGATTGCGCTGGCGCGGGCCGAGGCGCGGTGCGGGGTGATTCCGGCCGAGGCCGCGGAGCAGATCGCGCAACGTACCGACGTCGCGGCGTTCGATTTCGATCTGTTGCGCCGCGAGACCGATATCGTCGGCTACCCCATTTTGCCGCTGGTGCACCAGATGACAAAGCAGTGCGGCGAGGCCGGCCGCTACGTGCATTGGGGCGCCACCACGCAGGACATCATGGATACCGCCGTGGTGCTGCAACTGCGCGCCGGTCTCGAGATCATCGAAGCGGACATTCTGGCGCTGCGGGACATCCTCGCCGATTTGTCGAGGCGCCATCGCGATACGCCGATGGCGGGCCGCACCCATCTGCAGCAGGCGCTGCCGGTGACGTTCGGCTACAAGACCGCGATTTATCTGGCGATGTTCGACCGTCACGCCGAGCGCCTCGAGCAATTGAAGCCGCGCCTGCTGGTCGGCCAGTTCGCCGGCGCGGCTGGCACGCTGGCCTCGCTCGGCGACAAGGGCTTTGCTGTCCAGCAGGCGTTTTGCGAGCAACTCGGTCTCGGCGTTCCCGTCTCGACCTGGCATGTCGCGCGCGACGGTTTTGCCGAGGCCGTGAACTTCCTCGCGCTGGTGACCGGCTCGCTCGGCAAGATCGGGCTCGACATCATGATCATGGCCTCGACCGAATTCGCCGAGCTCTACGAGCCCTTCGTCAAGGGCCGCGGCGCGTCCTCGACCATGCCGCAGAAGCGCAACCCGATCTCGTCCGAGCTGATGCTGGCGGCCTCCAAGGCGGTGCGGCAGCACGCCGGCCTGATGCTGGACGCGATGGTGCAGGACCTCGAACGCGCCACCGGGCCATGGCATGCCGAATGGATGGCCATTCCGGAGAGTTTTGTGCTGACCGCTGGCGCGCTCCATCAGGCGAAGTTCGCGCTGGCTGGCCTGGTGGTCGACGAGAAGCGGATGGCCGCCAATCTCGACATCAGCCGCGGCCTGATCGTCGCCGAAGCCGTGATGATGGGGCTGGCACCGGATCTCGGCCGGCAGGAGGCGCATGATGTCGTCTACGACGCCTGCCGCCTCGCCAACGAGAACGGCATGACGCTGGCCGACGCGCTGTCGGCGGACCCGCGGGTGACAGAGCGTATCGATCGCGCCACCATCGATCGGCTGACCTCGCCGAAAAATTATCTCGGCCTCGCGCCGGACATGGTGGACCGGGTGCTGGCGGCATCCGGACGTTAATGCAGAACTCGACTTAGCGAACGGCGCGACCAGTCCTGGGATCGGTTACCTGCTCTCATCGAGCGAGCGTCTACTCCGGAGCAAGAACCCTCGCTCAGCTCAACACGTGGAGCAAGGGGATATCATTCGTCAAGCGCGAGCGATCGTCGCTCGTGTCGTTGAAGAGCACTTCCGCTTTCATTACCATCATTTAATCCACGCACTCAGGTGAGGTTCAGGAGGGAACTTCTAATACTCTCGTGGGTGACCTAAACGTGGAGAGAGTACAGTGAAACTTACCTACGCACTTGTTGGATTGGCCGCTTTGGGCGGCGCAGCACTTTCAGCGGGAACCGCCACCGCTATGCCGATCGGTCTGGCCTCCCATACTGACATCGCCTCGAACGTCGAGCAGGTCCGGTTGGTTTGCGATGCCTATGGCCGTTGTTTCCGCACCGGTCCGCGCTACTACCGCCATGGTGGACCGGTTGTCCGGTTCGGGTATGGCGGTGGCCACCGTCGCGGCGGTTGGCATCACGGCCGTCGCTGGTAATCGAACGGAACTTCGGGGAGCCTTCGGGCTCCCCGTTTGCGCCTCGCAGGAATCCGCCCCAGACGGCCCCACCCTGGGGCGACCTGAAAAGGGTGGGACCGCTGGCCGGCAGAGGCGTCGGCGGACGCCTGAGCACCGACAAAACAAGTACGGCCCAAGCGGCTGGAAATTGCAGTTCAGGAAATTAAATCATCTTCATGTTGGCGGCGTACGCTGCGCGCTCGGTGGCGGGTTATTCGATGGCCCCTTGCCGCGGACACATAATGAACAGCACTCGTCAATTGTTGGCTTGCCGCTGCTGAATTTGGTAGCGAAGGCCATATCGGTCTGCGCAGGATCTGGCGGATGCCCGTTGAGCGACGGTCATTTGCTCCATGAAAGATGCTGGAATTTGGTAGACCCTGGATCTATCGAGATCGGCGATCTGCATCCCTGCAAAAAACGTTGCCAATAGCACTGCACACGTCATTAGAATTCCTGCCCTTTAGCGGTGTCACAATCTGAAAAAGCGCGTCAGGCCAAGCGGTCGCACTCAGGGACGGCTCGAACGTTGGAAGATTGGCTGACGCAGTCGGCGAGATACCGCGCACCGACACTACAGATACGGCGGCAGTAGCTGAGGTTTTCACATCTGAGATTAAATCATGTTCATGTAGCGAAGCCGCGCCTTCAGGGCAGTCCTCAGCACCTTGGGGACGGTTTACAATGCGACCGCTGTTAAGTTTCATGCGCCACCCGCGTTTAAATGCCGCAAGGCTCTCGTACATGGGTTCCAGTTCCGCCGCCCGCTCGAAAAAATGAAAGTAATCACTGCCACACTGGCGCATCTGCTTATCCACCAGTTTCAGGGAGCAAAGCGAATTGCTCTATAAATCACGGAACTTGCGGCATGCGCTATTTTTGCCACGGGATTACAGCCAGAAATATGCAGACATCAACGGTGGGCCGATCACCAACGCCTTGATGAATTGAGGAGATAGAAATGAAGAAGGCTTTTCTGGGAACAGCAGCATTCGCTGCGCTTTGTCTGACGCTTCCGGCGTTTGCAGCTGACATGCCGGCTCGTTATGCGAAGGCACCGCCGCCGATGGTTTCGCCAGCATACAATTGGTCTGGATTCTATGTCGGCGTTCACGCCGGCTACACATTCGGCGAGGATGACAACATCACCACCACAGGACAAGTAGCTGGAAACGTAGCCAACGTAGTGGGAGGAGCGCGTCCGGGACAGGTTCGCGCTGATCGCGACGGGTTCATCGGTGGCGCTCAGATTGGCTACAATTGGCAATCCAGTCCGAATTGGGTGTTCGGTGTCGAGGCCGACATTTCATATGTCGATAATCGCAGAGACACCAATATCGGTACGCTCTCGTTGCCGACTGCCGTTCCGCCGAACGCCCCACTCAACAACACATTCCGGTCGGGCATGGAGTATTTCGGAACCTTCCGCGGCCGCATCGGCTATGCTTGGGATCGCACCATGATTTATGCGACAGGCGGCCTGGCTTACGGTGACGTTGAAAACAGCGCCACGTTCTTTGGTCCCGCCGGGCAAATCCAGTTTGCCGGCGGCGGTCGTCGGGTCGAGACCGGATACACCGTTGGCGGCGGCATCGAGCACGCGTTTTCACCGAGCTGGAGCCTGAAGGCTGAATATCTTTACTACGATCTCGGCTCCAACACCGTCAATGTGGCTTTTGTCCCGGGCGGCGGCGGCGGTGGTACCGGCTATAATACACGCTTCGAAAACGATGGGCACATCGTGCGCGGCGGCCTGAACTACAAGTTCGGCGGCCCGATGATGGCAAGGTACTGATCTCGCATCCCGTCAACCTGAAAAGCCCCGGCGCGACCGGGGCTTTTTTTGATCTCGTTCCCGGTGACTCCTTCCGCCAATCTACCTGATGGGCAAACTACCCATATCTCCGCTGGTTCAGCCGCTCGCTCGTCCGGCGCCCCATAAAACAAATATTCTGCGTTCCGAAAGGGAAAAATCAGCGCGTATTGCGACCGTCTCATTTGACACAAGGGGGATATCCAGATCGTCAGAGGCGCGGGCGGGATGCGGTGGACGCGGCGGCGTCATGCCCGCAAGCGGTATCGCTCTGCGCGCGGAAGGTCTCGTTTAGGCGCGGTCCATTGCTATTGCACCCGGCAAGGACAGGTTTAGATAGAGCATCTCACCTGCACGAGGCTCCGCCATGACCGTCCACGAACGCAACATCTCGGCATTGATTGACCCCGTCAAACTCGACCGGCTCGCCGAGGTCGCCATCAGGATCGGGCTGAACCTGCAGCCGGGGCAGGACCTGTTGCTGACGGCGCCGAGCGTGGCGCTGCCCTTGGTGCGCAAGATAGCCGAGCATGCCTACAAGGCCGGCGCCGGCCTGGTGACGCCGATCCTGTCGGACGAAGAGATCACGCTGGCGCGCTACCGCTTCGCGGCCGACGACAGTTTCGATCGCGCCGCCGGCTGGCTCTATGAGGGGATGTCGAAGGCATTCTCCGCCAACACCGCGCGGCTCGCCATTGTCGGCGATAATCCGATGCTGCTGGCGGGCGAGGATCCCACAAAAGTCTCGCGGGCCAGTAAGGCCAATTCGATGGCTTATCAGCCGGCGCTGGAGAAAATCGTCGGATTCGATGTCAACTGGAACATCATCGCCTATCCGAGCCCGGCTTGGGCGAAGCAGATGTTTCCCGGCGACGAGGAAGATGTCGCGGTGGCGAAACTGGCAGACGCCATCTTCGCGGCCTCGCGCGTCGACAATGACGATGCGGTCGCGTCATGGAAGAAGCACAACGCGGTGCTGCGCGAGCGCACCGAGTGGCTGAACGGCCAGCGCTTCAGCGCGCTGCAGTATTCCGGACCGGGCACCGATCTCACCATCGGGCTGGCCGACGGTCACGAATGGCAGGGCGGCGCTTCCACCGCGAAAAACGGCATCGTCTGCAACCCCAATATTCCGACCGAGGAAGTGTTCACTACCCCCCATGCGCGGCGCGTCAGCGGCCATGTCGTCAGTTCCAAGCCGCTGTCCTATCAGGGCAGCCTGATCGACAACATCGCGGTGCGTTTCGAGGACGGCCGCATCGTCGATGCCAAGGCCTCGCGAGGCGCCGAAGTGCTGAACAAGGTACTCGACACCGACGAGGGCGCGCGCCGGCTCGGCGAAGTGGCGCTGGTGCCGCATTCCTCGCCGATCTCGAAAAGCGGACTGTTGTTCTTCAACACCCTGTTCGACGAGAACGCCGCCTGCCACATCGCGCTCGGCCAGTGCTATTCGAAATGTTTTGTTGACGGTGGCAGCCTGACGCCGGAGCAGATCGCGGCGCAAGGCGGCAACAAGAGCCTGATCCATATCGACTGGATGATCGGCTCTCACAAGACCGACATCGACGGCGTTCATGCCGACGGTCGACGGGTGCCGGTGTTCCGCAAGGGCGAGTGGGCTTGAGATAGTTAACGAGGACGCGAACCGTCGCCTGATGGCAAAGTGAGCCTGTTTGGCCCCTGAATCTGCCGATTGCGTCGGTCGCCTTGCAATGCGGCCGATCGTGCATGCAACCTTGGCCATGGCGTTTTGGCCGCTATTGGCCTAAAGCACGGCCAACTCAATCAAATCAATCCTCCACGCGGCTGTGCATCTGCCAGGCACTCGAGCTTTAAGCCATTCGGCTCGAAGCCGTATTCGGCTTTTCAGCGCTAGCGCCAACCAAGGTTTTTCAGTTCGTGACATTCTCAACCACCAGCCCGCCGCTTGCCCGGGCGCTGACCGAGCGCAACTACGATTCCGCTACCGCGGTGCAGACCGCCGTGCTGGCCCACGCCGCAGTCGGCCGCGACCTGCTGGTCTCGGCGCAAACCGGATCGGGCAAGACCGTCGCCTATGGGCTCGCCATTGCAAAAGACCTGCTCGGCGATGCCGAGCGGTTCGAGCGGGCCACCGCGCCCCTGGCGCTGATCGTGGCGCCGACCCGCGAACTGGCTCTGCAGGTCCAGCGCGAACTCGCCTGGCTCTATCAATATGCCGATGCGCGCGTGGTCTCCTGCGTCGGCGGCATGGATCCGCGCGCCGAACAGCGCCAGCTGGCGGCGGGCGCCCACATCGTGGTCGGTACGCCCGGCCGGCTGTGCGACCATTTGCGGCGCGGCCGTCTCGACGTCTCGCAGTTGAAGGCCGTGGTGCTCGACGAAGCCGACGAGATGCTCGATCTTGGGTTTCGCGAGGACATGGAGTTCATCCTCAAGACCACGCCGGCCACCCGCCGTACGTTATTATTCTCGGCGACGCTGCCGCGCGGCATCGTGGCGATTGCGAAGACCTATCAGCAGCAGGCATTTCGCGTCGAAGTCGAGGGCGACGAGGGCGGTCATGCCGATATCGAATATCGCGCCATCCGGATTGCGGCTGCCGATGTCGAGCACGCGGTCGTCAACGTGCTGCGTTTCTTCGAATCGCCGGGCGCGCTGGTGTTTTGCAACACCCGCAACGCGGTTCGGCATCTGCAGGCCACGCTGTCGGAGCGCGGTTTCTCCGTGGTCGCGCTGTCGGGCGAGTTGACCCAGAACGAGCGAACCACAGCGCTGCAGTCGCTGCGCGACGGCCGCGCCCGGGTTTGCGTCGCCACCGACGTCGCGGCGCGCGGCATCGACCTGCCGAACCTCGATCTCGTCATTCACTCGGACTTGCCGAACGATGCGGAGGTGATGCAGCATCGTTCCGGCCGCACCGGCCGTGCCGGCCGCAAGGGCGTCAGCGTCCTGCTGGTGCCGCCGGCGCGCAAGCGGCGCGCGGAATTGCTGCTGAATCTCGGAGGCATCGATGCCGTCTGGGGCACCGCGCCGACTTCAGAAGAGATTCGCAAGCTCGATCAGGAGCGTATGCTGAAGGACACGCTGTTCGCGGAGGAGACCACGCCGGAGGATCTGGTGCTGGCCCAGGCCATGCTGGCCGAGCGCTCGCCCGAGGAAATCGCCGCAGCACTGGCGCGGCTTTATCGCGCGCGGTTGCCGTCGCCGGAAGACATTCTCGATCCCGGCCAGGGTGCCGGCCGGTCCCGTGACGTTGGTAGCCGGGACAAGGGCGCCCGACCGCAGCGCGGCGACGATCGCGAGTCCGCACCACGCTCAAAACCGGGGAAATCTTCGCCGCGTCACGGCGGCATGGCGGAGGGCAGCGTGTGGTTTCGCGCCGCGATCGGCCGCAAGAAGAACGCCGAAGCGCGCTGGCTGTTGCCGATGATCTGCCGCCGTGGCGGCATCGACAAGCACGACATCGGCGCCATCCGCATCATGGATAACACCACAGAGTTCGAGATTTCGAAAACTGCCGCGGAATCCTTTGCCGCCATGATCCGGCGTCCCGACAAGGAAGACAATATCCGCATCGAGGCGATGACCGAGGTGCCGCAGAGCCAGCCGCCGCAGGAGAAACGCTCCTATCCGCCGCGGCGCGAGGCCGGCGCCTCCCAGCGCGCCGATCGCCCGAACGATCGTTTCCGCGACGAGCGCGGGCCGAAGCCGCACGGCAAACCATCCGGCGGAAGCGGACCGGGCTTTGCCAGGGAGCCGGGCTTCGACAAGAAAAAGAAATATGCGCACAAGCCCGCTTACGCCGGAAAGCCGCCGCATGCGGGTGCTGCTGATGCAAAGCCCGCGTTTGGAAAGAAGAAAAAGAAGAACCGCGCCGGTTGAGGCGGTGCGTGCTCTAGCGTGTTCCGTCCGCCGGCAGACCGCCGAGCGTCCGCGCCGAAGGCGGGCAGGTGATGGTCGCCTCCAGCGTATCGAGAATGTTTTCCGCGGTGAAGCGCTGGTCCCATGGCCGATTGCTCCGGGTCCGCGGGGTTTCCTGCGCGGCCTCGCGCGCCGACAGGATGGCGTTGGCGTAGATCGAGAACATCGAGAGCCGCTGCTCGACCAATGCCGCCGGCAGCGGCAGCATCCGTTTCAGATGCGCGAAGCAGGCGACATAGCCGGCATTCCAGCGGTTGTTGAGCGCGGCCCGCAGCGCTTTGCGATCAGAGGCCTGCAGGCTCGAGGTGAAACGGATGTAGCCGCGCCAGCGCTCGTCCTCGCCGAGCTCGATCACCGGCATCACCAGCACCAGCATGACCTCGCGGATGGTAGCGGGCCCGCCACGGGCCTCGAGTTCGCGCAACATGCCCTGGCGCCGCTCGTCGAGCACCGCCGCGCCGTCGACCACGAGCTGGCGGATCAGTTCCTCCTTCGAGCCGAAATGATAATGCAGCGCGGCGTTGTTGCGCTGGCCGGCCGCCGTGACGATCTGCTGGACGGTCACCGCATCGACGCCGTGACGGGCGAACAGCAGCTGCGCCGCCGCCTTGATCTGGCTTTTGGTATCGTCGGACGCGGCGCGGGGCGCAGCCCGCATCTTGGTTGACATTTCGGGGTACCTTAACCTAACTAATAATAATATTAAGTGAAAACACTTAATACGAGCGGAGATTGTAATGCGCGTTCTGATCGCGGGCGGCGGCATCGGGGGACTAACTACTGCGATTGCGCTGCGCCATCAAGGTATCGACGCGCTGGTGCTGGAGCAGGCCGAAATCATGGCCGAAATCGGCGCCGGCATCCAGATCGCCAGCAACGCCGCGATCGTGCTGCGCGAGATCGGCCTCGAATCGGCGATCCGGGCCGTCGGCGTCAAGCCACAGTCCTACGATTACCGCGACCTGCGCAGCGGCCGCATGCTGTACCAGGCGCCGCTCGGCGACGAAGCCGCCGCCCGCTACGGCGCGCCGATGTATAATGTCCACCGGGCCGACCTGATCCGGATCCTGTTCGAGGCGGTTCCGTCGGAGACCATGCGTCTCGGCGCGCGCGTCGCGGCGGTGTCGCAGGACGCGGGCGGCGTCGAGGTCCGGCTGCAAACCGGTGAGACCCTGCGCGGCGACGCGCTGGTCGGCTGCGACGGCATTCATTCGGCCGTGCGCCAGCATCTGCGCGGTAACGAGGAAAAGCATTTTGCCAATATCCTGATGTGGCGGTCGCTGATTCCGGCAGAGCGGCTCGAGGGTCTTGGCCTGGAAGAGCGCGGCAATTACTGGTTCGGCCCCGGCCGGACGCTGATCACCTACTGGGTGCGGCCGAAAAATCTCTACAGCATCCTGGCCTCGGTGCCAGCGCACGAGGTGCAGCGCGAATCCTGGACCGAGAACGGCGACATCTCCGAGATGCTGCGCTCCTTCGAGGATGCCGAGCCGCGCGCCCGCGCCATGCTCGAACAGTGCGCAAGCGCCTTCATCACCGGCATGTATTATCGCGACCCGATCGACAGCTGGACCTCGGGCCGCGTCACGCTGCTCGGCGACGCCGCGCATCCGATGGTGCCGTTTCTGGCCGCGGGCGCCGGCCAGAGCATCGAGGATGCCTGGACCTTTGCGCGCGTGCTGGCGCGCCGGCAGCATGATGTTCCCGGTGCGCTGCTGGAATATGAAGGTCGCCGCCTGCCGCGCACCACGCGGATCCAGGCCGGCGCCCGCGCGGCCGTCAAGCTGATGCATGAGCAGGAGCCGCAGCGGTTGCGCGACCGCAATGGCCGCTGGAAGGGGATGGCGCGGATCGATCCGCTGGCAGAAACGAGCTGGGGGCTGGCCTGGGATTATAATGTCGTGCAGGCCGTCGAAGGTCCGCCCGGCGAGGTCCGCAACGTCACCGGCCTGCGCGAGGGCAAGCGGCTGCAGCGCCCCGAAAGCCAGCGCGCCTTCGAATTATGGAAATATGCCTTCCGGCCGGAGGATGTCGCCCGCGGCCATGACGGGCTGCGCGAGGCCTATGACCGGTTCCTGACCACGAATTTTCCGCTGCCGGAGAGTGTCGAAGCGGTCGAGGACGAACTCGGCGACGTCAGGGCTTTTCGCGTCGCGGCGCCGGACGCGCCGCGCGGCCATGTCGTGCTGCATTTTCACGGTGGCGGCTATCTGATCGGCTCGGCGAAAGGCTCGCTCGAGTATGCCGGTCGGCTCGCCGCCGCGGTCGGCGGCGTCTGCTACACCGTCGATTACCGGCTCGCACCGGAGCATCCCTATCCGGCGGCGATCGACGACGCGATCTCGGCCTATCGCGCGCTGCTCGCGCGCGGCATCCCCGCGGGTTCGATCCTGCTGTCAGGCGAATCCGCCGGCGGTGGTCTTGCGCTGGCGCTGGCATTGGCGCTGCGCACCGCCGGCGATCCGCTGCCCGCCGGCCTCCTTGCCGTTGCACCCTTCACCGATCTCACCGTGTCGGGAGCGAGCGTGCGCGCCTTCAATGGCGACGATCCCGCCGCCAACCGCGACCTCCTGACCTTCATGGGCGCGTCTTACTTCCAGGGCCATGAGCCGACCGATCCGCTGGTGTCACCGCTGTTCGGCGACCTCAGCGGACTGCCGCCCTTGTTCGTCACGGCGACGCAAGGCGAATGCCTGCTCGACGACACCACGCGGCTCGCGGAGCGCGCCGAAAAAGCCGGTGTCGACGTCACGCTGCGGCTGGTCGAGGACTCCGTGCACGTCTACACGATCTTCCCGTTCCTCCCGGAAACGCGCGCCACGATGGAAGAAGTCGCGGTCTGGGCGCAGCGCCATCTGCGGCGCAACAACACAAGGCCGCAAGCCGCGGAATAGCGGCATCGGCAGCCATCGGGAGAAGCGAACTGGATCAGGCCAGCACCAGCGCGGCGGCGGTTGCTCGGCCCGCGATCGCAATTAACCCAGCTTCAGCCGGTAGAAATCCGTCGCGGTATTGGAGAACAGCGCGGTCCTCTCCGCTTCGCTGTACTGCGCGGCAATGCGCTTGAAGGCGTTGAAGATCACCTGATAGCTGCACTGGCCCTTATCTGGCGGAAAGTTGCTTTCGAACATCGCGCGATCGGGCCCGAAGGCCTCGATGCAGGTCTCGATATAGGGACGCCATGCCGCCGCGGCCTGTTCCGACGATGGCGGTTTCGGACGCTCGTGAAAATCATAACCGAGCAGCCGCATTGCGAGCCCGCCGAGCTTCACGGAGACATTGGGGTATTTGGCGATTTCCTGGATCGCAGCCTTCCACACCGGAAACGTCTCCTCGCGCTTGCCGGCGAAGCGGCCGATGCCGATCGGGCCGCCGCAATGGTCGAGCATGATTCGGGTGTCCGGAAAGGCGCGGGCGAGTTCGATCAACTCCCCGATCTGCGGATGAAACAGCCAGGCATCGAAGCTGAGGCCCAGCGGCGCCAGACAGGCAAAGCCTTCGCGAAACGTGGCGTCGAGCAGCAGGCCCTTCGGCCGCTTGGCGTACATGCCGGCGACTTCGAATTCCGCGTCCCATGCCGAGGAGTGACGGATGCCGCGGAATCGGCCGTTGCCAGCGGCGATTTCCGCTTCCAGCACCGGCCTGGCGCCGTCACCGAGCAGCAGATTGACGTGGCTGACAATGCCGGCATTGATCTGCGCCGGTCCATAGCCGCCGCTGGCGCTCATGGCCGCCACGCCATTGGCGAATTCGACTTCGCCGACCGGGCGGAACGCTTCGGGGCCTGAGGCGCGATACATTGAGCGACAATCGACATAGACGGTGGCGACAATATTGTGGCCGGACGCGATATCGGCGGCCATCTCCTCGATCATGTAGCGCTGGCCGCCGCGATCCCAGAGATGATGATGCGGATCGACGATCGGACGGGCGGGATCGATCACTTCCTCGGTGGTTTGTGCCAGCCAGTCCTCGCGCGGATCGGCATACAGCCCGCTCGTCGAGGCCGCGGCAGTACTGCTGGCCATCATTTCACTCCCCGATTCCTGTTGTCATTGAAGTCCTGCGGCCCGGTACGTCAGACCCCGTCGAGGATAATCACCGTCGGCGTGGCCGGCAGCGTCTCCCGCGAGATTTTCAGGGTTCGCTCGCCGCGGCGGTCGATCTCGAATTGCTGGCCGATCTTCTGCATGAAGTCCTCCAGCGGGGTCATGAAGCGATGCATAGGCAGCACCACCGAGGAGCGCAGCCGCCGCGTGATTTCGGAAATGCCGTCGAGCGACATCGTATAGGTGCCGTCGATCGGCACCATCAGGATGTCGACGCGGCCGATCTGGGCGAAATGGCTGTCATCGAGCTTGTGGTGCAGGTGGCCGAGATGGCCGATGCAGAGGCCGGCGACCTCGAAGATGAAGATCGAATTGCCGTCCCTGACCAGCGCGTTGTGGGAATCGTCCATCGTATAGGGGCGGATGTCGGTGGTGACGTTGCGGATATAGACGTCGCCGAAGCGCTTGTTGATATAGGCGGGCTTGCCGTCATCGCCCCAGCCGTGCAGCACATGGCCGATACCGCGGTCCGGGTTCAACGAATAATGCGTGGAGTGGGCCCGGTTCATGGTGACCACGTCGGGCAGACGGCCGGTCTTGTAGGCGCCGCTGTAGTCGGTCGCTATCCGCACGCCGTCGCGCGACTCGATATAATAAGTCGAGTGTCCGGCATAGGTGATCGTCACCTCCTCGGCCTTCGCGGCAATCCGCCGCAGGCTGACGGGCGTGGCGCGCGGCGGCGCATCGGCTATCGCCAGGCACTCGCTGCGCAGCGGCTGTTGTTGCTGGGCGGCCGCGGGCACCATCAGGTGACACAGCAAGGCAATGACGACAGGCAAAGATCGCAGCATGGCAAGCCCCGCGTTCCGATGACCGGAGCGCCACTGTATCGCTGAATCCAGCGGCCGTCATGGCGGCATCGATGCTGGCCCGTGATCCGGAAGCGGCAGGCTGGAACAAGATGTCGCGGTTTGAATTGCCGCCCGCCGGAATTCTGTCGGGTGTTTCGGCAATTTCCGCTTGGCTGCAACGCCCTTTAGGCGATTAAGCTGGGCGCTGTGGCCAAGCCTGGACAGGTCGAGCGCAAGCATCGTCTCGATCCGGGCACGCCACGCGTGAGTTGTATCCGGGGAGTTCATTTTGACGCGTGCATCCTCTTCCCACCGGCTGGAGCCGCTGCGCCGCGTCGATGCCGGCGTTCTCGAGGTCGCCTATTACGAGGCGGGGCCGGCGGACGGTCCGGTCGTGATGCTGATGCATGGCTTCCCCTACGATATCCATGCCTATGTCGACGTCGCCCCTCAACTGGCGGCGCAGGGTTGCCGCGTCATCGTTCCCTATTTGCGCGGTTACGGGCCCACCCGTTTCCGCGACAAGAGGACGCCGCGCTCGGGAGAGCAGGCCGCGTTGGGCGCCGACCTGATCGCGCTGATCGATGCGCTCGGTATCCAGCGTGCGGTTTTCGCCGGCTATGACTGGGGCGGCCGCGCCGCCTGCGTCGGCGCCGCGCTATGGCCGGAGCGCTGCGCTGGCCTGGTGTCGCTCAACAGCTACAATATTCAGGATATCGCCCGAGCCATGATGCCGGCCAGCGCCGAGCGCGAGGTCCCGCTCTGGTATCAGTACTATTTCCAGATCGAGCGTGGCCGCGCCGGCCTCGCCGCCAACCGGCGCGAGATCGCGAAGATTCTGTGGCAACAATGGTCGCCGAACTGGGCTTTCGACGATGCGACTTTCGAACGCTCTGCCGCAGCCTTCGACAATCCTGACTATGTCGACGTCGTGATCCACAGTTACCGCCATCGCTACGCGCTGGCCGAAGGCGATCCGCAATATGCGGGGCTGGAACGACGGCTGGCGGCGCAGCCTGCGATTTCGGTGCCGGCCATCACGCTGGACGGAGCCGGCGACGGCGTGTTCCCCGCCAATGACGGCAGCGGGACCGCGGCGAAATTTACCGGCCCGCGCAGCCATCGGGTGATCCCGCGCGCGGGGCACAACCTGCCGCAGGAAGAACCCGAAGCGTTCGCGGCAGCGGTGATGGAGCTGATCAAGGCGTAGGCGATGTCACCATCACCATCCCATGCTGCGCTAGGTCGACAACAAGCCGGCAGACAGGCCCCGGGCTTCCATCAGTTTCACGGCCTTCCTGTCGAACGAGACAAAGGTATCCGCGCCAAGCCAGTTCCCCTCGTAGGCGATGACGCCATCGGCAAAGTCGCCGCCCGCATCGAGCTGGGCCAATCCGGCTTCCGCCGCTGGCCGGTTGACCACGACGTTCGCCCCGTCAAGCAGACCTCGAAGGGTCAAAGCGATGTCGTCCGACGGGATCTTGTAGCTTCGCAACACCCAGACCAGTTCACAAAGCGCAGGTATCGTCAGTGCGACCAGATCGGCTTTGCCAAGAGCAAATTGCGCTGCCTTGCTCTGCTCGGCATGGTCTTCGGTCAGTGCCCGTACCAGCACGTTGGTATCGGCCGTGATTCTCATCGCTTGCCGGCCCAGCCTCGGGCGATGATCTTATTCATCTGCTCGATCGACAGGGGGCGGCCTTTTCGCTTCGTCTTCAAGCTGCCGAAAAGATCGGAGATCTTTCCCATCGGCCGGGCTGCCTTCACTTCAATCCGGCCGTCAGGAAGTTTGTCCACGGTGATCTTCTCTCCGGGATGCACGCCGAGATGCTCCAGCAGATCCTTGCGCAGAGTGACTTGGCCCTTGGCCGTAACGGTGAGCGTGCTCATGGCGCGAACCCTCTGATTCCTTGAATGTAAGGCAAAAAAGCCTTACATTCAAGGCGCTTCCCCAAGTCAGCCTACTCCCGCCGCGGGCTGATCTTCCACGTCACCGCCACGATCGCCGCAGTCAAAATGCCGCTGATCAGCCCGGCGATCGGCATTGCCAGCGCCAGCACGGCGGTCGCGGCCCAGCCGATCGAGGAGAAGGCTTCGGCGAAGGTCGCGAACCGCGACGAGGTCTGGCGGCGGCGGAACTGGCTGCGCCTAGCCTGCACGCGGAACCAGTGCTGGATCGCGGTCGCCGATGCCGCCGCGACGATGATGCCGAGCGCGGTGACAGCGGCTTGCAGCGGCGCGGCATAGGCCAGCGCCATCAGCAGCGGTGCGAAGATGACGGCGATCGCGATCAGCACCACCTCGATCTTGGCGCGGGTCACGCGCGACGCCGGCAACGGCGCGGTGGCTACCAGGTCGGGGGCGTCCTCGCCCGAAATCGTCAGCCAGGCGAGGCCGCCCGCGAGCTGGCCCGCGGCCATCACGATAACAGGTGTGATCAGCACGAGCGCGGCGTCGCTGTCGGCGAAACTTTTCCACAGCAACAGCGCCGGCGGCACCAGATAGAGCAGCTGCATCAGGCTCTGCGACAGCAACCAGGGATCGCGCTTCAACAGCACGAATTCCTTCCAGCGCAGCGCCTGCTGCCGCGAACCGGCGCGAAACGCCTTGGCGCTGAAACCTTGATGGGCGGTCGCGGGGTTGGCCGAAGCGCTGACGACGGTGTCGGCGAAGCGGGGCGAGAAGATCGTCATCACGGCGCCGAGCAGCACGAGGCTGCCGGCCAAAAGACACAGCAGCGCTTCGCCGTCGCCGAGCGCGGCGCGCGCCGGCCACCAGACGATGCTGTCGAGCGCCGGCGCAAAGACCGCCGCGCTATCCGACGTCAGTACCGCGAACCGCGCCAACGTGCCGTAGGACAGGATCGCGGCAATCTGTAGCGCAATGACGAAGCCGGCGCCGATCACGGCGGCGAGGATTTGCGCCACCAGCCGGGTGCGGCTCGGGCCGATCAGGCGAAACAGCACGACGGTGACCGCGATCGCAACCGCCGCGGCGCTCAGGCCGATGGCGACGACCACTCCGAACGCGGCAAGCCAGTGCCAGCCGCCGCCGATCACGAGAACATCGACGAACGGCGACGACAATAACAGCGCCATCGCAGTGACCTGCAGCGCAATTGCCGCGATGCGAACCGAAAACACATTGGCCAGGGCGACCGGCGACGACATGATCAGATCGAGATCGGCGCGGGCGTAGAACACCCGCGTCACCGATTCGATGGCCTGTGACAGCATCAGCGCCCATGCCAGCAGGATGGTCGCGGAGATGACGATCAGGGTGGATTTATCCAGGGGCTCCTGCAGGTCGGCATACCGGCCGATCACGGCGTAGGCCGGCAGGTGCATGATTGCGGCAAGAACGATCAACCCGAAAATGGCGGTGCGCTTGCGGCCCTTGCGGCCGGCGGTGAGCATCGCCAGCCCCTCGCGCCATGCCAGCCGGATTTCGTGCCGGGCAAACCAGGTCAGATCCGCTGACGAACTCATGCCGCGACGGCCTCGGTATCGACCAGCGCGATGAACATGTCCTCGAGGCTGGTGTCGTTGCGGCCGTTCTGCTGGCGCAGCTCGGTCAACGTGCCCTCGGCGATCAGCCGGCCCGATGCGATCACGCCGATCCGGTCGGCCATCCGTTCCGCCACTTCCAGAATATGCGTGGTCATGATCACGGTACAGCCCGATCGCACCCGGTCGCCGAGCAGACCCTTGACGAGGCGCGCCGATACGGCGTCGAGCCCGGTGAGCGGTTCGTCGAGGATGATCAGGCGCGGGTCGTGCACCAGGGCGCCGGCCAGCGCCACCTTCTGGCGCATGCCCTTGGAAAATCCCTCGCAGCGCTCATGCAGATGCGGTTCGAGGCCAAGCAAGACCAGGAGATCGCGCGCCGATGGTTCGGAAACCGCGGGGTCGATGCCCCACAGCCCGGCGACGAAGGCGAGATATTCCAGCGGAGTCAGCTTGTCATAGATCATCGGCTCGTCCGACACCCATGCCGTGATCTGCTTGGCGGCAACGGGATCGGCCAGCGCGTCGATACCGAGCACCGAGACCGAGCCGGCATCGGGCCGCAGCAGGCCGGCCACCATGCGCAGCGTCGTGGTCTTGCCGGCGCCGTTGGGCCCGAGCAACGCATAGAACTCACCGATTCGGACGGTTAGATCGAGAGCATCGACCGCGAGGCGGTCAAAACGCTTCGTTAACCCTCGTAACGCCAGCGCAGATTCGTCGGGCTTCATGTCGGGGCGATCCTGCCGTTGCATGGGATCGCACCATGGACCGAAGAACTTTCGGCGCGGTGAATCGGGGGCGGCAAATCCCGCCGATGCGCAGCGTGCCCGGGACTCTGCAAAGACGTTGCCCAAGGCTGCGGCATTTGTCCGCAACCCGTCCCCGGGACGGCAACCAGCGTTAAGTTGACAGGCATCAGTGCTTTGGGCTGTATAACGGCCAGCTGTTCGCGAGCGCTTCGACGCAAGCGACGCGGGCAGCGACTAGACACAAGATGCGGCAAAGGCGGTCAATAGAATCGCCGCGCATCCGGGGGAGGGAAATCTGCAATGCTGGACTTTGTTCAGCAGTTGGTGAGCGGTATTGCGCTCGGCTGCGTCTACGGCCTAATCGCGCTTGGCTTCGTCCTGGTATACAAGGCGACCGAAGTCGTTAACTTTGCGCAGGGCGACCTGATGATGCTGGGCGGGTTCTTCGCCTTCACCTTCATCGGCATCCTCGGCCTCAATTACTGGCTCGGTTTCGTCGGCGCTGTCATCGCGATGGCGCTGTTCGGCATGCTGGCGGAGCGGGTCGTGGTGCGCCCGATCCTCGGTTATCCGCAATTCTCCATCATCATGGCGACGATCGGGCTCGGATACTTCCTGCGCTCCATGGCCGGCATCATCTGGGGTACCGACGACCTCAAGATCGAGACGCCGTTCAGCCAGGGTGTGCTGCGGATCGGCAGCCTGGTGCTGGCCTATGACAAACTCTCCGTCATCGCGGCGACCATCATCCTCTGCGCGCTGCTGTATCTGTTCTTCAACCGGACCACGCTCGGCACCGCGATGCGGGCGAGCTCGGAGAACATGCTGGCGGCCTATTATATGGGCATTCCGGTCAAGCGCGTGGTGTCGATTGTGTGGGCGATCTCCGCGGCGGTGGCGACCGCGGCCGGCGTGCTGCTGGCGCCGATCACCTTCATCCACTCCAATGTCGGTCTGGTGCTGGGCCTGAAGGCCTTTCCGGCGGCGGTGCTCGGCGGCTTCGGTTCGATCCCCGGCGCGGTGGTGGGCGGCGTTCTGATCGGGGTGATCGAGAGCATGGCCGGTTTCTATCTGCCGCAGGGATGGAAGGACGTCGCGCCCTACCTCGTTCTGCTGATCGTATTGCTGCTCAAGCCCGAAGGCCTGTTCGGCCATCACGCGCGCAAGAAGGTTTGAGGATCAGCCATGCGTTTCATGTTCAAGACCGACTATGAAGACGACATCAAGCTGTTCCCGCACGGCGGCTATTTGGTCACCTACGGTATTTTGCTGGCGTTCCTGGCGGTCGCGCCGTTCGTTCTCTCCAGTTATCTCGTCAGCCAGATGGTGTTCGTTTTCATCTACGCCACCGTCGGCGTCGGGCTGATGATCCTGACCGGCTTCACCGGGCAGGCGTCGCTCGGTCATGCCGCCTTCCTCGCCATCGGCGCCTATACCGCGGCGTATCTGCAGCAATACAACGTTCCGTTCCCGGTGTATTTTCTGGTCGCCGGCGGGCTGACCGGCGTGGTCGGGGCCATGGTCGGGTTCCCGGCGCTGCGGCTGCAGGGCATCTATCTGGTGATTGCGACGATTTCCTTCGCCTTCATCATCGAGGAAATCCTGGCGCGCTGGGAAAGCGTGACCCATGGCAACGAGGGCATGCGGGTCAAGGCGCTGCAATTCCTCGGCACCACGGTGTCGCGCGACAGTCCCTCGTTCTACTTCCTCTGTCTTGCCGTGCTGGCAATCACCATCCTCGCCACGCTCAATCTGCTGCGCTCGCCTACCGGCCGGGCCTTCGTCGCGATCCGCGACAGCGAGACCGCGGCCCGCAGCATGGGCGTCAACGTATCGCTTTACAAGGTCAAGTCGTTTGCGATCTCGGCGGCGATCACCGGATTCGCCGGTGTGCTGTTCGCGCACAAGCTGTCCTTCATCAGCCCGGAAATGTTCACGCTGCAGCTCTCGATCGAGTTCATCATCGTGATCCTGATCGGCGGCGCCTTCAGTCCGCACGGCGCGGTGCTGGGCGCGATCTTCATCGTCATGATCGATCCGTTCCTGACCTACCTCAAGGACGACGTGCCCGGAATGATCGCCGCCGTCGCCGCGACGTTCGGCGCCGGCGCCGAGATGGCCGCGAAGATCAAGAGCAATGTCGCCGCCTTCGCATCCGCCAACGGGCTGAAAGGCGCGATCTACGGCGTGATCATCGTGCTGTTCGTGCTGTTCGAGCCGCTCGGCCTCTATGGGCGCTGGCTCAAGATAAAACTCTTCTTCCAGCTGTTCCCGCTCTACAAGCGCGCCACCTTCAAGCGCCAGAAGATTTACGTCAAATCGGAGCGCAACCGATGAGCTATTTCCGCGCCGAGAACCTGTCGCTGCATTTCGGCGGTCTGAAAGCGGTCGACGCGGTCTCCTTCGCCGTGGAGAAAGGCGAGATCCTGTCGATCATCGGTCCCAACGGAGCCGGCAAGAGCTCGATCTTCAACCTGGTGTCGCGGATCTACAACCCGACTTCGGGCCGTATCTTCTTCGAGGATCAGGACATCACCGAGGAGCCGGCGTTCGGCATCGCCAGGCTCGGCATCGCCCGCACCTTCCAGAACATCGAACTGTTCGAGAATGCCACCGTGCTGAGCAACCTGCTGGTCGGCCGGCACCGCCATTCCACCACCCAGCTGTGGCAGGAATTCCTGTTCCTGCCGAGCGTGCGGGCGAACGAGAAAATCCACCGCCGTCGCGTCGAGCAGGTGATCGAGTTTCTCGATCTCGAGCCGTACCGCGACAAGCTGATCTCGGGATTGCCCTATGGCGTGCGCAAGGTGATCGAACTGGCGCGGGCGCTTTGCACCGAACCGAAGCTGATCCTGCTCGACGAGCCGTCGTCCGGGCTGAATGTCGAGGAGACCGACGACATGTCGTTCTGGATCCGGGACATGAAGACCGAGCTCGGCATCACCGTGCTGATGGTCGAGCACGACATGACGCTGGTGAACCGGGTGTCCGACCGCGTGATCGCGCTGAACTACGGCAAGGTGCTGGCGATGGGATCGCCGGCCGAGGTGCAGCGTCATCCCGACGTCGTTGCCGCTTACCTGGGCACTTGAGGGGATGACGATATGAGTATCCCCGACATCATCCTGAAACTCAGTAACATCGAAAGCTATTACGGGCCGATCATGGCCATCCGCGGCATCAGCATCGAGGTGCCGCGCGGAAAAATCGTGACCCTGCTCGGCGCCAACGGCGCCGGCAAGACCACGGTGCTGAAGACCATTTCCGGCATTCTCGATCCGCAGAAGGGCTCGATTGAATTCCTCGGCCAGCCGATCCAGCGCATGGAGGCCGACAAGATCGTGCGGCTCGGCCTCAGCCATGTGCCCGAGGGGCGCGAGGTGTTTCCGTTCCTGAGCGTGCGCGAAAACCTGATGATGGGCGCCTATCCGCGCAAGGATCGCGACAACGTCGCCGGCGACCTCGAACTGGTCTACGGCTATTTTCCGCGCCTGAAGGAACGGATCGACCAGCCGGCCGGGCAGCTGTCCGGCGGCGAGCAGCAGATGCTGGCGATCGGGCGGGCGTTGATGAACCGGCCGACGCTGCTGCTGCTCGACGAGCCGTCGCTTGGGCTGTCGCCGATCCTGGTCAAGGAGATCTTCACGATCATCAAGCGGGTCAACGAGGAGCAGGGCATGTCGATCTTGCTGGTCGAGCAAAACGCCAAGATTGCGCTGGAAACTGCCCATTACGGCTATGTGCTGGAGATCGGCCGTGTCGTCATGAACGACAGCTGCGAACGGCTGATGCATTCCAAGGACATTCAGGAATTCTATCTCGGCGCCAAGGAACAGGGCGCGCGGGGCGAGCGGCGCTGGAAGAAGAAGAAAACGTGGCGCTGACGCGGAGTTGGCGCTAAATACAGGTCCTGTTTTGCGCAAAAGACCGGCTGTCAAGGCCGGCATTCGCAGGCAGGGCCGAGAGGCGGAGGGAACGTAGTATGGCCAGACCCGCAGTGCTGACTGTGGCGGACACGATCGCGAAGAGTTTCTTGCTGGCGGTGGAAACGCGCGGTGACAGGCCCGCGATCCGCGAGAAGAAGTTCGGCATCTGGCAGCCCACCAGCTGGCGGCAATGGCAGCAGATATCCAGGGAAATCGCTTACGCCCTGCACGCCATGGGCTTCCGGCCGGGCGACGTCGCCTCGATCGTCGCCAACGCCGTGCCGGAATGGGTCTATGCCGACATGGGCATCCTGTGCGCCGGCGGGGTTTCCTCAGGCATCTATCCGACCGATTCCGCGGTCCAGGTCGAATACCTGGTCAACGATTCCACGACCAAGGTGATCTTCGCCGAGGACGAGGAGCAGCTCGACAAGATCCTGTCGTGCCGGGCGCGCTGCCCGTCCCTGCAGAAGATCGTCGTGTTCGACATGGAAGGCCTCAACGGCTTCGTCGATCCGATGGTGCTGTCGCTCGCCGAATTCACAGCGCTGGGGCGCAATCACATCAACGACCACGCCGCGCTGTGGGACGAGATGATTGCAAGCCGCGGCGCCGGCGAACTCGCCATCCTGGTCTACACCTCCGGCACCACGGGCCCGCCGAAGGGCGCGATGCATTCCAACCGCAGCGTCACCCACCAGATGCGCCACGCCAACGACCTGTTTCCGTCGAGCGACGCCGAAGAGCGCCTGATCTTCCTCCCGCTCTGCCATGTCGCCGAACGGGTCGGCGGCTATTACACCTCGCTGGCGCTGGGA
>JBKJUA010000285.1:0-12193 GCA_046590305.1 Bradyrhizobium sp.
CCGACGGTGCCGATGACATGCGCGCCCATCGCCCTCGCCCACTGGCACGCCAACAGGCCGATGCCGCCGGCCGCGGCGTGAATCAGCACCCGATGGTGCGGCTCGACCTTGAATGTCTTGTGCAGTAGATACCAGACCGTCAGCCCCTTGAGCATCAGCACGGCGCCTTGCTCGTAGGTAATGTGGTCGGGCAGCTTCACCAGCTTGTCCCAGGGAATGTTGCGTTCGGTGCTGTAGCCGCCGAGATTGAAGTAATAGGCAACGCGGTCGCCGGGGTGAAAATTGGTCACGCCGGGTCCCACCGCCACAACCTCGCCGGCGGCTTCATTGCCGGCGATGAACGGCAGCCCCGGCGCCTTGTAGAGGCCGGTGCGGTAATAGACGTCGATGAAATTCAGGCCGATGGCATGCTGGCGGATGCGAACCTCGCCAGGTCCGGGCGCAAGTATTTCGACGGTTTCGTAAACCAGGGCTTCCGGACCCCCCACCTTGTGCACGCGCACGGCCTTGATCATATCGAGTTCTCCTTAAGGCATTGCCTTGAAGTCGAGCGAAAGCCATCGGGACAGCTATGTCAACTCGCCGCGGCAGCGGCTATCGGCCGGGCTGCTGGACCGGCTTCTTGATGGTCGTTTTCGCGGCCTTTTTTCGGTTGTTCTTGGCGAGCACATTGAAGAATTCAACGGCGGCCGAAAACGTGATCGCGAAGTAGATGTAGCCGCGCGGAATGTGGAACTGGAAGCCGTCGCCACCCGCGAGACCGATCAGCACCAGAAACGCCAGCGCCAGCATCTTGGTGGCCGGATGCTCCCCGACGAACTTGGTGACCGGAACGGCCGAGACATACATGACGACGACGGCGATGATGACCGCGGCGATCATGATCTCGATATCCTGCGCTATGCCGATCGCGGTAATGATCGAGCCGAGCGAAAACACCAAATCGATAATGATGATCTGGACGATCACCCAGAAGAACGCGTTGGGCGCCGGCGCGTCCTCGTGCCCCTCTTCGCGGGCTTCCATCTCCCGGTGAATTTCGTGGGTGGCCTTGGCGATCAGAAACAGCCCGCCGCCGATCAGGATGATATCGCGCCAGGAAAATCCCATATCCTTCACGCTGAAGACGGTCTGCGTCAAACCGATCAACCACACCCCAACGCTGAGCAGCATGATGCGGAACACCAGCGCAAGTGCCAGGCCGATCGGCCGCGCACGCCTGGCCTGCGGTTCTGGAAGACGCGACACGATCACCGACAGGAAAATGACGTTGTCGATGCCGAGTACAATCTCCAGCGCCGTCAGGGGTCAACAGCGCGGCCCATGCTTCCGGGCTGGTCAATAATTCCATCATGCCTTGAAGGACCTCACGAGCCGGATCGCTGCATCGCTCGCCACGACATAGAGGGCGATCGCACACAGTCCGATGGTTACGGGTGCGCTCACGGCGAAATCCCTGGCCAGCGCGAAGATCGCAAGCCCCGCCCAGATGGCCATCAGCGACAACGTCAGGCCGCGCAGCCGCACGACCCGGACCGGATGCATCACGTTGAAGGGAACGAATGTCAGCACGATCAGCAGCGCGACCAGCAGGCTCGCCAGCCAGGGCCGCGGATGCAGCAGGAACAGATAGAATGCCGCGGCGTTCCACAGCGCCGGAAACCCGCGAAAATGATTGTCGTCGGTTTTCATGCGGCGATCGGCAAAATACAGCGCACCTGATACGACGATGCCGGCGCCCAGCAGCGGCGCCATCACCGGCAGCAGCAGGCCGCTGGCGGTGATCGCATAGGCCGGCACGAAGACATAGGTGGTGAAGTCGACCACGAGATCGAGCACCTCGCCCGACCAGTTCGGCTGCAGGCGCACGACATCGAACCGCCGCGCGATCGGTCCGTCGAGCGCGTCAACCACCAGCGCCAGCCCGAGCCATGCGAACATCGCGGCCCAGTGCTCGCGCACCGCCTCCAGCATCGCGAGCAGGCCGATGCCCGCCCCCATCGCCGTGAAGATGTGCACGGAGAAGGCAGCCGCCAGCGTTCCCGGCGTTGCTCGTGGCGTGGAAACTGGCTGGTTCGACTCGTCCATCGGACCGCACTGCTATCAGGAATCGCCCCGATTTGCACACCGGCGTTTGCGGCGTTCGGCCGCGCAGATCGAAGGGAACGTTTGACCTGATGATGCAGACTTGAAAATGCCGCCGGGAACATCAATTGTCCCGGTATGAATGATCTATCCGGTATCTATGACGTCGTCGTGATCGGCGGTGGCCCCGCGGGACTTGGCGCCGCGGTCGCCCTGGCGGAAACCGGCGCACGCACGGCGCTGGTCTCCCGCCGCGTGCCCTATGCCGACAACCGCACCACGGCGCTGCTGGGCGATTCCGTCGGTCTGCTCGAGCGGCTGGAGGTCTGGCCGAATTGCAGGGACCAGGCGGCAGCACTGCGTGTCATGCGGCTGGTCGACGATACCGACCGCCTGATCCGGGCGCCCGAGGTCCGGTTCGCCTGCGAGGAAATCGGCCTCGACGTGTTCGGCTACAATATCGAGAACCGCGCGTTGATCGAAGCACTGGAGCAACGCACCGCCGGACTTTCAGGTCTGACGCGGATCGACGATGAGGCCGCGACGATCATCCCCGATGACGCCGAGGTCGCCGTCCGCACGCGCGGCGGCCAATCGCTGGCCGCGCGCCTCGTGGTCGGCGCGGACGGCCGGCAATCCTTGTCCCGGCAGGCGGCCGGCATCGAAGTCAGCCGCCGCAGGCTCAACCAGGCGGCATTGACCTTCAACATCAGCCATTCGCGGCCGCATCGAAATATCTCCACCGAGTTTCATACTCCGCAAGGACCTTGCGTATTCGTTCCCCTGCCCGGCGATCGCAGCAGCGTGGTGTGGGTCGCAGCACCCAAAGAAGCCGAGCGACTGATCGCGCTGAGCGACGACGAATTGTCAGAGGCCGCGGAACGGCAGTCGCATTCCATTCTCGGCCGCGTCAGCGTCGAGCCGGGGCGGCATCTGTTTCCGCTCGGCATCGAACAGCCCCGGCAGTTCGCCAAAGCTCGCATCGTGCTGGTCGGCGAAGCCGCGCATGTGCTGCCGCCGATCGGCGCGCAGGGCCTGAACATGGGATTGCGCGACGCTGCCGATATCGCCGATATCGTGCGCGACGCGATGCTGGCAGGCGAAGATCCCGGGGCCCCGCAGGTGATCAAGCGTTACGATTCGGCGCGGCGCAGCGACGTCGCCAGCCGCACCTTCGCGATCGATATGGCGAACCGCTCACTGCTCAGCGATTTGCTGCCGGTGCAGGCGCTGCGCGCTGTCGGCATGCATCTGATCGGTTCGGTCGGCGCGATCCGACGTCTGGCCATGCGCGAGGGCCTGGCGCCGTCGTGGCGGCCGTCGCGGGATCAAGGAAACACCAGCCGGCCGCTCTGAATGAACCACATCACGCTGGTCAGCGTGATGACGGAGGCGAATGTTCCGATCAACACAGCGACCGACGCGGGCTCGACCCAGGTGTTGTGCTGCCGGGAAATCACGAACACGCTGAGCGCCGGCGGCAACGCTGCCATCAGCACTGCGGTCGCCGCCCAGGGCTGCGGGAACGGCCCGAATTCCAGCATCAATCCGAACACGATGAGCGGATGGATCAGGAGTTTGACCGCGATGGCGCTCGGCACTTCCCAGGGCACTCCGGCCAGCGGGCGCAATGCAACCGTCACCCCGAGTACGAACAGCGCCACCGGCGCGGCAGAGTTCTGCAGGAACAGCAGCGTGTTGTCGATCGCAGCCGGCGGGCGTATCTGGAAGGCGGCGGCGAGCGCGCCGGCGCAGGCCGACATGATCAAGGGGTTCAGGACGATCTGCCGTACCACCGTGCCGAGCGTGCGCAGCAGTGACTGATGTTCGCGGTCGGTAAGCGCGATCAACACGGGCACAACCGTAAAAAGAAAGATGGCGTCGCAGCAGAAAATCAACGCGGTCGGCGCCGCGGCCTTCGAGCCGAACACGGCCAGCGCCAGCCCTGGGCCCATATAACCGATGTTGCCATAGCCTCCGGCAAGGCCTGCCAGGGTGGATTCCCGGACCGAAAGCCTGCCAATCAGCTGGCTCGAGAACATCGCGAGGAAGAAGGCGCTGGCGGTGCCGAAGGTGGTGGCGATCAGGAATGGCGGATTATTCAGCTCCGCGAACGGCGTTTTTGCCATAATTCCAAACAGCAGCGCCGGCAGCGAAACATAGAGCAGGAAGAAGTTCATCCACGCCAGCCCGTCTTCCGGCAGAGCCTTGGCCTTGCCGCAGGCGAACCCGATGAAAATCAAGCCGAAATACGGTAGCGCGAGGTTGAGAATGTCGATCATCGGGATGGGTCTTTTTTCATCATTCTTGCCCCGCTCGACAGCCTGGACGGACCGGCACGGCAAAGGTTAATTCCACTGTTTGCCTCTAGCATCGGCCACAATCATGGTCTATTCGACGAGGCATGATTAAAGCGCGGACCGCCAAATTTCAGATCGGACAGATTGTCCGTCACCGGATCTTTTCGTTCCGGGGGGTGGTGTTCGATATCGATCCGGTCTTCAACAATACCGAGGAGTGGTGGCTGTCGATCCCCGAGGAGGTCCGGCCGCACAAGGATCAGCCGTTCTATCATCTGCTGGCGGAAAACTCGGAGTCCGAATACGTCGCCTATGTTTCCGAGCAGAACCTGCTGCCCGACGATTCCGGTGAGCCGATCCGGCACTCCCAGGTCGCCGAGATTTTCGTCAAGGACAAATCCGGCGGCTATCGCCCGCGCAATCCGTCGCTGAATTAGCCAACTCACAACCGTCGTCCCCGCGTGAGCGCGTAGCGCTCACGCGGGGAGGACGCACCCAACAAAAAAAGGCGCCCCATTGGGCGCCTTTCATTTTGACTTTTACCTGCCCCTTATTTCGCAGCCGGATTGGCCGCGGCGCCGGCGGGCGGGTTGGCTTCGAGTTTCTTGCGGGCTTCTTCAGCACGCTTCTGCAGCTCTTCCTGCAGCTTCTTTTGGGTTTCCTCGAAAACCTTCGGGTCGGTCGGCGGGCCGTCATAGGCCTTGGCGAATTCGGCCAGCGGCAGCGGCAGCGTGAGCGGCGCACCGTTGGAGTTGATCGCCTGCACTACCAGATTCTGCCCCTTCTTCATGCTGGCGAGCAGTTCCGCCGTGACGTCATAGTCCGACATGCAACCGTTGGCGAAGCAGATCACGTAGGGGCTTTGCATCGGGGCGTTGGCGTCGACGATCACGCGGGTTCCGTGAACCAGCTGCATGCCGAGCGGCAGCGTGACGCGCAAGATTTTCTTCGGCTCGCCTTCGGGCTCGATAATGACGGCCGCGATGACAGGCTGGCCGGACTCGATGCGGCCGTCCTTGCCGGTGAAGCAGACCTGCTTGGCGCCAGCGTCCTGGCCCTTGAGACAGAACTTGGTCCAGGGCGCATAGATCAGCTGAACCTGCTGGTCGGGGGGCTGGGCGCCCGCGGCGGGGGCGCCGGCCGGCGGCGCGGCAGGCTGCTGAGCCGCCGGGGCGGGTGCCTTCGGGGCAGCCTTCGGTGCGGCCTTCGGGGCCGGAGCGGCCTTGGGTGCTGCGGCAGGGGCGCCGGGCGCCGGTTGGGGCTGCTGGGCCTGCGAGCCGGAAGCCAGCAACGAGGCGGACAGTGCGGTCGCTACCAACAGGGCGGTAACCCGCCCACGCGGCCACACCGGCGCGGCCAAGATACGGAAATTCATTGCGGAAAACCCTTTCTGAACGGAAGCGGCAGAAACCGCTGCAGGCACCGACACCTAGCCGTTGAGCGGCTGTCTCTTTGCCAAATGAGGCGGATACGTGACAGGCCCTGTTGTCTTGGTCAATTGCCCGCCTTCAATACAGCGGCGGGCGAAAAGATCAATGCCGACAGGCATCTTTGCCGCCTGCCGGGACCGGCTGTGACGGCTATGGTAAAAGCCGCTGTGAGCATGATCGAATCAAATCCGCGCGCTGCATTACCCATTTCCGGGCGTGCGCGCTTTGGAGCCGTGGCCTGTGCTGTACTCGCTCTGGCTGTCAATGTTGCGCTCGCGGCCGACACCTGCTGGGCGGCCGACCAGCGCCATGCCATCGCCATGCACGGCGCCCCGGCCCTGCCGGCCGATTTCACCCATATGCCCTATGCCAACCGCGCGGCGCCGAAAGGCGGCCGGCTGGTACAGGGCATTCTCGGCACCTTCGACAGCCTCAATCCGCTGATCGTCAAGGGCCTCGCCGTACAGCAGATCCGGGGATTTGTGGTCGAAAGCCTGATGGCGCGCGGCCATGACGAGGCTTTCACGCTTTACGGCCTGCTGGCCCAGCGCGTGGAGACCGACGACAGCCGGAGCTACGTCACCTTTCACCTCGATCCCAAGGCGCGCTTCTCCGACGGCAAGCCTGTGCTCGCCGAGGATGTGCTGTTTTCCTGGGCCCTGCTCCGCGACAAGGGTCGTCCCAACCATCGTCAATATTACGCCAAGGTCGCCAGGGCCGAAGCCACCGATACGCTCACGGTGCGGTTCGACCTCGCCGGCGCCAATGATCGTGAGTTGCCGCTGATCCTCGGCCTGATGCCGGTGTTGCCCAGGCATGCGGTCGACGTCGCGACCTTCGAAGAGACCTCGATGACGGCGCCGGTCGGTTCCGGCCCCTACCGCATCACCGCGGTGAAGCCGGGCGCCAGTATCACGATGATCCGCAATCCCGACTATTGGGGCCGCGACCTGCCGGTCAATCGCGGGCTGTGGAATTTCGACGAGATCAGGCTGGATTTCTACCGCGAGGCCAACGGCGCGTTCGAAGCGTTCAAGCGCGGCCTCTACGATTTTCGCGTCGAGAACGAACCGCTGCGCTGGCACGACGGATATGATTTCGCGGCCGCCCGCAGCGGCGAGGTCATCCGCGACGCCATCAAGACCGGGATGCCGCAGCCCGCCGAATTCCTGGTGTTCAACACACGGCGTCCGGTGTTCTCGGATATCCGCGTGCGCCAGGCTTTGACGCTGCTGTTCGATTTCGAATGGATCAACCGCAACTACTTTTTCGGGCTCTATGGGCGCACCGCGAGCTTCTTCGCGGGCTCGGTGCTGTCGGCCTATGGCCGCGCGGCTGACGATCGCGAGCGGGAATTGCTAAAACCGTTCGCGGCGCATATGCCGCCCGACATTCTCGATGGTAGCTACCGCCTTCCCGTTACCGACGGTTCCGGCCGCGATCGCGCCACGCTGCGCGGTGCGCTGAAGCTGTTGTCGGAGGCCGGCTACGAGCTCGACGGTGCGGTGCTGCGGCAGCGTTCGACCAAGACCCCCCTCACCTTCGAAATCCTGGTGACGACACGCGATCAGGAGCGAATCGCGCTGGCTTACCAGCGCGACCTGAAGCGGGCCGGCATCGATGCCTCGGTGCGCGCGGTCGACGCCGTCCAGTTCGACCAGCGCCGCCTCTCCTTCGACTTCGAGATGCTGCAGAACCGCTGGGATCAATCGCTGTCGCCCGGCAACGAGCAATCGTTCTATTGGGGCAGCGAGGCCGCCGGCATTCAGGGCACGCGGAACTATATGGGCGCCAGGGATCCCGCGATCGACGTCCTGATCGCGGCCTTGCTGGAAGCGCGCGAGCATACTGATTTCGTCCCGGCGGTGCGGGCGCTGGACCGGACCCTGATGTCGGGCTTCTACGGTATTCCGCTGTTTAACGTTCAAGAGCAATGGATCGCGCGCTGGAATCGGATAGAACGGCCTGACGCCACTGCCTTGACGGGGTACCTGCCGGAAACCTGGTGGCAGCGGCCCGACGCCCAACCGAAGTGATCCCGTGATCCAGACCAACGCCTCGCCGACGCTCGACGGATTGTTCAAGCGGATCCTGGCCCGCAAGGCCGACGCATTGGCGTTGCTCGATCCCATCAACAAGCAGCGCATCACCGGCCAGCCGGCAAGGAACCTGTCCTTCGCGGAAGCCGACCGGGCGATCTCGGCGCTGTCGGCGCATTTCATCGAATCCGGCCTGCCGTCCAATTCCGTGATCGCGGTGCAACTGCCCAATACGGTCGAGTTCGTGCTGACGGTGCTGGCCGCGCATCGCGCCGGCCTGGTGGTGGCGTTGTTCCCGCTGCTGTGGCGGCAGGCGGAATTGACGGTCGCGCTCAACCGCACCGGGGCGCGCGCTATCGTGAGCATGAGCCGGATCGACGGCGTCCTTCATTCCGATCTCGCCATGAATGCCGCGGCCGAAGCCTTCTCAATCCGCCATGTCTGCGGCTTTGGCAGCGACCTGCCGGAAGGCATGGCGTCGCTCGATCTGGCGCTGTCGACCGACTCCGCCACCTCGCGGTCGGTGGTGCAGGACGGCCGCAAGGCGGCGATCGTCTCGTTCGACGTCACCAGCGACGGCTTTCGCCCGGTACCGCGCACGCATCTGAACCTGATCGCCGGCGGCCTCGCGCTGTCGCTCGAAAGCGACGTGCCGCAGGGCTCGACCATCATGTCGGCGTTCACGCCGTCGTCGTTCGCGGGCCTGACCTCCTCGCTCGTGATCTGGCTGTTGTCGGGCGGAACACTGGCGCTGCATCATCCGTTCGACGGCGACGTGCTGGAGCAGCAGATCGCCGAGCACAGCTGCGATACGCTGGTCGCGCCCGCGCAACTGGCGTTGCGGCTGGGCGAGATCCAAATGGCGTCGCGTCTGCCGACCCTGCGCACCATGATCGGCCTCTGGCGCGCGCCGGAACAGGTGGCATCGTCACCGTCCTGGACGCAGCCGCAGGTGACGCTGACGGATGTCTATCTGTTCGGCGAAGCCGGCCTGTTCGCCGCCCGCCGCACCGCAGCCGATGGCGCCCCGGCGTCGGTCCGGCCGGGACCGCACAGCGCGCCGCGCGAGGCTCCCGGCACCTCGATATCCGGCGAGATCTTTCTGACGCCGAGGGGGACGCTGGCGTTGCGGGGGCCGATGGTTTCCGCGGCGGCCTATGCGCCGCCGCCACCGCCAAGCGACTCCCTGATCGCGCAGCCGCCACGCGATTATGTCGACACCGATTATGCCGCCCGGATCGACCGGTCGACGGGGGCGATCAGCATTACCGCGCCACCCACGGGGATCATGGCGGTTGGCGGTTACCGGTTCCTGTCCGACGATCTGCAGGAATGGGCCCGGCGGCTCGGACAGGGCGCGCTGCTGACGGCGTTGCCGGACCGGCTGAGCGGTCACCGGCTGGCCGGTCGCGCCCAGGACAATGGCCGCGCCCGCGAGGCACTCGCTGAACTCGGGCTTAACCCGTTGATGGTGGAAGCGTTTCGCGACCGTACCAATCAGATCTAACTGAAATCCACAGGTCCCGTTGACGTGACATTAAGGCCGGGGAACTAGGGTTCGCGCGTTCGATCCAACGCGTAATCCGAGTAGCAGATGTCCCAGCAAGGCCCGCTCATCGTCGTATCGACCGCCGGGCGCCCGTCCTTCGCCAGCACGCTCGACGAAGCCAAAATGTTCCCGATGATCGACGCCGGCTGGGCCGATGCATCGCGCGCTGTCGCGCAAATGCAGCCGGCGGCCGTGCTGGTCGCGATGAACGGCACGGCCGAACCCGGTCTCGACACCCTCGCCAAACAGATCGCCGCGCAGCGGCCCTATCTGCCGCTGATCACGGTCGACCCCACCACATCGCTGCCCGACAACGCCATTCCGTTCTCGCCAACCGGCGGCAGTTTCGACCGCCTGACCGCGCGGCTGCGCGCCAGCCTGCGAGTTCGCGCACTTGATATCACCGTGATGCGCCGCATGGACGCTGAACGTTCGGCGCGCGCCACGGCGACCGACTTCGATCCGACCCGCGACGCCACCGTGCTGCTGATTGGCCGCGGCGCCGCCTATCCTGCGCTTTCGGTATCGCTCGGCGAACGCATCGGAGTGGTCGGCGCGCTCTCGATTGAAGCCGCCGCGAAGCATCTCAACACCCGCGACATCGACGGCATCGTGCTCGGCGAAGGTTTCAGTCCGCGCGTGGTGGATGCCTTCCTCACGGTGCTGACCGAGGATGCCCGCTTTCGCAATCTGCCGGTGGTGATGACGTCGAATGCGCTGGCGCCGGCCTATGATCTGCCGAATCTCGAAATCATATCCGGCGAGCCCGCCCACATTGCCGCCAACGCGCTACCGCTGATCCGCCAGCATGCCTTCGAGGCCCATCTGACCCGGATGCTCCGATCGATCGACGCAGAGGGCCTGCTCGATGTCAGGACGGGTCTGTTGACCCCGTCGGCATTCAGCCGCGACTTCGCCACCGCGGTCTACCAAACGCTGTCGCGCGGCGGCGGCTTCTCGGTGGCCCGCTTCGCCTTCGATCCCGCCCACCCGCGCGCGCAATTCGACGGCGCCCGGATCATCAGCCGGCTGATGCGACAGATGGATTTCGGCGCCGCCCAGGACGACGGCTCGGTCATCGTGGCATTCGCCGACACCGACCTGCGCAACGGCCACCTGATCGCCCGGCGGCTCTCCAGCGTGATGCGTCACACCAGCCACGGCAAACGCGACGCCCGCTCCGAGCCGGCGGTGACGGTAGCGACCATGATGCCGAACGACACCGCGAAATCGCTGCTGGCCCGGCTCACCGACGAAGCCCGCCGCGCGGCTTCGTGATTTCACGCCGCCTTCTTGTTCTCCGCGAGATTGGCGAGTTGCCGCAGGATCTCCGTGGTGCCGTACAGGCGCTCTTCCGGAGTCTGCCAGACCTGCAGGAACACCACCTTCATGTCCGGCCGGACCTTGGCGGCGTTGCCGTGTTGCCGAATGAAGTAGACCAGGCGATCCGGCTGCGCGAACTTGTTGTCGCGGAAGGTGATGACCGCGCCCTTCGGCCCGGCATCGACCTTCTCGACATTGGCCCTGCGGCAGTAACCCTTGATCGCGGCGATCTTGAAGAGATAGCGCACCTCGTCCGGCAGCACGCCGAAACGGTCGCGCAGCTCGGCGGCGAAATTGTCGATCTCGTCGTCGGTATCGAGATCGGCCAGCCGCCGGTATAGCGACAGCCGCACTGCGAGGTCGTTGACGTATTCCTCCGGGATCAGCACGGGCATGCCAATGGTGATCTGCGGCGACCAGCGGTCCGCAGCGGGCTCCGCCACGCCGGCCTTGAGATTGAGGATCGCCTCCTCCAGCATCGACTGGTACAATTCGAAGCCGACTTCCTTGATGTGGCCGGACTGTTCCTCGCCGAGCAGATTGCCGGCGCCGCGGATATCGAGATCGTGCGAGGCCAGCTGGAATCCGGCGCCGAGCGTCTCCAGCGATTGCAGCACCTTGAGGCGGCGCTCCGCCTGCGCCGTGATCTTTGCCTGCGCCGGCAGCGTGAACAGCGAATAGGCGCGCAGCTTGGAGCGCCCTACCCGGCCGCGCAATTGATAGAGCTGCGCCAGGCCGAACATGTCGGCGCGGTGCACGATCAGGGTGTTGGCGGTCGGGATATCGAGGCCGGACTCGATGATCGTGGTCGACAGCAGGATATCGTATTTGCCATCATAGAAGGCCGACATGATGTCCTCGATCACGGTCGGCGGCATCTGGCCATGGGCAACCGCTACCTTCATCTCCGGCACGTTCTTGTCGAGGAAATCCTTGACGCCCGCGAGGTCCTCGATCCGCGGCACCACATAGAACGCCTGTCCGCCGCGGTAGCGTTCGCGCAGCAATGCCTCGCGGATCATCAGGGGATCGTGCGGCGCCACGAAGGTGCGGACCGCGAGGCGGTCGACCGGCGGCGAGGCGATGATCGAGAGGTCGCGCACCCCGGTCAGCGCCAGTTGCAGCGTGCGCGGGATCGGCGTGGCGCTCAGCGTCAGCACATGAACCTGGGCCCGCAGCTGCTTCAGCTTCTCCTTGTGGCTGACGCCGAAATGCTGCTCCTCGTCGACGATCACGAGGCCGAGATCCCTGAACTTGATCGATTTGCCGAGCAGCGCGTGGGTGCCGATCACGATATCGACCCCGCCCTCCGCGATGCCTTTCTTGACCTGCGTCAGTTCCTTTGCCGGCACCAGCCGCGAGGCCTGCGCGACATTGACCGGGAAGCCCCGGAACCGCTCGGTAAAATTTCGGCTGTGCTGCCGCGCCAGCAGCGTGGTCGGCACCACCACGGCGACCTGCTTGCCC
>JBKJUA010000345.1:0-14002 GCA_046590305.1 Bradyrhizobium sp.
TAACCTTTCGTTAGAAGGTTGCACTGCATCCTTGCGGTCAGGGAGAACTGCCATGTTTTCAAGCCGCGACGCCTACGAGAACGATTTCTGCCCGGTCCGGGATGAATTGCTCGGCGAAATGTATCGCGCCAACGAAAACGGCCTGCCGGTGCTGGTGGAAAGCGTTTCCTCCGATGTCCGGGCCATGCTGGCGCTGTTCTGCTACCGCAGGAGCCATCTGCATTCGCTGGCGCTTTCGATCGCTGCAAGCTGCAGCGAACGCGAACTGATCCAGCTCGGCGGGCGCGTCGGTTCCACGCTCTACGCGCTGTCCCGTGAAACGCGGAGCAGCCGCGCCGCGCCGTCATCCTCCTACGGCAACCGCAAGCCGATCACGCTTTCGACCAAACCGCTGAGCACCTTCTCGCCGGTGGAGGACGAACTCGATGAGGAAGATTTCGCGCAAGCCGTAACGGCGTAATCGCGCAGCTTCACAGCTGTCGTCCCTGCCTGGTGCGCATTTGCGCACGGGGCGCAGGACCCATAATCCCGGTCGTTTATTGTTGTCGAGATGTCTGCTGCCTGCGATCTATCGATAGATCATGCGGTATGGGTCCCTGGGTTCGCAGGGACGACAGTGAGCACCACCAACCCATGCCTGCGCCGCGCCATGTCGCATTCGGCGTCGCCGGGCATGCAGGTCCGGCAAACTTCGGGCCGCAATGCGTAGATCCCGCATGCGGTGGCGACCCCGACCTTGCCGGACAGCGCTGAACAGCGGTCGCCGTCGCAGCGCATTCCCGACAATCGGTCGTTGACGAATTTTTCCGGAATGAGATCGAGCGCCGCGTCGTCCTCGATGGTGAAACGGGGCCAGTTCGACGAATACGAGCAGCACGCACCGCAGGCCTGGCAAGGGCTGTCGACGTGCACGGCTGAATCGTTGTTCTCCATGGCTTCGTTTAGCGTGGATTGGAGCAAGCGGCCAGCCACCTGGATCCGTATCAGGTGTCGCTCGGCGGCTCCCAGACCAGGCTCTGCCGCCATTTCGCCCGCAAGGCGTCGCGGCGCTCGGGATATTTCTCGTCGAGATAGAACGCGTCGATGACACGGTCGGTTCGAAAGCTGCGAAAATCCTTGCGCAATTCGCACCACGCCGCCAGCAGCCGCACGGCTTCGAGATAGCCGATCGCGATCGGCCAGATGGTGCGTTCGCTGTCGCGGCCGTGTTCGTCGCGATAGTTCAGCGCGATCTTCTTGCCTTCGTGGATTTGCGCCCGCGCCCGCGACATGTCGATGCGGTCGGGTTGCCTGTTCCAGGCCGAGCGGGCGCGGCTGGCGGGCTCGAGCACGAAGGGCCGCAGCCGTTCCGGCACGGTGTCGGCGATCTTGGCCATCAGGTCCGCAGCGGCTCTGGCCAGCACCGGATCGGCATGGCCGACCACCCATTGCGCGCCGAGCACGGCCGCCTCGATTTCGTCGGGCGTCAGCATCAAGGGCGGCATGTCGAAACCCTTCTCCAGGATGTAACCCATGCCGGCTTCGCCGCGGATCGGCACCCGCTGTTCGATCAGGGTGGCGATGTCGCGATAGATCGTGCGTTTCGAAGTCTCCAGCTCGGCCGCGATGGCGTCCGCCGTCAAAGGCTTCCGGTTGCGCCGGAGCACCTGAATGATCTGAAACAGCCGGTCCGCGCGTCTCATGGCGAATCTCTTTTTGTGATGCGGCCTTGCCGATGCTGACGGCAGGTTGGCAGCAGGGGGGCAGTATACCGGGACAACACTCCAGCAAAGAGGATTTTGTCCATGATGATTCTGTACGGCCTTGATCTCTGCACCACGATGTTGCCGCTGCTGACACCACGGTGGCAGCAGGGGGTCGATAGTTTGAAGCGACTGTTCAGGAAATCGGGAGCTTCGACATGATTACGCTCTATGGCTTTGGCGCCGGCTTCGGCCTGCCGGAAATCAGCCCGTTCGTGACCAAGACGGAGGTCCAGCTGAAGATGGCCGGGCTCGACTATCGCAAGCGAAAAGCCATGCCGCCGGCTTCTCCGAAGGGCCAGCTGCCCTACATCGACGATGAGGCCGAGACCATTGCCGATTCCACCTTCATTCGCGCGCATATCGAAGGCAAATATGGTTTTGATTTCGACGCGCCACTCAGTTTGCAGACGCGTGCGCAGGCTTGGGCGTTCGAACGGATGATCGAGCATCATGTATATTGGGCGCTGGTCGGCGCGCGCTGGGTCAACCCTGAGAATTTTGCCAGGGGGCCGGCGCACTTCTTCGACGCCGTGCCGGAGCACCAGCGCGATAGGATTCGCGAGGACGCGCAATTCCGTGTCGCCGAGAACTATTTGCTGAGCGGCCTCGGTCGCCACGCGCCGGACGAGGACGTCGACCTTGCGGTCCGCTCACTATTTGCGCTGTCGGTCCAGCTCGGCGACAATCCCTATTTGATGGGCGAAGAACCGTGCGGCACCGATGCCACCGCCTTCGGCGCGCTGGCCGGGGTCCTGACTCCCTACTTCAACTCGCCCCTTCGCGAGCGCACTGAGCATTTCGGCAATCTGACGGCCTATGTCGACCGCATGATGCTGCAGTACTATCCGGACTTCGTCTGGGAGGCACAACGCGAGGCGGCATAGCGTTTATTGCGCCTGTGCGGGCGCGCCCTTCAGAGCCGCCAGTTCCGCTTCCAGTTCCGCGATACGGCCATCGCGCGCGGCCAGCGCCGCCCCCACGTCGGCGGCGTCGAATTTCTGCGGGATGTGCTGCGGGCAATTGGTATCCCATGCCGAGACCTTGAAGAGGACGACCTGTTCGGGCCGAGCCTTGTAGCCGCCGGGCATGAGTGAGGCCAACAGCGCCGGATCGTCATCCACCATTCGTGCCTCGCCCCAGATCTTGACGCGGCGGCGATGCGCATAATCCATCACGAAGATGTAAGCCTTGGGATTTTCCGACAGATTTCCCTGCGTGATGTATTGCCGGTTGCCGCTGTAATCGGCGAACGCCAGCATGGTCTTGTCCAGGATTTTGACAAAGCCCTTCGGGCCGCCGCGATGCTGGATGTAGGGCTGGCCGTCCGCGGTGCTGGTGGCGAAGTACAGACTGTTGGCGTCCGCCAGGCGCGCGGCGAGGTCTTCGTCGATCTCAGTGCGCCAGCCGCCGCGCTGCTCGATATGGGCATAGGCGTCGCGCGACCCCTTGCGGGCCTGAATCATCTTCACCGCCGGCGTGAACGCCACGTCGCTGGAATAAGTGTGGATGTCTGACATCGGAACCCCTTTCGAATTTTGGCTGCTGCGGGTGTGCGGCGCATCCACATAAGCAGATGCGCCGCTTTCGTAGCCTCATGCCGCCTTGGCGGTGACGACCGGGAAGTCGATTTCGGTCTTCGCGACTTCGTTGACGTAGTTGGTCAGCGTGTTCAGCGCGACGTGCAGTACGATTTCGATCACCTGCGCGTCGGTATATCCGGCGCCCTTCACGGCCCCGATGTCCGCTTCCGAAACGTGACCGCGGGCGTTGACGAGCTTGACGGCAAAGCGAACCGCCGCGTCGGCCTTTTGATCGGTCGATCCGCCGTTGCGATTGAGCTCAATTTCGGCGTCGGAGAGCTTGGCGAGGTTCTTGCCGAGATAGGAATGCGCCGAAAGGCAATAGTCGCAGCCGTTGATCTCAGCGACGGCCAGCGCGATGCGCTCGCGGGTCGGGGCTTCGAGCGCGCCCTTGGCAAGGGCGCCGTTCAACCCGAGATAGCCTTCGAGCGCGGCTGGGCTGTTGCCGACCAGGCGGAACAGGTTAGGCACCACGCCAAGCTGCTTCTTGACGGCCTGCAGCAGGGGCTGCGAGGCGGCGGGCGATGCTTCGATCGATGCGGGGGTGAGGAGGCGAGACATGGGCGGTTATCCTTGTGTTGCCGGGAGCGAGCGCCTGCTCGCCATGGCCGCAATATGCCCTCCTCTTATTTGTGAAACAATTACAAGAATTGACACTTCATAATTGCGGTATATGGAATAATTGATGGATCGCATCGACGCCATGCAGGCTTTTGTCGCTGTCGCAGACCTCCGGGGTTTCGCGCCGGCGGCCCGCAAACTGGGGCTGTCACCGTCCGGCGTGACGCGGCTGGTCGCGGCGCTGGAGGCTCGGCTCGGCGCGCGGCTGCTGCAGCGGACCACGCGCAAGGTCGCGCTGACCGATGTCGGCGCGCGGTATCTTGAGCGGATCAGACGCATTCTCGGCGATGTCGAGGAGGCAGAAGGCTCGGTCGAGGGCGAACGTACGCGACCGGGCGGGCGGCTGGTGGTCTCGGCGCCGGTCGGCTTCGGCCGCCTGCACGTCAGTCCGGTGATGTCGGCCTATTTGAAGCGCTATCCCGAGGTCTCCGGCGAATTGCGGCTGTCGGATCAAATGATCAACCTGGTGGAAGACGGCGTCGATCTCGCCGTCCGGATCGGTCACCTCGCCGATTCCAGCCTGGTCGCGCGCCCCGTCGGCGAGATGCGGCAGATCGTGGTTGCTTCGCCAGGCTATCTCAAGGCGCGCGGCCAACCGACGATGCCGGGCGCCCTCGCGTCGCACACGACCATTCACTTCGGCGGCGTGAGCGCCTCGCCGGACTGGCGGTTCATCGAAAACGGCCAGGATATCCGAGTCGCCTGCACCCCGCGGTTCACCACCAACAGCGCCGACGCCGCGATCCAGTATGCCGAGCAGGGCGGCGGCCTGACCCGGGTGCTGGCCTATCAGGCCGCCGACGCCATCAAGGCAGGCCGGTTGAAAATCGTGCTGGCCAAGTTCGAAGCACCGCCGCTGCCGATCCACATCGTCTATCCGACCTCGCGGCTGCTGTCGGCCAAGGTGCGCAGCTTTATCGATCTCGTGGTCGAACTCAGCGACTGGCAATTTGGCAAATAGCGCCATCGTGCCCCGGACGCAGTGCAGCGCCCAAGCGCTGCGCTGCTGGGCCGGGGCCCATGAGCGCAAGACGCGGCTCGCTGGGTCCCGGCTCTGCGGAGCGGCATAAAGGACGCCGCACCGCGTCCGGGACACGATGACCCTACTGCTTCTTCGGCACCACGCGGAAGGTCGCATTGGCGCGTGCGATCACGGCATCATCCGCTTTGACAACGCACTGCGCGAAGCACAGCGTGCTGCCGGTCTTGATGACGTCGGTCTCGACCGCGAGCCACTGCCCGATCTGGGCGCTGCTGACGAAATCGATTGCCATGCTGACTGTCACCAGTGAATATGCGCCGCGCATCTTGTGGCCGCAGCTGTGTCCCATCGCCTTGTCGGTCAGTGCGGCAATCAACCCGCCATGAGCGAACCCACGCGCATTGGTATGCGGCGTGGCCAGCCGAAGCCCGAGAATAATCGCGTCAGGGGTCTGTTTCGAATAGATCGGCTCCCACGGATCGGTCAACGGACTAGGCCTGGACTGGCGTTCGAAACCATCGGGGATATCGGTATTGGTCATGCGTGCTCCATCCCGCCATTGAACGGCCTTTCGTTGCGAATTGCACGGCCTACAAAGTTTTAAACGGGATTTCGGTGGTTGTTTGAAACTGGACCGTCCGCGTCCCGTCATTGCGAGCGAAGCGAAGCAATCCATGGTGCAGCGAACGTGAAGATGGATTGCTTCGCCTCGCTCGCAATCACGGTATTGGATACCTTGGCGAAGCCCGTGACCTAATACGGCAGCCCGACGTAATTCTCCGCCAGCGATGCCGTCGCTGCCTGCGAACCCACCAGATAATCCAGCTCCGCCACCTGAATCCGTGCGCCGAATTCGCCCTGATCGGGAAACTTGTGCATTATCGCGGTCATCCACCACGAAAACCGCACGGCCTTCCAGACCCGCGACAGCGCCTTTGCGGAATAGGCGTCGATCCCCGCGGAGGATTTTTCGTCGTAATATTCGCGCAACGCATGCGACAGAAAACGCACGTCGCTGCCGGCGAGGTTGAGCCCTTTGGCGCCGGTCGGCGGCACGATGTGGGCGGCGTCGCCCGCCAGGAACATCCGCCCGAACCGCATCGGCTCGGCGACGAAGCTGCGCAGCGGCGCGATGCTCTTCTCGATCGAGGGCCCGGTGATCAATTTGTCGGCCGCCTCCGGGTCCAGCCGCTGCTTCAGTTCATCCCAGAACCGCTGGTCCGGCCATTGATCGACATGGTCGTCGAGCGAGCATTGCACGTAGTAGCGGCTGCGCCGCATCGAGCGCATGGTGCAAAGCGAAAAGCCCCTGGCGTGGTTGGTGTAGATCAATTCGTGGCTGACCGGCGGCGTATCCGACAGGATCCCGAGCCAGCCGAACGGATAGACCCGCTCGAAAGTCTGGATCGCCGAAGGCTTTATGCTGGCGCGGCTGATGCCGTGAAATCCGTCGCACCCGGCGATGAAATCGCAGGCGATCTCTTGGGTAATGCCGTCGCTGACGTAGCTCACCCGCGGACGGTCGGTGTCGAAGTCGTGCGGCGTGACATCGGCGGCTTGATAGACGGTGACGAGGCCGGCCGCCTTGCGCGCGTTCATCAGGTCGAGCGTCACCTCGGTCTGGCCGTAGATCATCATGGTCTTGCCGGTGGCGGCCTTCAGGTCGATGCGGTGGCGCTGGCCGCCGAAGGCGAGCTCGAGACCGTCATGGATCAGGCCCTCGCGATGCGCGCGCGCGCCGGCGCCGGCTTCATCGAGCAGGACCACGGTTCCTTCCTCGAGCAGGCCGGCGCGGATGCGGCCGAGGACATAGTCCGGCAACTGCCGCTCCAGGATGACGTTGTCGATGCCGTAGGCGTGGAGCAGTTGCCCGAGCAGCAGCCCCGCCGGCCCCGCGCCAATGATGACGACTTTTGTCCGCAAACCCTGCTCCCATGGTCTAATGTAAGTTGACATGCCGACGACCGCGGCCGACTTGCAATGATAATTATATCATATAACAATTTTCGCATAGGGATCGCCGGTGCGAAATCAGATATGCCGCGCGCCGCAGTGCAAGAGTCCCCGGGATTGATGTACAGCGGGCAAAGCAGGTTTCCGACACCATGTCCGGCTTGAAAAACCGAGCACACTATATAACATGTTAAATAACAAGACCGGGTTCTCGAAGCCCGCCTTCATGCTCAAAGGGAGAGAACGTCGATGAGAAAAGCGTTTTTGGCGTTGCTGTTGGCCGCCAGCGTGACGCCCGCGCTCGCGCAGGAAAAGACCTTCGAACTGAAGCTTTCGCACTGGGTGCCGGCATCGCACCCGCTGCAGAAAGCGCTGGAAGACTGGGGTACGGCGGTCGAAAAGGAATCCGGCGGAACCATCAAATACAAGGTCTTTCCGGCGCAGCAGCTCGGCAAGGCGTTCGACCATTACGACATGGCGCGCGACGGCATTGCCGACGTCACCTACATCAACCCGGGCTATCAGCCCGGTCGCTTCCCGATCATTGGCGCCGGCGAGCTGCCATTCCTGGTGTCGGACGCCAAGGGCGGCTCGATGGCGCTGGACGCCTGGTACCGGAAATATGCCGAGAAGGAGATGAAGGACGTCAAGTTCTGCCTCGGTTTCATCCACTCGCCCTCCACCTTCCATTCGCGCACCAAGAAGATCGTGGTGCCGGATGACATCAAGGGCATGAAGATCCGCCCCGCCCACGCCACCATGGCGAATTACGTGACCTCGATGGGCGGCACCAACGTGCAGTCCTCGGCGCCGGAAGTCCGCGACATCATCGAGCGCGGCGTCGCCGACGCCGTCACCTTCCCGTGGGGATCGGTGCTGCTGTTCGGCATCGACAAGGTGACGAAGTATCACATCGAGGCGCCGATCTACGTCACCACCTTTGCCTTCGTGATGAACAAGGACAAATACAGCCAGATGTCCGACCGCCAGAAGAAGGCGATCGACAACAATTGCAACACCGAGGCCGCCGGCCGTGTCGGCGGACCGTGGGGGACATATGAAAACTCCGGTGTCGAGAAGATCAAGGCGTTGCCCGACCACGAGGTCTACAAGCTGACCCCGGAGCAGACCGCGCTGTGGAAGAAGGCCTCCGAGCCGTTGATCAAGACCTGGTCCGATAACGTCAAGAAGGCCGGCGGCGACCCGGATGCGGCGATGAAGGAGCTTCGCGCCGAGTTGACCAAGAACAACGCGCTGGCGCAGTAACGACACCACCATCGACACGGCGGCGGGATATTTCCGCCGCCGTTTCCCTTACAAACCCTGAAGGCGGCGTGGAGCGGACATGAAGCGCGCTTCGATGGATCGTTTCATCAATACGATCGAATGGATCGCGGCGGGATTTGTCGGCATCGTCGCCGCCAACATTTTCATCGCGGTGCTGCTGCGCAACGTCTTCAGCTATTCGATCCCGGATTCCTTCGATATCGGGCGCATGATGCTCGGCATCCTGATCTTCTGGGGGATCGCCGCCACCAGCTATCGCGGCGGGCACATCACCGTCGATCTGGTCTGGGCCAATGTCGGGCCGCGGTACCAGCGCTGGATCGACATCTTTGCCACCCTGGTCCTGCTGTTCGTGGTGGCGGTGCAGACCTGGACGCTGTTCGACAAGGTGCATGGTACCTACAAGGATAATGTCCTCACCTTCGACATGGGCATGCCGACCTGGCCGTTCTTCGCGGTGGCGTGGGCCGGCGACGCCGCCGCGGTGCTGCTGATCGCGATCCGCACCTGGCGTCTGATATTCAGTCCGGAGCTGATGCACGACGATTCCAAGATCAAGCCCGTGGAGTAGACGGCATGAACACCGACGCCGTCGCCATCCTCGGATTTGTCGCGCTGTTTGCGCTGATGCTGCTGCGCGTGCCCGTGGGCATGGCGATGGGCCTCGTCGGCGTCACCGGCTTCGGCTACCTCGTCGGCTTTTCCCCGGCGCTCAAGATGGTCGGCCAGACCTCGATGCGCACGGTGACCGATTATACATTCGGCGTGATTCCGATGTTTCTGCTGATGGGGGCGTTCGTCACCAACTCCGGGATGAGCCGCGACCTGTTCCACGCCGCCAACGGGTTCGTCGGGCATTTGCGCGGCGGGTTGGGCATTGCGACGGTCGGCGCCTGCGGTGGCTTTGCCGCGATCTCGGGTTCGTCGGTGGCGACGGCCGCGACGTTTTCCGCCGTCGCCTATCCGGAAATGCGCCGTTTCGGTTATCCGCAGTCCTTCGCCACCGGCGTGATCGCGGCCGGCGGCACGCTCGGCGCCATGCTGCCGCCATCGACGGTACTGGCGGTCTACGGCATCATCACCGAACAGGATATCGGCAAGCTGTTCATGGCCGGCATCATTCCCGGCCTGCTCGCGATCGCCATGTACATGCTGACCATTGCGCTGATCGGGTGGCTTCGGCCGGGTTTTCTGCCGACCGGCCCGCAGACATCCTGGCGCGAGCGATTCGCCGGCCTGAAGAATATCTGGGCGCCGGTGCTGCTGTTCGTTTTCGTCATCGGCGGCCTCTACGGGTTGCCCTACCTGCCGCGCTTCACCCCGACCGAGGCCGGCGGCGTCGGCGCCACCGGCGCGTTCCTGATCGGCGTGCTCACCGGACGGCTCGACAAGGAGAAAATCCTCAACTCGCTGCTGCAGGCGACCCGCACCGCGGCCGCGGTATTTACGATCCTGATCGGCGCCTTGATCTTCGGCTATTTTCTAACGGTGACGCAGACCCCGCAAAAGGTCACGGAGCTTCTCACCGGCCTCGGCCTTGGGCCGTACGGCGTCCTCGCCCTCATCATGGCGATGTATCTGGTGCTGGGGTGTCTGATGGACGCGATGGCCATGATCATCCTGACCGTTCCGATCATCTTCCCGGTGGTCGTCCATCTCGGCTTCGACCCGATCTGGTTCGGCATCATCATCGTGATGACGGTGGAACTGGGCCTCATCACGCCGCCGGTGGGTATGAATGTCTTTGTCATCAAGAGCGTGATCCCCGACGCATCGTTCTCCACGATTTTCAGGGGCGTGGCGCCGTTCGTCTTCACCGACCTGATCCGATTGATAATCCTGATTGCATTTCCGATATTGGCGCTCTGGTTACCGCAGCGCATGATGGGGTAATTCCATGATGCCGCAGCTGGCGACCAAATATGTTTTCACCCTTACCGTCCGTATCGGCGAGGTGACATCGGCCGGCGAGATCGGTCACGGCGTGCGCCGGATCATTCCGATCCTCGGCGGCGAGGTGCGCGGCGAAAGCGTCAACGGCAAGGTCTGCGCGTTCGGCGCCGACTTCCAGATCATCCGGCCCAACGAGCTGATCGAGCTGGAGGCGAAATACGCTTTCGAGACCGATGACGGCGCGGTGGTCTATGTCGAGAATACCGGCATTCGGTTCGGGCCGGTCGATCTGCTGCAGAAACTGAAGCGCGGCGAGCCTGTCGATCCCAAGCTGATCTATTTCCGCACTGCGCCGAGGTTCGAGACCGGTAGCGAAAAATACAGCTGGCTGATGGAAAATCTGTTCATCGGCTCCGCCGCCCGCCACGCCGATCGTGTCGTCATCGACGTGCATCAGGTGCTGTAGCCCGCGAGAGTGGCGCGCTCGTTCCCCGGACGCAGCGCAGCGCTCTTGCGGTGCGCTGCTGCGCCGGGGTCCACTGCCTCATCCTCTCCATGGGTCCCGGTTCTGCGGAGCAGCGTTTCACGCTGCACCGCGCCCGGGACACGAGGTTTCAATGGGCTTGGCCGCCACCCCCTTGTTGACTCCCTCCAAATTCGTTATAAAACATAACTATTCTGGACGGGACGTAAAAACACCCATGGGAAACGCCGCGCCTGCCGCGACCGCCGAACGGTCCGCGCTGCTCAAAATCGAGACGGTGGGCGCGGTGATGACCGTGGGCCTCAACCGGCCCGCCAAGCGCAATGCGCTCAATGACGGCATTATCCTTGCGATCCAGGATTGCTTCTCGGACTTGCCGGAGGATGTCGGTGCGGTGGTGATCCACGGCATCGGCGATCATTTCTCGTCGGGCCTCGATCTGTCGGAGCTGACCGAGCAGGATGCCAGCGAGGGCCTGCGGCATTCGCAGATGTGGCACCGGGTGTTCGACCGCATCCAGTACAGCCGGGTGCCCGTGATCGCCGCCCTCAAGGGCGCGGTAATCGGCGGCGGGCTGGAGCTCGCCTGCGCGGCGCATATCCGGGTCGCCGAACCCTCGGCCTATTTTGCGCTGCCCGAGGGCCAGCGCGGCATTTTCGTCGGCGGCGGCGGATCGGTGCGGCTGCCGCGGCTGATCGGGGTCGCCAGGATGACCGACATGATGCTGACCGGACGGGTCTATTCGGCGACCGAGGGTTCGGCCTATGGTTTTACCCAGTACCTGACCGAAGCCGGTGGGGCGCTGCCGAAGGCGATAGAGCTTGCCGAGCGTGTCGCCGCCAATGCGCCGCTGACCAATTTCGCGGTATTGCAGGCACTGCCGATGATCGCGGAAGCCAATCCGCAAACCGGCCTGCTGATGGAATCGCTGATGGCGACGGTGGCGCAGAGCGATAAAGAGGCCAAGCGCCGGATTCGTGACTTCCTCGACCGCAAGACCGCAAAGGTGAAACCCACCTGACATGAGCGCCAAGCCCCACATGTCGACTGCGACCGGAGCCGGCGACGCACCGCTGCGGCCAATCTCGTTCGGCGATCCCGCGGTAACCATCGAGCGCCGCGACGATGGCGTCGTTTATCTCAGGCCCAAAACGCCACTCGGCGACTATCCGGTTCGCCTGACCGATCGCCTGCATCATTGGGCCCGGGCGGAACCCGATCGCGTGTTCATGGCAGAGCGCCAGGCCGGCGGCGGCTGGCGGCAGATCACCTACGCCGGCTTGCTGGTCGCGAGCCGTCATATCGCCTCGGCACTGCTGGCGCGCGGCCTGTCCGCCGAAAAGCCGATCGTGATCCTCTCCGGCAATTCGGTCAACCACGCGCTGCTCGCGTTCGGCGCGCTTTACGCCGGTATACCGTTCTGTCCGGTGTCGCCGGCCTATTCGCTGGTGTCGAAGGATTATGGCAAGCTCGCTTACCTGATGAAGCTGTTGACGCCCGGCCTGGTGTTCGCCGATGACGCCGGCAAATTCGCCGCTGCGTTGTTGGCCAATGTCCCCGAGGGAACCGAGATCGCGGCGTCGCGCGGTACGGTGCCCGGCCGCCCGGTGACGATGCTGGCCGAATTGCTGGCAACGTCCGAGCATCCCGGTCTCGATGCCGCGCACGATGCCATCGGCCCGGACACGATTGCAAAGTTTCTGCTGACCTCAGGCTCGACCGGCAATCCGAAGGCGGTCGTCAACACCCAGCGGATGATCTGCGCCAATCAGGTGATGCTGCGCGAGACGCTGGCATTCCTGAAAGACGAGCCGCCCGTCATCGTCGACTGGCTGCCCTGGAACCATACCTTCGGCGGCAACCACAATATCGGGCTGACGCTGTTCAACGGCGGCTCGATGTATCTCGACGAGGGCAAGCCGATGCCCGGCGGCATCGAGGAAACCGTGCGCAATCTCGGCGAGATTTCGCCGACGGTCTATTTCAACGTGCCGAAGGGCTATGAATCGCTGCTGCCGTATTTGCGTGACGACAAGGCACTGCGCGGAAAATTCTTTCACCGCCTGCATGCGATGTTCTTCTCAGGTGCGGCGCTGTCGCCGTTCGTCTGGAACACGCTGGACGAACTCGCCGTCGCTGAAACCGGCTACCGCGTGCCTGTCCTGACCGGTCTCGGTGCCACCGAGACCGCGCCGTTCTTCATGTCGGTCAAACCCGCCACCAGCCGCTCCGGCCATGTCGGGCTTCCGGTTGCCGGCAACGACGCGAAACTGATCCCGAACAACGGCAAGCTCGAGGTTCGCGCCAGGGGGCCCAACGTCACGCCGGGCTATTGGCGGCAGCCGGAACTGACGGCGGCTGCGTTCGACGAGGAAGGATTTTACAAGTTCGGCGACGCGCTGAAGCCGGTCGACCCCGATGATTTCGGCAAGGGTTTCGATTTCGACGGTCGCATTGCCGAGGATTTCAAGCTTGCCAGCGGCACCTGGGTCAGCGTCGGCCCGCTGCGCGCGCGCCTTGTCGCGGCCTGTGCCCCGATGGTTCGCGACGTCGTGATCGCCGGGATCAATCGCGACGAGATCTCGGCGCTGGTCATCCTCGACCTCGACGGCTGCCGCCTGATCAACCCGACGCTTGCCGTTGACGATCTCGCCGGCACCGCTTCCGATCCGCTGATCCGCGAAGCCTTTCGCGAGCGGCTGGCACGGTTCCTGGGAACCGCGACGGGATCGTCGACGCGGATCACGCGCGCGGTCCTGCTCGATACGCCGCTGTCGATCGACCGCGGCGAAGTCACCGACAAGGGCTCGATCAACCAGCGCGCGGTGCTGGATCACCGCAGCGGGCTGATCGACCTGCTGTACTCGCCGACACCGCCGGCCCACATGATAACGCTGTAGCCGGACACAAGGAATAATCTTGCCAGGGAGAAGACCATGCAGTTGAAGGATCAGGCCGCCGTCGTCACCGGAGGTGCATCGGGACTGGGTGCTGCGACCGCGCGCAGGCTCGCTGCAGGGGGCGCGAAAGTTGCGGTATGCGACCTCAACGCCAAGCTGGCTGAAACACTCGCTGCCGAGATCGGCGGCATCGCGGTGGCCTGTGACGTTTCGGATGCGGCCTCGGCGGAAGCCGCCATCGTCGCGGCCTCGAAGGCGCACGGCCCGGCGCGCATCCTGGTCAATTGCGCCGGCATCGGCGTGGCCAAACGGGTGGTCGGCCGTGACGGCCCGATGGCGCTGGCCGATTTCGACAGGGTGATCAAGGTCAACCTGATAGGCTCCTTCAACATGCTGCGGCTGGCGGCTGCCGAAATGAGCAAGCTGGAGCCGCTCTCGAGCGGCGAGCGCGGCGTCGTGATTTCCACCGCGTCGGTCGCGGCCTATGACGGCCAGATCGGGCAGTCGGCCTATTCCGCCTCGAAGGGCGGCATCGTGGCGATGACGCTGCCGATCGC
>JBKJUA010000094.1:0-15319 GCA_046590305.1 Bradyrhizobium sp.
CGAGGAAAACCCCGTCAATCTCGATCCCCGCATGGCCAAGCTCGCCGGCGGTGTGCACCGCCTCGATGGCCAGCTCATGGTCGTCCTCGACGTCGATCGCGTGCTCGAAATCGTGCCTGACATGCTGGCGGCATAAGACCGGCAAAGCACAAAACCCAAGCGGCATTGGAAACGTCCCCCAGGGGATAGTGAAGAAGTAGAGGCCAACATGCGAACATGTCTCGTTGTCGATGACTCCAGCGTCATCCGAAAAGTCGCAAGGCGTATTCTGGAAGGCCTGGATTTCCAGATCATCGAAGCCGAAGACGGCGAGAAGGCGCTCGAGGTCTGCAAGCGTGGCCTGCCCGACGCTATCCTGCTCGATTGGAACATGCCGATCATGGATGGCTATGAGTTTCTCGGCAATCTGCGCCGCATGCCCGGCGGCGACGCGCCCAAGGTGGTTTTCTGCACCACTGAAAACGACGTCGCGCATATCGCGCGCGCGCTTCACGCCGGCGCCAACGAGTACATCATGAAGCCGTTCGACAAGGACATCGTCACGGCCAAGTTCCAGGAGGTCGGCCTGATCTGATTAGTACCGATCCGGCGGCCGACCGGCCTCCGGCGTTAGCGTTTGATAGTGCCGCGTGCGGCTGTACCTGGTGATGAATGAGTATTGCGTTGGCAAGTTCCGCGAGTTCGAGTTCGGTAAACCAGGAACCGCTGCGGGTGATGGTGGTCGACGATTCCGTCGTGATCAGGGGATTGATCTCGCGCTGGATCGCCGCCGAACCGGACATGGTCGTCGCAGCGTCGCTGCGCACCGGCCTTGACGCCGTCAACCAGGTTGAGCGCGTCAACCCCGACGTTGCGGTGCTCGATATCGAAATGCCGGAGCTCGACGGTATTTCCGCGCTGCCCCAGTTGCTGGCGAAGAAGCGCAACCTGATCATCATCATGGCTTCGACGCTGACCCGCCGTAACGCGGAGATCAGCTTCAAGGCGCTGTCGCTGGGCGCGTCGGACTACATTCCAAAGCCGGAAAGCACCCGCGAAGCTGCCGCCGCCGAAATCTTCCACCACGACCTGATTCAGAAGATCCGCTCGCTCGGCGCCAAGGTGCGCCGCACCGCTCCGGCTTCGCCGCATCATCCGGCGCCAAATCATCCCGCGCCAGCCCGTTCCACCACAAGTCCGCCGCTGGCACCCGCGCTGGAGCGATCGCGCGAGCTGTTGTCCCGGCCGCCGCAGGCGGCGGTCGTACAGCCGCCGCTGACGCGCCGACCGTTCAGCAGCCAGGCGCCGCGCGCGCTCCTGATCGGTTCATCGACCGGCGGCCCGCAGGCGCTGATGACGCTGGTCGCCGAAATCGGCGCGGTGATCGACCGGTTTCCGGTCCTGATCACCCAGCACATGCCACCCACCTTCACGACGATTCTGGCGGAACATCTGGCGCGTGCGAGCCACCGGCCGGCACACGAGGCCGTCGATGGAGAAATCGTCAAGGCCGGCACGATCTATCTCGCCCCGGGCGGCCGTCATATGCGGGTCGTGCGCCGCGGCACGGATGTCGCGATCGCCCTCGACGACGGGCCGCCGGTCAATTTCTGCAAGCCCGCGGTCGATCCCTTGTTCTCCTCCGCGATCGATATCTGGCAGGGCGGCATTCTGGCTGTCGTGCTCACCGGCATGGGCTCGGACGGGATGCGCGGCGGCAAGGAGATCGTCGCGGCCGGCGGCAGCGTGATCGCCCAGGACGAAGCTACCAGCGTGGTGTGGGGCATGCCCGGCGCCGCCGCCAATGCGGGGATTTGCTCGGCCATCCTGCCGCTGGTTCAGATCGCGCCGAAACTGGTTCGGTTGTTTTCGGGAGATCGTTCGTGACGCCCCAGGATTATGAGTTCTTGCGCAAGATTCTGAAGGAGCGATCCGGCCTCGATTTGTCCTCGGACAAGCAATACCTCGTCGAGAGCCGGTTGATCCCGCTGGCGCGACGGGTCGGTCTATCCGGCATCGGCGAACTGGTGCAGAAGCTGAAGGTCGGGACCGAACCGCTGACATCCGAGGTGGTCGAGGCGATGACCACCAACGAGACATTCTTCTTTCGCGACAAGATTCCGTTCGATCATCTGAAGGAAGCGGTATTGCCGGCTCTGGTGCAGGCGCGCGGCAGCCGCCGCGCCTTGCGCATCTGGTGCGCGGCGTCCTCTACAGGGCAGGAACCGTATTCGATCGCGATGTGCGTGAAGGAATTCGCCGCACTGGCCGGATGGCGTGTCGAAATCGTCGCCACCGACCTGTCGCAGGACGTGCTGGAGAAGTCGAAGGCAGGAATCTACAGTCAGTTCGAGGTGCAGCGCGGCCTGCCGATCCAGCTGCTGGTCAAGCACTTCAAGCAGACCGGCGAGCTGTGGCAGCTCAGTGCCGATATCCGCGGCATGGTGCAGCACAGGCAGCTCAATCTGCTGCAGGACTTCTCCCATCTCGGCACGTTCGACCTGATCTTCTGCCGCAACGTCCTGATCTATTTCGACCAGGACACCAAGGTCGGCATCTTCGAACGGCTGTCGAGAATACTCGAACCCGATGGCGTGCTGGCGCTGGGGGCGGCCGAATCCGTCGTCGGATTGTCCGACGCCTTCAAACCCTATCCGGACCGGCGCGGGCTTTACCGCCCGAACACGGCCCGCGCGGTGCGCACCGGTTCTGCGGCGATGCCGCTGCGGGCAGTTGCGGCCGCGACGTGCTAGCGCGCCATGTTCGACCATTGGCGTAGATGGGCTCGAACACTCAAGAGAGACGCCCACGCGCTCTACCTGGCGGCCCGCGATCCCCGCGTTCCCTGGTACGCAAAGGCGGTGGCGCTCGCCATCGCGGCCTATGCGCTTTCGCCGATTGACCTGATCCCCGATTTTATCCCGGTGATCGGCTATCTTGACGACCTGATCATTGTGCCGCTGGGGATTGCCCTGGTGGTGCGGATGATCCCTCCGCCGATCATGGCCGAACACAGGGCCGCGGCGGAGGCAATGCAGGATCGTCCGGTCAGCCGAACGGCCGCGGCCGTGATCGTGTCGATCTGGGCGCTGGCCATCGCCTTGGCGGCATGGACGGCTAGCCGCTTCCTTTGACCTGCCTACAGAATCGCGTGCGGCAGGAAGCGCGAGCTGTTGCCGGTGATCGGATTCTCGTCCTCACGGATCGACAGTCCGCACGGGGTGTGGTCGACCAGCCAACTGCCGAGCACCGGATACTGATCCGAGAAATTCGGCAGTGACGCGAAAGCCTGCCGGATAAAACCCTCGGCGCCATACGGCCCCTGCTGCTGCGCCAGCGTCACGCCGCCACTGACCAGCGCGACATTGGCCCCCTCGCGCGAATACAACGGCTTGCGCACGAACGAAGTGCCGAGTTGTGAAGCGGCCGGATCGTCCTCGAAATAGGCCGGCAGCAAATTCGGGTGATGCGGAAACATCTCCCACAGCAGGGGAAGAATTCCCTTGTTGGACAGGATGGCTTTCCACGGCGGCTCGATCCAGCGCGTCGAGTTGCCGGCGAGCCTCGCGCCGAACGCATCGTCAAACATCCATTCCCAGGGATAGAGCTTGAAGGCGAGCGCGATCGCGCGATTGTCGAGATCGACGAAGTTGCCGTCGTCGTGCCATCCGATGTCGGCGATATCGATCAGGGTGGTGGCAAGGCCGGCCTGCGCCGCGGTGTCCTGAAGATAGGCCAGCGTGCCGGCATCCTCAACATTTTCGACCAGGCCGGTGAGGTGCAAAGGGCGTCCCTTGCCAAGCGCTTTCCAGGCCTCGATCAGGCGCTCATGAATGGAATTGAACTGGTCGGCACGCGCAGGCGTGATGCGCCGCTCGATCGCCTGTTCCAGCCAGTTCCACTGAAACACCGCCTCCTCGAAGATCGAGGTCGGCGTGTCCGCATTATATTCCAGCAGTTTTGCGGGCCCGCGCCCGTCGAAGGCGAGGTCGAGCCGGCCATAGAGGCTGCCCTCGTCATTGTGCCAGCTTGTCGAGATCAGCGGCCAGAACGCCTCCGGTATTTTCAGCCGGCGCAGCGTGCGTTCATCGTCGACCGCGCGCCTGACCAGTTCGAGGCACATGGCGTCGATTTCGCCGGTGGGGCCTTCGATCTCGCGCTCGATCTCGTCGAGCGTGAAGGCATAATAAGCCCGCTCGTCCCAATAACGCTCGCCGTCGATGGTGTGAAACGCGAACCCGGCCTGCTCGGCGGTCAGCCGCCAGTCGTCGCGTTCGGGACAGGTGATGCGCTGCATGAAGGCCTGCTAGCTGCCGCCGGAAAAATGCGAGGTGAAGGCATGCGCGACGCCGCCGAAGCCGCCGCGCGTGACATGACCCGAACCGGAATCGGATGGCGTGCCTGATGGCGCATGATTCGATGAGGAAGCGCCGCCGTAAAAACCGCTGCGCGACGATGAGGAGCCCGAGGAGCCGTGACCGCCGCTGGACGAGCCGCGCGGCCGGCATTCGCTGCTGGCTTGCAGCCCCGAGAAGGCCGACATTCCCGGCCGGTTCGGTTCGCAATTCTCGCTCGGCATCAGCGCATAGGCGCCGCCGCCGACCGCAAGCGTACCCATCAGCAGCAGCGCGACCTGGCCGCGCTTGACCGGCTGCGGCGGCCGGATCGCAATCGGCTTGCGCGTCCCGAATTCGCTGGTGGGTTTATCAGCCATCTCAGTAAATCATCGAAGCGGCGTTGAGCGCGCCGGCGGCGAGCGAGGCGAGCCCGAGCCAGATCGCGGGCGCGAGTTCGCCGGCGGCGATCCGCGCCGACAGGGTCGGCACCGGTATCCTGACGATGAAGTAGACCGAGATCTGAACGATCAGCGCGATCACGCTCCAGATCAGGCAATCCACCACATTGGCGGAGTGCGCGATGGCGCTGACCACCGGCAGCACGAAGCCGAGCAGGCTGAGACCCAGCGCAATCGCGGCCGACGGCACGTTGTCGCGGATCAGCTGGAATTCATCGTGATGTGTAGCGCGGGTATAGACGAAGAGAAAGGTGACCACGGCGACCAGGCCGGTGCAGAAATACACCAGAAACGCCGGCAGCCCGGCGAGCGATTGAAGAATCATTCCAGGGGCCCTTGGTCGTTCCGATCACAGGGTTGCACGATTGGTTGGTCGCCGCGCATGCGGGGCGGCCGTTCATTCCCCAAAACAAAAACCCGGCCATTTTGCGGTGATCGGTCGAACAGCGCGAGAGGGCTCCTCGCGTGTCCGAAATCAGGCAGCCGGCCCGCCCAAAACACCCTTCCACGGGCGCGCCCCATGGCCTAAGAGCAGCGCAACAATTTCCCTCATCCCCAGGCAAAAATGATCCGTCTCGACAATATTTCAAAACAGAATGGCCACCAGATCCTGTTCATCGAGGCCTCCGCGGCGCTCCAGAAGGGTGAGAAGGTGGGCCTCGTCGGGCCCAACGGGTCTGGCAAGACCACGCTGTTCCGGATGATCACCGGCCAGGAGCAGCCCGACGAGGGCCAGGTGGCGGTCGATCGCGGCGTCACCATCGGTTATTTCAGCCAGGACGTCGGCGAGATGGCGGGCCGCAGCGCCGTGGCCGAGGTGATGGACGGCGCCGGCCCCGTCAGCAGCGTCGCGGCCGAGCTGAAGGAGCTTGAGACCGCGATGGGCGATCCCGACCGGGCCGACGAGATGGAAGAGATCATCGAGCGCTACGGCGAGGTGCAGGGCCGTTTCGAGGAACTGGACGGCTATGCGCTGGAGGGGCGCGCGCGCGAAGTGCTCGCCGGCTTAAGCTTCAGCCAGGAGATGATGGAGGGCGACGTCGGCGCGTTGTCGGGCGGCTGGAAGATGCGGGTGGCGTTGGCGCGTATTCTGCTGATGCGCCCCGACGCCATGCTGCTGGACGAGCCGAGCAACCATCTGGACCTGGAAAGCCTGATCTGGCTGGAGAATTTTTTGCGCGGTTACGAGGGCCTGCTGCTGATGACCTCGCATGACCGCGAGTTCATGAACCGCATCGTCAACAAGATCGTCGAGATCGATGGCGGCTCGCTGACGAGCTATTCGGGCGACTATGAATTCTACGAGCAGCAGCGCGCGCTGAGCGAGAAGCAGCAGCAGGCCCAGTTCGAGCGCCAGCAGGCGATGCTGGCCAAGGAAATCAATTTCATCGAGCGTTTCAAGGCGCGCGCCTCGCATGCCGCGCAGGTACAGAGCCGGGTCAAGAAGCTGGAGAAGATCGAGCGGGTGGAGCCGCCGCGGCGCCGCCAGACCGTGGCGTTCGATTTCCTGCCGGCACCGCGCTCGGGCGAAGACGTGGTCAGCCTGAAGAAGGTGCAGAAGGGCTATGGCAGCCGCAGCATCTATGACGGGCTGGACTTCCAGGTGCGCCGCCGGGAGCGCTGGTGCGTGATGGGGATCAACGGCGCCGGCAAGTCGACGCTGCTGAAGCTGGTGGCGGGTTCCACCGAACCCGATGACGGCACGGTCGCGGTCGGCGGCAGCGTCAAGATGGGCTACTTCGCCCAGCACGCCATGGACCTTCTGGACGGCGAGCGCACGGTGTTCGAGTGGCTGGAAGATTCGTTTCCGCAGGCCGGGCAGGGTTCCCTGCGCGCGCTGGCCGGCTGCTTCGGCTTCTCCGGCGACGACGTCGAGAAGAAATGCCGGGTGCTGTCGGGTGGCGAGAAGGCGCGGCTGGTGATGGCGCAGATGCTGTTCGACCCGCCGAACTTCCTGGTGCTCGACGAGCCCACCAACCATCTCGACATGGCGACCAAGGAGATGCTGATCAACGCGTTGTCCGAATTCGAGGGCACCATGCTGTTCGTTTCACATGACCGTCACTTCCTGGCCGCCCTGTCCAACCGGGTGCTGGAACTCACGCCGGAGGGCATCCACCAGTATGGCGGCGGCTACACCGAATATGTCGCGCGCACCGGCCACGAGGCGCCGGGGTTGCGGTGAGACGCGACTCGACCGGCGCGAACGCCCCGGTGGTCTGGCGAGCTTTGTCGTCAAGTTGAGACAAATACGCCGACGATCTCCGTTCCGGTTCGTCGATAAACCGCGCGACGGAACATTCCTCGACGACATAGCGGTCCTGCGGCGTGAACGCAGTTCCCGCCTTGCATTGCCACGGGGTCTGGATATGGTTTCCGCGGGGCGCGGGGATTTATATCTAACGGGATTCGGGTCGGCAGACGCGTACCCGTGGTGTCTTCCAGCTTGGGGCATGGAGATGGAGAGACGCTTATCTGCTATCGTTTGCGCTGACGTCGCGGGTTACTCGCGGATGATGGGCGCCGATGAGGCAGGTACCCACGCCGCGTTCAAGGCCCATCGAAGCGCAGTCTATCCGGTCATTCTCAATCACGGCGGCCGGCTGGTGAAGAACACCGGCGACGGTTTCCTGCTGGAATATCCAAGCGTGGTGGGCGCGATCGAGTCGGCGGTCGGGATGCAGGCGCTGATGGCGGAACGCAACGGCCAGCTGCCCGCGGACCGGGTCATGCAATTCCGTCTCGGCGTCCACATGGGCGATGTGATGGCCGATGAGGACGAGGTGTTCGGGGACGGGGTGAACATCGCCGTCCGCCTCGAAGCGATTGCCACTCCCGGCGGCGTGGCCGTCTCCGCCAAAGCCTACCATGAGGCCAGCAAGCACCTCAGCACGCCCCTGGTCGACGCCGGTGTTCACCGCTTCAAGAACATCGCCGAGCCGGTCCATGTCTGGACCTGGGAACCGGCGAGGTCCGAGAGCCCGGGCCGGGAAGCCAAGAGCGCGACCAACCTGCCGGCCCAGTACCGAATCGCGATCGTGGGCGTGCTGCCGTTTGCCAATCTCAGCGACAGCACGGACGAGTATTTCTCCGACGGGCTGACCGAAGACCTGATCCACGCGCTGTCGCTGCAATCGTTCTATCGGGTGCTGAGCCGGAACTCGACCTTCGCGTTCAAGGGCAAGAACCTGAGCACGCGCCTGATCGCGCGCGAAATCGACGCGACCTATCTGATCCAGGGTTCGGTGCGGCGTGCCGGAACCAAGGTTCGCGTTAACGCCGAACTGATCGCTCCCGAGAACGGCGAGCAATTATGGGCCGGCCGGTACGACAGGGACATCGGCGACCTGTTCGCGATGCAGGATGAAATCACCACCAATCTGTGCGCGGCACTGGCGCCGGAGATCTATCGCGCCGAAGCTTCCGCGCCGGCGCGGTCGTCGTCGACCGACCTGACCGCGTGGGACCGCTTCCTGCGCGGGCTCTCCCATTACTACAAGCCGACCAAGGCGGACTACGAAGCCTCGATCGACCTGTTCAGGGAGGCCATCGCGCTCGATCCGGCGCTTTCCATCGCGCGCGCCTATCTCGCCACCATCATGGTGCAGGGCGTGCAGTTCGGCTGGATCAAGAGCACCGGCGAATTGTGGGTCGAGGCGATGAGTCTGGCGGAAAGCAGCGTTAGGCTCGATCCCCGCTCGTCCTTCGCCTATTCAATTCTGGCCTATGTACATGCCATGGAAGGCCATCACGATGTCGCCATGGAAGCCGCGCGAAAGGCGGTCGAACTGAACCCTTACGATATGGGCGCGCGGGGCGTGCTCGGCATGTGTCACATGGTGATCGGCGAGCACCGCCAGGCCATCGAGCTGTTCTCGACGGCGGTGCAGCGCGGCAACAGCGACCCCCGCTATCAATGGCCGGCTTTGAACGCGTTCAGCCACTATCTGCTGCGGCAGTACGACGCCTCGCTGTCCTGGGCGCGTGAAGCCCTGTATCTCAATCCCAATCACCTCCAGGTGCTGTGCGTGCGGACGGCGGCGTTGGCGCAACTGGACCGCACCGAGGAAGCGGCCAAGGCGCTCGAAGTCCTGCTGGCCGGCTTTCCAGGCCTGAACGTCGAGCGGCATTTGCGGAATTTCCGCTGGAAAACCGCGGCCGACACCGCCCACTACCGTGACGGACTTTTGAAAGCCGGTGTTCCCCTGCGCAGCCTGACCGTCGTCGAGTCCAGCTCGAAGCTCACCGCGAATTCGTAAGGGCGGCTGCGGAAAACCGCCGATGCCCGCCGTCGGGCAGCACCCCTTGCCTGCGGTCTCCAGTGCCTGCGGTCTCCAGTTGACAGAGGTCCGGATTCCGCCAAAACTCCGCTGCAGCCTAAGGTAGCGCGTCGCATATAAATTCGCCTTTTCAAAATGCGGCGAGTCAGTTTGATATTTTGAGTGCCGGTACTTTTCAGGATTCCGTTTTTTCAGGATTGAGCTCCATGGCAGACGACAGCATCAAGAGTGGGGGCGGCGCGTCCGCGCCGGGCCCCGCGGTCTCGCCCGATAATCCGTGCCCGTTCCTTCGCGCCGCCGTGTCGGAGGGTTTCGTCGGTGGCCACGTCGTGCCGATTCCGGAGCTTTGCAGGACCATCGAGGCCGCCAGCGGCAAGACCGGGCTGCAGAAGAAACTGGTCGGCATGAAGACTTACCCGGTGGCGCTGGTGGCCAACGGCCTCAGTCCCTTTCGGCTGTTGAAAAGCTGGTGGTCCGGCGCCGAGCTCAACGCGCTGCGCAATGGTCCGCTGGACAAGCATGGCGTCGGCTCACGCATCCTCGACGCGACCGCCGAGGTGGATGAGAGCGAAATCGCGCGTCTCGCCGAGTTCGGGAGCGACTGGCCGGATCCGTGCGGCGGCACCGAGCGCGGGCTGACCGGCAGTCAGATCAAGACCTACATGGACGCGAATTTCGAGCGCGCCAAAGGCCACAGGCGCTGGTTCGACCGGCTGCTGATGAACGGCGAATGGCCGGTCCTGCTCGATATCATGGGCAAGGGCGAGGGCGACAAGCGCTACCTCAGCGTGGCCGAGGTCAGGACGCTGTTCGTCGACCGCCGGCTGCCCGACCGCATCAACGCGCGGCTGGCATCGGCGTCGGCGCCGGCTAAGGGTCCGTTGCGCAAGGTCCTCAAGGCAGCGGTCTGGCTGGTTGCGTTGGCCGCCGCGGCGATCGTGGTGATCGCCGAATTCCCCAATCAGGTCGGCAAGATCATTCCGCCGCTGGCGCAATTGATGCCGCCGCCGCTGCCGGAGTTCGCGCCGGTGAAATCCGCGCACTGGCTCGACCAGAACTGGTCGACCGAGGATCGTCACTGGTTCCACCATGCGAGCCAGGGCACCGCGACATTCCCGGTGCCCTACGCCTGGTTTCTGGCGCTGGAACAGCCGGGCCTTTATTTGTTCACGCAGCCCGGCCGGCTGGCGGATCCGCAGTATCTGGAACGCATGGGTTTTATTCCGAGTCCGAAGACGGTCCGCGCCGACGCCGAGACCCTGCGCCGCTTCGGCTATGTCAACAACCCCGGCGTCAAGACCACGCCCGCGCCGGAGACCGTGGCCGGCCTGCGGCCGACGCCGGTGGAGAATTTCGACGGCCTGCCGGTCGGGTTCTCCCGCATGACCCCTGTCATCAATCCCGGGACCGGTGAACCCTCCTCCGACAAGATCGGGCTGAGCTGTGCAGCCTGTCACACCGGAAGCCTCCGCTACAAGGACGTCAGCGTGCGTTTCGACGGCGGCGCGGCCATGCTGGAGCTGCGCAAGCTCGAGATGGCGACCGGACTTTCGATTTTCTACACGCTGATCGTGCCGGGCCGGTTCGATCGCTTCGCCGACCGCGTGCTCGGTTCCGAATCCAGCCAGGACGATCGCAACAAGCTCAGGCAGGGTCTGAAGGAAGTCGCCGATTTCCTCAAAGCCCAGATCGAAATCACCGCGAAGACGCTAAAGGCGAAGGGCCAGAAGGACACCGACGAAGGATACGGCCGGCTCGATGCCCTGAACCGGATCGGCAACCAGGTGTTCTATACCGATCTGGCGGCGAGCGGCCTCTCCGACTACGCCAGCAACATCCACGCCAACGATGCGCCGGTCAGTTATCCGCCGGTCTGGACCGTGCCCTGGTTCTGGTGGGCGCAATACGATGCGTCGATCGAGCAGCCCCTGATCCGCAATGCCGGCGAGGCGCTGGGCGTTGCGGCGCTGGTCAATCTGTCACCGGACCATCCGCCGGAGAAGCTTTTCAGCTCGTCCGTTGCGATGCAAAATCTCGTGCGCATCGAAGCGATGTTGCGCGGTCCGGATCCGTTCGGCCGAAACCCGAAGGATTTTGGCGGGCTGGCTTCGCCGAAATGGCCGTCGCATCTGTTCCCCAATGATGATGCATGGAAGATCAAGCCCGACCGCGTCACCAAGGGCCGGAAGCTCTATGCCGAGATCTGCGCCGAGTGCCACCTCGGACCGGTCAAGGATCCCGCCTTCGACACGCCATTCCCGGACAAGAGCTTCTGGTCCGACAAGCGCTGGATACAGGACCCGAAAGGCGGCTGGGTGCTGAATGAGGTTCAGAAGCAGGTCGCGCATATGGGAACGGATCCCGCGCAGGCCAATGTGCTGCAGACCCGACAGGTGCAAATTCCGGGGTTCCTCGACCTGCAGCCGGCGCGCGATCTCGGCGAGCGCTGGAAGTGCAAGAATCTCGCGACCTACTCCTCGACCAGCATGCCGTTCTCGATCGCGCTAATGATCCTGGTCGACAAGGTCGCCCAAAAATGGATCAAGGACAACAACCTCAAGGAGCCCGCGATCAGCGAGCTCTGGGGCGACCGCAGCAACTGTCCGAATCCCGACGCGTCGCCGGAAAAGCCGATCTATCGTGCGCGGCCGCTGAACGGCGTCTGGGCGACGGCGCCTTACATTCACAACGGCTCGGTGCCCTCGCTGTACTGGATGCTGAAGCCCGCGGCCGAGCGCCCGAAACAATTCTGCCTCGGTGCGCGGGATTTCGATCCGAAGCAGGTTGGCTTCGATGTCCCCGCCGGCGGCGACAAATCCTGCAAGACCGGCGAGACCATGTTCCAGGAAGCGGACAGCCACGGCAAGGCGATCAACGGCAACAGCGTGATGGGGCATTCGCTGGAGGCCGATAAAGGACAGGATATGAAGACCTACAAGAACGGCGTGATCGGCCGCATGCTGACCGACGACGAACGCTACGACCTGATCGAGTATTTGAAGACGCTATGAGAAGCCGAAATTTTTGCGACGTAGCCCGGATGAAGCCGGCAGGTGGCGTGAAGCGCCGCCCGCTGGTGCAATCCGGGAACGCACGCGTGAAGGTCTCGGATTTCGCAACAGCTCCATCCGGGCTACGGCTGCCCGAATCCACGGAACTTAGCCGCAACTGATCCATTGGTTTGAGGACGCCCCTCACACCTCTGGAGAATTTCATGCTGTTACCCAAGGGAACAACCGTGGCCGTCGCCGATGGCGAGAAATTCAGCCTGTTCCGCAACACCGGGGATGAGGCCAATCCCGCACTGACGGCGATGCCCGAACCCGAAATCGACAGCGTCAACAAGGGCTCTGGCTCGGGCCATCAGGACAGCGCCGCCAATCCTGACAATAACCAGGCGGCGGAAGACGGCTTCGCGGGCGGAATCGCAAATTTGCTCAACAAGCGGGTGCTTGACGGCGAGATTTCCGATCTCGTCATCATCGCCGCCCCGCGCACCCTCGGCGAGCTTCGCAAGAGCTACCACAAGAAGCTGTCGGACGTGCTGCGCTGTGAAATCTCCAAGGATCTTACCGGCCACGCGGTGCACGACATCGAAAAGGCCATCGCTGCCGCGTAGCACGGCGCAGCTTAGCCTCCACAAACAAAAACCCCGCCATTCGCGGCGGGGTCCAGTCTGGGAGGAAAGAGCCTGGCGGCCCTCGGTAGAACTCGTGATCAGGCGGGGATGCGCTCTTCGACCTCGTGCGGCTCGCGCAGCACGTAGCCGCGGCCCCAGACGGTCTCGATGAAGTTGCGGCCTTCGGAGGCGTTGGCGAGTTTCTTGCGCAGCTTGCAGATGAAGACGTCGATGATCTTCAGTTCGGGCTCGTCCATGCCGCCGTAGAGATGGTTGAGGAACATTTCCTTGGTGAGGGTGGTGCCCTTGCGGAGCGAGAGCAGCTCCAGCATCTGGTATTCCTTGCCGGTCAGATGCACGCGCTGGCCGCCGACTTCCACCGTCTTGGTGTCGAGATTGACCACGAGGTCGCCGGTCTGGATCACCGACTGGGCGTGGCCCTTGGAACGGCGCACGATCGCATGGATGCGGGCAACCAGTTCGTCCTTGTGGAAGGGCTTGGTCATGTAGTCGTCGGCGCCGACGCCGAGACCCTTGACCTTGTCCTCGATGCCGGCGAGGCCGGAGAGGATCAGAATGGGGGTTTTGATCTTCGACACCCGAAGCTGCTTCAGCACGTCGTAACCGGACATGTCAGGCAGGTTGAGGTCGAGAAGGATGATGTCGTAGTCGTATAGTTTGCCGAGATCGACGCCTTCCTCCCCGAGATCCGTCGTATAGACGTTGAAGCTCTCGGATTTGAGCATCAGCTCGATCGACTGCGCAACGGCGCTATCATCTTCTATCAGCAAAACGCGCATGCCAGTCCCCTATAGTCGCCGCTCCGGGCGTCAGGTCGGCCGCACTTGCGGCACTCAAAACGCCTTTGAACAACTGATTCGGATCCTGACGACATATGGTTAACAAAATCTGATTCCCGTCCGCAAGCTCTATCCGTGCAATTTTTGTCGAATCGCCCTAAGATATTGCAGCCAAGTAGGTTTTTGTAACCACTCCCGTTCAAGTTCCACATTAAGAGACGGGCCTAACCGACTCCTTCGACTCACCCTTCTTCTGATGGGCAAGCGCTCTCAGTCACCAAAGACAGTGACGTAATGATTAACGATGCGGGTAAACACGAAGTTAAGGGCGGGGCCGAAATGCGTGGAAACTTAAGGTTTTCGCAATGAAGGCGCTCGCCGAACAGATCGGCGACATCGACGGCGTCAATATATATGGCCGGGTGGTGGGCGTCCGTGGACTGATGGTCGAGATCGCCGGCCCGATCCATGCGATGTCGGTCGGCGCCCGCATTGTGATCGAAACCGGCGGCGCTCGTCCCATCCCCGCCGAGGTGATCGGCTTTTCCGGCAACAATGCCGTGGTGATGCCGTTCGCCGGCCTCGAAGGCGTGCGGCGCGGCTGCCGCGCCGTGATCGCCAATGCCGCCAGCCAGGTGCGGCCGTCACAGGCCTGGCTCGGCCGCGTCATCAACGCGATGGGCGAGCCGATCGACGGCAAGGGGCCATTGCCGCAGGGGCCCTCGCCGATGCTCTATCGCAACTCGCCGCCGCCGGCCCATTCGCGCAAGCGGGTCGGCACGCCGCTCGATCTCGGGGTGCGCTCGCTCAATACCTTCCTGACCTGCTGCCGCGGCCAGCGCATGGGTATCTTTGCCGGCTCCGGCGTCGGCAAGTCGGTGCTGCTGTCGATGCTGGCGCGCAACGTCGATGCCGACATCACCGTGATCGGCCTGGTCGGCGAGCGCGGCCGCGAGGTGCAGGAATTCCTGCAGGACGACCTTGGCGACGCCGGCCTGGCGCGCTCGGTGGTGGTGGTGGCGACCTCCGACGAGCCCGCTCTGATGCGGCGGCAGGCGGCGTACCTGACGCTGGCGATCTGCGAATACTTCCGCGACGAGGACAAGGACGTGCTGTGCCTGATGGATTCGGTGACGCGGTTTGCCATGGCGCAGCGCGAGATCGGGCTGTCGGCGGGCGAGCCACCGACCGCCAAGGGCTATACGCCGACGGTGTTCACCGAACTGCCGAAGCTTTTGGAGCGCGCCGGGCCGGGAACCGGCATCGGCACCATCACCGGCATTTTCACGGTGCTGGTCGACGGCGACGACCATAATGAGCCGATCGCCGACGCGGTCCGCGGCATCCTGGACGGCCATATCGTGATGCAGCGCTCGATTGCCGAGCGCGGCCGTTTTCCCGCGATCAACATCCTCAAATCGGTTTCGCGCACCATGCCGAAAGCGGCCGATCCGGCCTTTCTGCCCGTCATCACCCGGGCCCGCCAGGTGATGGCGACCTATGCCGACATGGAGGAACTGATCCGGCTCGGGGCTTATCGCCAGGGCTCCAGCCCCGAGGTCGACGAGGCGATCAAGCTGCACGCCCCGCTGGAAAGCTTCCTGCGCCAGGCCAAGGACGAAGTCACCAGCCTGAACGAGGGATACGGCCAATTGGGTCAAATCCTCAAGGATTTGGAAACGGAACGCTAACTTTGTCGAGCCATGATCCGCGCCACATGAGTAATGCTGCCGGTGGGGCCCTTATGACTTCATTTGGGGATGCCGGTTCCGTCCCGCGTTCAGATCGGGACTTCTGGGGAGTACGAGTCGATGAAGTCACGTGAAACGCTGATCCGCCTGAAGAA
>JBKJUA010000146.1:0-10189 GCA_046590305.1 Bradyrhizobium sp.
GGCGCGGCAAAACTGTCGTGCCGCACCTCCACCACATGGCGCAGCGCGCGACCCTCGAGTTTTCGCGGCAGCAATTCCAGAAACTTGCCGAAGTCCGCCTCGTCGAATTTCTTGGTCGGCGCGAATTGCCACAGCACCGGACCGAGCCGGTCGCCCAGCTCCAGCACGCCGGAATCATAAAATCGCTTTACGGAATCGCCAGCTTCCGCCAGCACCCGCCGGTTGGTGGCGAAGCGCGGTCCCTTCAGCGAGAACACGAAACCGTCCGGCACCTCGCGCGCCCATTTGCGAAAGCTCTCCGGCTTCTGCGAGCCGTAATAGGTGCCGTTGATCTCGATCGAGGTCAGCTTCGACGCCGCATATTCCAGCTCCTTCGCCTGCGTCAGCTTCTCCGGATAAAACACCCCGCGCCACGGCGCAAAGGTCCAGCCGCCGATGCCGATGTAGATGTTGCCGGAATCTTTGGAAGCGGTTCTCGGGGGCTTGGTCACGGGGGCGAACTCACGGAGCAAGAGGACATTGGAGCTGTCGCAATCGAGACTAATCAAACAAGGTGGCATTGGCCAGTTCGTGGGGTGTGCTGCCAACAGCATAGAACCGTTCGGACAATCGCGCAGGCGATCGCGCTCGCTCGCCCGCAAAAAAAAGACCCCGGTAAACCGGAGCCTCTTATTTTGACACAACCCGAATTGAGGCGGGCCGTCACTTTGGCAACGCGCCAGATTTCAGCGCGCGGCCGGGATCACCTGGGCCACCGCGCCCTCGAACGTCTGTTTGGCCAGGCCGCTGTAAAGTTCGCGGATCTTCTGCGCATCCATCACGAAGGTCTCGTAGGCCTGCTTGGCGAATTCGGTCTGGATCTCGATGGCCTTGTCGAGCGAGCGGACGCCGGCGAGCTTCTCGACGAACGACTTGGTCTGTTCGAACGATTTCCGGGTGTACTCGCCATAGGCCAGCGCGATGGTTTGCATGTCGATCGAAGCTGCGTTGGCCGGCGCGGCCGCATTGGCCGGGAAGGCGTCGGGGGCGGCTGCGGCCGGTGGTGCGGCGATGGTTGCCGGGACGGGCCTGAGGGCAGCAGCCGGCGGCGCGGACTTCAGGCTCAAGGCCGGCGCGTGATCCGGCTTCTGGCTTCGCGCCGGATCGAGTTTTTGGGCTGGCTGGCGGGGCTTGCCGCCGGACTTGCTATGCTTGGCTTTGGACATGCGGAAAATCTCCGTTGCTGTAATTTCAGAAGGCCGGCACGAATCGGCCATGGTTTCGTGGAAAGGGCGCTTCCAGCTTGTTCCGAGCGGGGCGCTGGTGTGTTGGCATCAAGAATCCGGAACCCGGCCGCATCGAACATGCGGTCGCCGAGATCGCTCTGGCGGTGCAAAGACTTCGCGACGATCGGGCGGCCGCAGCGGAAGCTGCCGTCGGCGACATCAACCAGCGGCTGAGGCGCTTTTGGAGCGCAAGAAACAGGCTTAAGGTGGTGGCGGGAACGGAAGGCTTGCCCGGCTCGCCCGGATCGGCCGGCCGCAACGGGCGACCAGGGAAGAAGCGGAATGGACACGGAAGCGATCGCAAAAATACTGGGCGGCATCATCGTCGCCGTCGTTCTGCTGGCGGCGGTCGTGTTTGGACCGATCGGGCAGGGGGGCAAGCCGGCCAAGGAAGTTCAAAAGATCGAGGCGCCGAAGGCCGCGGTTCCGGCCGCGCCCGTCGTCCGGGGGCCGGTGGTACGGGAGGTGCCGCAGTAAGCCCGTTTCCGGGAGCCGGACGGGCCCCCCTTGCGGAACGGCCGGATCGTTCCTATCTTGTCTCTAACGGCGACGTCGATGCTTCACAGCTCCGGCGCTGGGACGACCACTCAATAGTCAGGCAGCGCCGGATGTACGCGCGCCCTCTGTTGGTGGTCGTTGGCATTTTGGGGCCTGTTTTGGCCGATTTTGCCCCTACGAGCGCTGATTTTTGACCTTGCGCGCCGGTTCCCTTGGCTTCCCCCGGCGCTGCGGATATACGCTGGCGGCATGAATGAAGCCGTCAGACCGGGCCCCGAAACCCCGCCGCAATTGACTGTGGCGCCTCAGCTTTCGGTCATCGTCCCCACTTTCAACGAGCGTGACAACGTCACCACGCTGTACCGGCGGCTGGACGCGACGTTCGCCGGCATCGCCTGGGAAGTCGTGTTCGTCGACGACGATTCTCCCGACGGCACCTGGGATGTGGTGCGGGGCCTGGCGCGGATGGATCACCGTGTCCGCTGCATCCGGCGGATCGGGCGGCGCGGCCTGTCAGGCGCCTGCATCGAGGGCATTCTGGCCGCGAGCGCGCCATACGCCGCGGTGATCGACGCCGATCTGCAGCATGACGAGACCCAGCTGCCGAAGATGCTGGCGCTGCTGCAAGGCGGTGAATTCGATCTCGTGGTCGGCAGCCGCTACATCGAAGGCGGCAGCGCCGATAGTTTCGACAAGCAGCGGGCCGGCGCCAGCCAGCTCGCCACCGAGGTGGCCAAACGGGTGTTGCAGGTAAAAATCGCCGATCCCATGAGCGGCTTCTTCATGATCCGCCGCGATCGCTTCGAGCAACTGGCGCCGCAGCTCTCGACGCAAGGCTTCAAGATCCTGCTCGATATCGTCGCCACCGCGCGCGGCGAATTGCGGGTGAAGGAAGTTCCCTTCACCTTCGGCACCAGGATGCACGGCGAGAGCAAGCTCGATTCCATGGTGGCGCTGGATTTCCTGGGCCTGGTGCTGGCGAAGCTGACCCACGACGTGGTGTCGCTGCGCTTTCTGATGTTCGCGATGGTCGGCACCCTCGGCCTCGTCGTCCATCTGACGACGTTGTTCGTGGCGCACAAGGTTCTCGACGTTCCATTTGCCGAGGCGCAGGCGGCCGGCGCGCTGGTCGCCATGACCTCCAATTTCATCCTGAACAATTTTCTCACCTATCGCGACCAGCGGCTGAAGGGCTTTGCCATCCTGTGGGGCCTGTTGCTGTTCTACCTCGTCTGCGGTGTCGGCCTTCTCGCCAATGTCGGCGTTGCGTTTTCGGTCTACGATCAGGAATGGAACTGGTGGGTAGCCGGAGCGGCGGGTGCGCTGATGGGCGTGGTGTGGAATTACGCGATGTCCGGGCTGCTGGTCTGGCGCAAGCGATGATCGCAAAATGAGCGCGAACGACGCCCGCCTCGCCCGCAACACGGTTCTCACGGTGCTGGCGCTGGTTGCGCTGCGGCTGGTCGCCGCCGCCTGGACGCCGCTGACCTTCGACGAAGCCTATTACTGGATGTGGTCGAAACATCTGGCCAGTGGCTACTACGATCATCCGCCCGCCGTCGCTTACGTGATCCGCGCCGGCACCCTGATCGCGGGCGACACCGAACTCGGGGTCCGGCTGGCGTCGATCCTGCTGGCGCTGCCCATGAGCTTTGCGGTGTATCGCGCCGCGGCGATCCTGTTCGGCGGCGTCCGGGTGGCTGCCACTGCCACCATCCTGCTCAACGTCACCATGATGGCCGCGGTCGGCACCATGATCGTCACGCCGGATGCGCCGCTGCTGGTGGCCTCGAGTTTCGTGCTGCTGTTTCTCGCCAAGGTGCTGGAGACCGGGCGCGGCGCATGGTGGCTCGCGGTCGGCGCCGCGGTCGGTGTCGCATTGCTCTCGAAATACACCGCGTTGTTTTTCGGCCTGGCGATTCTGATCTGGCTGGTGGCGGTGCCGAAGCTGCGGCGCTGGCTGATCTCGCCCTGGCCCTTTCTCGGCGGCCTGGTGGCGCTGGCGGTGTTTGCGCCCGTTATTCTCTGGAACGCCGATCACCACTGGGTCTCCTTCCTCAAGCAGATGTTCGGCCGCGCCCGAATTGAGAATTTCAGGCCGGCCTTCATCGCCGAGCTGATTCCGACCCAGATCGCCTTCGCAACGCCGCTGGTTTTCATCCTCGGTGCGATGGGGCTTCACGCCTTGGCCTGGCGCACTACCGGCGCGTTCGCCGCCCGCATGCTCGTCAACACGATGTTCTGGACCATCGTGGCGTATTTTGTCTGGCATTCGCTGCACGCCCGTGTCGAGGCCAACTGGTTCGCGCCGGTCTATCCGGCGCTGGCGATATCGGCCGCGGTGGCCGCCCACCTCACGCGGTGGGACAGGCAGCGCCAGCGCCTCGCCGATTTCTGCCTGCGCTGGGCCTGGCCGGTGGGAGTTGCGCTGTTTGCGTTCCTGATCGTGCAGGCCAACACCGGCATACTCACCGGCTACCGCCGCGACGCCACCGTGCGCAGCGTCGGCGTCGGCTGGCGCGAACTGGCCGGCGCGATCGAAGCGGTGCGATTGCGCACCGGCGCGACCTGCGTGCTGGCGCCGGATTACGGCACCACCGGCTGGCTCGCCTTCTATCTGCCGAAAGGGACTTGCGTGGTGCAGCCGACCCAGCGCATCCGCTGGGTCAACATGCCCGAACCGTCTCCGGCGCAACTGTCCGGCAAACTGTTGTTCGTCGGCGATGCGCGATCCGGCGCGGGGTCCTGGCAGACGGATAATTTTGCTGGCGTCGAGAGAGTAGCCGAACTCGCCCGCAAGCGCGGGCCGCTGGTGATTGAGACCTATGGAATCGATCTGCTCGAGAGTCCGAAGGGCAGCGTGCTCGACCGCTCGCCGCCGCCGGAGCTAAAGTAGGGGCGGGGTTGGTTTCGTGCTCGGACGCTGCGCAGCGTGAAGGACGCTGCACCGCGTCCGGGACCCGGCATATTCGTTGCCGCAAAAAAATCCATCGAACCTGTCGGATCGGCCGCGGCTCGAACGTCTTGTGATCATGCCCACCCATGCGAGGTCATGCCATGAGCAGTTCCACCCTGAAACCCGCCACCGAGCTGGCACGCGCCGGCGGGATGCGCTTTCCGAACGAGAGCGCGGAATATCGCCGCGCTCGCGAGGCACTGCCGGCCGAGGAGATCGAGCTTCGCCGCCACATCGAGCGCGTCGCGGAACAGCGCCGTGCGCTGCCGCCGGGCGGTGAGGTCAAGGCGGACTATGCCTTCGAGGGCGAGAACGGCAAGGCGTCGTTTGCCGACCTGTTCGGCGCCAAGGATTCGCTCGTCGTTTACACCTACATGTACGGCCCGCAGCGCGAGCAGCCGTGTCCGATGTGCACGTCGCTGTTGTCGGCATGGGACGGCGAGGTGCCGGATATTCAACAGCGCGTTGCACTCGCGATCGTGGCGCGGTCGCCAATCGCGCGGCTGGTCGCGTTCAAGCGCGAACGCGGCTGGCATCATCTGCCGCTTTACTGCGACCTGTCGGGCGAGTTCAGCCGCGACTATCACGGCGTGACAAGAGACGGCGGCGACGACGCGGGATTCAGCGTGTTCACCCGGCGAGATGGCACAATCAGGCATTTCTGGGGCGGCGAGATGAATGGCGCATCGTCCGATCCCGGGCAGGATCCGCGCGGCGCACCCGATCTGATGCCGCTATGGAACATCCTCGACGTGACGCCGGAAGGACGCGGCACCGATTGGTATCCGAAGCTGAACTACTGATGCGGAACTCGTAAAAAATCCCGCGTAAACACGGGGCCGCTGCATCGCATCGGCCTTGTGCTTTTTTACATGCCCCACATCCGCCCGCACTTAATCTGCATTTAACTAAAAGTCGCCCTAATGACGCTCCGCGCCTCTGCGAGAAGCTGCATCGAAAATCGTGATGCGGTGCTGCGAAGAGGAACTCAGTGGAAGTTGTCTGGATACGAGGCGAATGAGTTACAGTACGAGTGCGTCCAGGCAAGTCGCGGCCAAGAACCATCGGCGTTCATCGCGTAAAGCCAATGCTAACCATATTTTCAGCGGCGCCGCGCTCGCCGGCCTGGTGCTGGGCTGCGCCTGGACTGTCCACGCCAATGTTTTCGGCGCCAGCATTTATCCGACCATGGCCGGCGGAAACTTCGATGCGCCGGTGATTCCGCAGAAGCAGTCGGTGGCGGCGCGGACTCCGCAAGCCATCGTCAACCATGTGTTCGCGGCGCTGCCTGAACCTGCGCCGGTCATCGCCGCGCCCGCGACGATCGCTTCTGTCACGTCACTGGCGTTCAACGACCGTTTTGGAGCTGCCGCAGCGCAGGGCGTCGCGCCAGCGCCGCAGGCCGCGACCATGCAACTGGTTTCGGCGTCATCTTCCGTGGAAGTGGCGATGCCGGGCGACGTGCCGAAATTGCCCGAAGCGGCCAAACCGAAACAGGCGTCGCAACCGCCGACCCAAGTTGCCGCTCTCACACCGGCAACCGCCGAGGCAAAGCCGGCCCGAGGCACGGGGGCTTCCGTCAAGGACATGGCGCAGCGCGCCAAGGCCGCGGTGATGTCGATCGGTGCCGACAAGCCCAACATGGTCGAAAAGCTCTGGGGCAAGGAACCGGCGTCGCGATCGTTGCTGTCCTATGCCTCCGCCGATGTCAGCGCGACCGGCAGTCTGCCGAAGCCGCAGAACCCGATGCTCGGCGGATCGGCGCCCTATGATCGCGAGACCGCGGTCTACGATATCGCGGCACGCAAGGTCTATCTGCCTGACGGCACCGTTCTGGAGGCGCATTCCGGGCTCGGCGCCAAGAAGGACGACGTGCGCTATGCCCATGTGCGGATGCAGGGTGTGACCCCGCCGCACATCTACGACCTCAAGCCGCGCGAGGCGCTGTTCCACGGCGTGCCGGCGCTGCGGCTGACGCCGATCGGCGGCCAAGACAAGATCTTCAATCGCGACGGCCTGCTCGCGCATACTTACATGCTCGGCCCCGGCGGTGACTCCAACGGCTGCATCTCATTCAAGGATTACTACGCGTTCCTCGACGCCTACCGCAAAGGCGGCATCCGGCGGATCGCGGTGGTGGCGAAGGTCGAGTGAAACGACGTCACGTACTGTGATCGCCAGGACGCCTGCCGCCGTCAGCGCTTCTGGTACACCGCCAGCGTCTTGAAGTCGCCGACGCGTGTCACCGGCGCTTCCTTTTCCCACTGTGCGACGATCGGCCGGGCTTTTTCGAAGGCAATCGACTTCGTGTAAAACAGGATATGCCCGCCGGGCCTGGTCTTGGCGGTGAAGATGTCGAGCAGACCGCGGTCGTCGACGCCGCCATATTCGACGCTGGCGGTGTTCGGAAAGAAAAACTCGCACAGGTGCACCATTGTCACCACGTCGAAGTCCGGCAGCAACTGCGGATTGGTGAGGTAGATGTCGCCGAAATAGGCGACGTAGCCTTTCGCCACCTTCGAATTGCTGGCGACCAGCTTCACGTAGGCCTCGTATTCCTCGATCGACGCAGTAATTCCGAACACCATGTTGCCGGAGCCGTTCTCGGCTTGCTCCTTGCCGATCACGTGATGGGTGCCAGTGCCGAAGTGGTAGATGAGCTTGTTCCTGACCCCGTTTTCAGAGAGCCAGTCGTTGACGTGCACGTCGCACGGACAGATGTCGACATGCAGGTCCCACTTGTCGGTCCAGTAGTTCAGGGCGGGCATCTTCAGCTTCTCCTTCCAGAATTCATACAGCGCGTGCGGCGGCACGCGGCGGTGGTTTGGTCACGACGGCAACGCCATGCTCGAGATGGATTGCACGTTCGTGCAGGTGACCGAGCAGTGCGGCGCGGCCGATGGAGATGACGATCGCTTGCGGCAGCCGCTCGGCCAGAAGCCGATAGAGTGCATCGACATCGCCTTCCTCCAGCGCGGAGACCGGCTCGTCGAGCAGCAGGATGTCGGGCTTTGCCAACAGTGCGCGCGCAAAGGCGACACGCTGCTGCTCGCCGCCGGCCAGTACCGCCGGCCAATCGGATTCCTCATCGAGACGGTCGCACAAATGTGCGAGTCCAACCGCGCGAAGCGCGTCGCGGATCGCATCATCGTCGGCATCCTCGACCAGCGTCGGATAGGCGATCGCCTGGCGCAGCGAGCCGAGCGGAAAGTAGGCGCGCTGCGGCAGCGAGAACACTCTTGCGTTCTCCGGCAGGCTTATTGCGCCCTCGCCGAGTGGCCACAGACCGGACAGTGCGCGAATGAAGCTCGACTTGCCGGAGCCGGAGGCGCCGCCGACCAGAAGCCGTTCGCCGGACGACAGCTCGAGCGCATCGAACGACATCATGGTTGCTCCCGATGGCAGCCGCAGCACCAGCTCATCGACCTGCAGCCGCTCGCCCGATCGCGAGGTCACGTCAATTGCCGTCTCGCGCGCGCGATGAACGTCGACAGCGGTCATTGCGGCTTCGAACTGGGCGACACGGTCCATCACCGCCTTCCATTCGGCGATCTTGCTGTAGGCGCTGATGCAATAGGCTAACGCTCCCTCGACATTCTGGAACGCCTGCGCCGTCTGTACCAGCGCGCCAAGCGTAATCGCACCGGAGAGATAGGCCGGCGTCACCACCAGGATCGGAAATACCGTCGACATGCGCGCGTAGCCGGCGATAAAGCCAACCAGGCCGCTCTGGCGGTTGGCAAGTCTCGTCCAGTTGCGCACGAGGTTGCCGAAGCGCTGTCGCAGCTCGCGCCGCTCCACGGCCTCGCCGGCCATCAGCGCCACCGGTTCGGACTGGTCGGTAGCTCGTGCAATGGCGAAGCGGAAATCCGCTTCATAGCGCTGCTGGCTGAAGTTGAGCGGGATCAGCGGCCGGCCGATCAGGTGTGTGAACAGCGTGCCGATCACAGCATAGGATGCGGCGACGACGATCAGCCAGCCGGCGAAGGCGAAAGTGCCGCCGAACAGCGGCAAAGGTGTCGTCGCCGAAAGAAACCAGAGGATCGCCACGAACGAGACAATGGTGACAATGCTGCCGATCAGCGAGGTGAACAGCTCGTGGGTGCGAGTGAGCAAGATCAGCACGTCGCTGGCGATGCGCAGGTGGATGTTGTCGACATCAGGCTCGACCAGACGGACACGATAGTGTCGGCCGTGCGCCATCCACATCGCCAAATAGCGATCGGTGAGCCATCGCCGCCAGCGGATGATCAGCCGCTGACCCAGGAAATATTGGAGCGTGCCGGCGACGACGGCGGCGAGCGCGATGACGCAGAATACCAGCAGTTCGAACTGCGCCGCGCTCCAGTCGCGGCCCTCCAGCGCATTGAAGAAGCGCTTGTTCCACTCGTTGACGGCGACGAGGATCGCAACGAGGCCGAGTTCGACGACGACGATGCCGGCGAGCAGCGCGCCGGCGATCCAGCGGTCCTCGGACCGAAAATACGGCAAGGCCAGCGAAAAAAATGTACGCGCCGTGCGCGCAGCGGCCCTCATGGATAGGGAGTTTCCCTTCATGCGCGGTCGCGGCCTCGATGAGACCGTTGACGCCTTTTATCCGAGGCCTTGTAGTTGCTCGCTTGCGCTCCGCACTGCGGCAGCCCCCGCGCCGGTGCGAATTTTTTTGCGTCTCGACACGGCGCGAAGCCGGTATGACCGACCCATTATGTGACGGGATCAAAGGGGGTCAATTCGGCGGGGTGCGACCGAGCGCCACACCTCGGCGCGCGCAACCCGGGCGGGGTCATCGGCTCGCGCCTGACCGGCTCGCGTTTTGGATGGCCGGCTGGAGTCGCTGCAGCGGCTGGTTGAAAAGGTCGGCCGGATCGACCTGCACACCGGCAATGGCCAGAGGTTTGGCAGCCCTGCTGACCAGGCTAGTCTAGTCTGCCTGAAATCATGTGTAATTGCACATCGGGGAATGACGAGGGACAAACAAAAACCCCGGCATTGCTGCCGGGGTTTTGCATTCTCGATACTTGCGTAAGGAAGCCTGGATCAGAAATCCATGCCGCCCATGCCGCCGCCCGGGGGCATGCCGCCGCCGCCGGCGCCGCCCTTCTTGGGCAGTTCGGCGACCATGGCTTCGGTGGTGATCAAGAGAGCCGCAACCGAAGCTGCGTTCTGGATCGCCGCACGAACAACCTTGGTCGGGTCGATGATGCCCTTCGAGATCAGATTGACGTATTCGCCCGACTGCGAGTCGAAGCCGTACGAGTACTGATCCTTCTCGAGGATCTTGCCGACGATGACGGAGCCGTCCTCGCCTGCGTTGATTGCGATCTGGCGAGCGGGCCAGGACAGTGCCTTGCGGACGATCTCGACGCCGGTCTTCTGGTCGTCGTTCGCGGTCTTGATGCGCTTGAGCTGCTCGGAGGCGCGCAGCAGGGCGACGCCGCCGCCCGGTACGATGCCTTCTTCAACCGCCGCA
>JBKJUA010000322.1:0-7099 GCA_046590305.1 Bradyrhizobium sp.
GGACAGCGTGAAGGCCTCTGATTCCAGTTCCATGTAAATGCGACCGACGCGGCCGACCGCACGGTAGAAATTGGCCGATTGCGACATCTCGAGATCGGCGAACATCCGCGCCGCCCACGGCTTGAGATGGCGCTCGAAGAATCGCTGCTGTTCGCCGAAATCGGCCTCGAATTCGCCGCGCGCCAAGCCTGACATCACTTCGAGCAGGATCGCGATGTGATCTTCCGGTTCCCGCGACGGGCCGGCGCGCTCGATCCCGAGCCGATCGAAATCCTCGCGCACCCGCGCCAGCGGACGCTCGTGCAGAAAACCGGTCAGGTAATAGGAGGCGTAGGGCAGCAGTTCGCCGCGCCCGAGCCCGATGAACAGATCGAAGAATTCCTTGCTGACGGCGCGATCATCCGACGCCGCCGCTGCCACCGAGAGTTCGATATGCGCGATGCCGAGGTCGGACGCGTCGCCCTTCAGCGTGGCAACGCGCTTGAGCGTCTCCGCGTCGGGCGCCTTGCCGAGCAGCAGCGACAACAGGCCGTATTCAGCGGCGCGCAGCTGATCGATCTCGTCGATTTCGGATTTCGATGTCACCTGATCCTCGGATGGTCCGTAGAGATCGGGGCGAAGAATGTTGCGTTGCACCCGCGTCAGCGCTTCGACTGCAAGTACACGTTCGGCGGGAATGCGCGACCATGCGGACACCGAGGGCTGCGCAATACCGATTCCCCGCGCCAGCGATGCGACGCCCCCTGCTGCCTTGATTGCTTGATCCAGTCCGGCTTCACGCATTGCTGGACCGCCCCATCTCCCGTTTGCCTCTTAATAGGGCATACACTTTAGAACTGGAATTATTCCAGTCCCAAATCTGTAACATAGGCAGGGGCTATGTCTGTAAAAACTTTTGTCTAAACAATCGGTTTTGCCGAGCCATGGCGTCGCACCGGCGGTTGCGGTGCAGCAGAAGAGTCTTCCGGCGGACCAGCTCCGGTGCTCGCATATTGTGGGACCGACATAACTTCTTGTGCGACCGACATACGTTCGGCGCCCAGCCTCAGCGCCGTGGCAGGCAGTTGCGGCGCAGGCTCTGCTTCTATCACAGCACGATCTTCGGCTGATAGCGCGGGGTCGTCAGCCGGCTGCCTTATCGAATCCGCTGCCGCTACCGGAGGTTCGGCCGGGGCACCGTCGCCCATGATCTGCAACACCATCCGCGCGACATCCATGCCGGCGCCGATCTCGCTCGTGCCAGGCACGCCGCCCGGAACGTTCCAGTCATAGGCGTATTCGAGCGCGGGATTGACGTAGTTGCGGATCGCGGGGTCGAGCGCCCAGGATTTCCGCAGCGCCGCATTGCGCAGATGTTCGGGCACGCCCTTCTGCAGGAACCCGGTGATATCGGTCGCGCCCGTCATCTCCTCCAGCTTCGGCAGGCTGGAGAGGTCGAACTCCGGCGCGGCCTCGGTCTCGGCCACTGGCGCGGGCGCTGTTTCAGCCGCAACCTCGGGCTCATCCGGTGTGGGTTCCGGCTGCTTCGCCTCCTGCTTGCGCTGCGACCATCGCGCCAGAAAGCCCCTGTCCTCGTCGTCCTGGTCCGGACCGCTCATGAGTGCCCCGTTCCGTCATCCGAACGGCCATCCGGCATGCCGCCGCGATCGCCGCTTTTGCGATCCCGCTTGCGCTTGTGGAACACGCGCTCGATGTGGAACTGATCGACAAAGGCTGCGATCCACGCCGCGATCTCCGGCGGCATTGGCACGGTGCCGATCACGTCGCAGCCGCTCTCGAAGATCGCTTCGCCTTCGGTCGGGTCGGCGGTGACCTTGGTCAGTTCCAGTTCGGGCCCGCCATCCTGGCGCCGCAGCGCGATCCAGATCCGCGGCTCGCCGTCGGCGAGGTTGTCGCGGTAATTGGCGGTGTCCGAACTGAACAGGTCGATACTGGCCGCGCCCGCATAGTAGATCGTCGCATCGGCGTCGCTGGACAGTATGGTCCAGGGCGCCGTGTCGGGCACTTCGTCGAGGATCATCGCCGGCGACCACATATGGTCGATCCAGGGATTGTCGATGGAACGGCGGCGCAGCACCACGCCGACCTGGCGGGAGGTCTCGGTCATCGCCATGCCAGATCCTCCGTTTCCCGGACGGTCATGCAAGGTCCGCGGTGGCCGCGAGCGGCAATCCCGCGACCAGGTTCTGCGGCTTCAGCCGCACCACTCTGTCGGCGCCGCTGGCCAGAATGAGATAGACCGGCCTGGTGCCGACACGCTCGTCCACCAGCCTGACATCCTCGATGGTCAGCCGCATCAGGGCGATGATGCGCTCGGCGGCATTGCCTTCCAGTTCGGCGCCGTTCCACAGGGCGTTGCCGATCCTGGTGCCCTCGCTGTCGAGGCCGATGAACCAGCGCCAGTCGCGATCCTCGATCGAGGCCACCGTCTCGACCTTGACCGCGACACCCAGCAGGTGGGCGATCCAGCGTTCGATCACCCGTGTGAGCCCCGCGCGCGCCTTCGGATTGCCGCCGATGTTCATCACCATCGCGTGCGCGTCGGAACGCGACCAGTAGGTCCAGGCATTGTCGTCGTCCATCACGTCCATCTCGCCGAACGCCTTGGATGGCGCCAGCATCGCGGTGAGCGGCGACGAGTGGATGTCGGCTTGCGCGTGCTGCTGCGCCTCGATCACCTCCGCATCGGCCAACAGCAGCGTGCCGTCATGCACGGTGGCGAGCTGGCTGCGGTAGAATAATTCGGCGGCGCGCAGCATGTAGGGATCGTCGCAGCCCTCGAGCGCGTTGCGCAGGATCAGGTGGCAAAGCTGCGACAGAAAAATCGGCGGTAGATCGCCGGCGCCCTTGCGGGCCAGCGCCACATACACCGCCTCCAGCGACGGCGCCGCGACCAGCCGGTCGCGGAAATTCACCATGAAGGTCCAGTTTTCCCGCGCGTCGGCGTCAACCAGCGCCGCGATATCGGCCGATGTCACCGGGCGCAGCGGATCGGCCAGCAGGTGCGCATGCAGCCGCAACTCGGCCGGGCAGGCGTCGGACGGCGGCATTAATTCGGGCCGCGCCAGATAGGCCATGATCAGTTCGGGCGTCGCCAGCAGCCCGCCATGATCGCCCCGGCGGGTGAGGTGATGACCCGAAGCGACCCAGAACTCTCTCATGTGCGATCCCTGGTCATGCGGTCGGTCCTGATTAGTCCCATGAGATCGACCTGTTCGGCCGGCTCCTCGTCGCCTTCCACCTCGTGAAAGGTAAAGGCGCTGGCATGCGCGTGCAAGGAATCGGCGCCGCCGGCGGTCTCGCGCGGTCGCAGCGTACGGAAGCGCTCGCGGATCTCGCCGTCCTCGACGCTGCGCTGCACCGCGAGCAGGGTCTGCGGGGCGTGATCGCACAGCGAGGCCGCAAACGCGACCTCTTCCTCGGCGGCTCCCCGCGCTGCGGCGAGATCCGGCGCGCCGAATTTTTCCAGCAATGTTGCCGCGAGGCGATCGACCATCGCCTGGCGCTCCGCTTCGCTGGCCTCGGTGACGATGGCGAGCGTCGACCAGCCGAGACTGTCGACGCCGAGAAAGCCCGACCGTAGCGCCACGCGCTGCTTGGGGCCGAGCGCGGCCGGGTTCCGGTTCCAGAACACGAACGCGCCGGACACCGCCCATTCGCCTGGTTCCGCCGCCCGCTCGAACACGAAGGTGTCGGACGGATCGAGCCGGATGGTTCGCGGCAATTTCAACATCTCCGCCTCATCCCGACTTCGGACCGCGCGCCTGGCGATCATACCAGTCCGCCCGCGCCAGCGCATCGACGAGACTGCTTCGGTCCGGTGGCCCCTTGCCGGTGGCGGCGCGCACCAGCAGATCGCCATTGACGTCGATCGCCCTGATTTCGCCGGCCTTGGCCAGCGCCAGCCGCGCCAGATAATTCCGCGCCACCACCTCGAACCCGCGTTCTTTCCATTGGTCGAAGCCGGTCATCAGGTGCCGCGCAAAACTTTCGATGATCGCGTCGGTGTCGATCATCTCGAAACCTTCGCTCAGCATGGCAACGCCGGACGCGGACTGTACTTCCTCGATATGGGCCATGTCGGCGGCGCGCAGGATGACGCCGAATACCAGCCACGCCGGAACTTCGTCCTCGGCGCAATCGGCAGGCCAACCGAGCCGGGCGCCGCCCAATAATCCGCCATCGAACCTGACGGCGTCGGGCCAGTCGAAACTCACTTCCCGCTCCGGCGGGCAATGCGACGATATCGCGTCGCCCAGCGCATTCATGCCGGCAAAGAACGCCCGGCGCGCGGTGGCCAGCGCTTCGTCGGGTTCGAGCACCACGCCGAATTCGACCAGATCGTAGCGCCGCACCCAGACCAGCGTTCCCGCGCCCGAGCTCGCCGCGATCTCGCAGCCATGGGTGAACGCATCGCCAAGCTCGCGCAACGCGACCAAAGTATAGCCCGGGGGCAGATCGAGTGTCTGTTCCACGTCCGCGAGGCGCGACGTCATCGAGGGGCTCATCCTTAATCGCTTTGCAATCCGCCGGTGTATGCTATCCCCCTCCGGCTCGTAACGCGAGCGTGAGGCCTTGCGGATTTCCGATCCAGCAGGTACCGCGGAACCGGAGAACGAAGCAACCGCGCGCTCGGCGCACGGTTCAGGACATTAATCATGAGTGTGGTGCCGTCTCATCTCCTGATCTGCAGTTGCGAGAAGACGATGCCGCTCGACGCGGCGGCGATCGGTCGCGGCTGCGGCGGCACCATCACGCAGGCCAACCAGCTCTGCGGCCTCGAGCTCGATCGCTTCAAGGCAGCGCTGGCCGACGGCGCGCCGATTACCGTTGCCTGTACCCAGGAAGCCCCGCTGTTTCGCGAAGTCGCGGAGAATTCGCCTCAGGCCGAGCTCACCTTCGTCAATATCCGCGAAACCGGCGGCTGGTCGAACGACGCGGCTGCCGCAGGTCCGAAAGCCGCGGCACTGATCGCTGCGGCGCAAGAGGACATGCCGCCGATCTCGCTGGTGACGCTGGAGAGCAGCGGCGTCGCGCTGATCTACGGCCGCGACGAGGTTGCGATCGAAGCCGCGCAACGTCTCGCCGACCGCCTCGACATCACCGTGCTGCTGAGCAAACCGGGCGACGTGATCCCGCGCCGCAGCAATGAGTTTCCGGTGCTGAAGGGCACCATCCGCAACGCCAAGGGCCATCTCGGCGCCTTCGAGCTTGCGATCGACGATTATGCGCTGGCGGCGCCGTCGTCGCGCGCAAAACTGGTGTTCGGGTCTTCGCGCAATGGCGCCACCTCGACCTGCGACCTGATCCTCGATCTCTCCGGCGGCGCGCCGCTGTTCCCCGCGCATGAACTGCGTCCGGGCTATCTGCGCGCCGATCCGCGCGACCGCGCCGCGGTCGAACGCGCCATCGCCGAGGCCGGCGCCATGGTCGGCACGTTCGACAAGCCACGCTTCATTTCGTTCGAGGCAGCACTCTGCGCCCATTCGCGCTCCGGCATTACGGGATGCACCCGCTGTCTCGACCTCTGTCCGACCGGCGCGATCGCGCCTGACGGCAATGCGGTCGCGATCGACGCCAATGTCTGCGCCGGCTGCGGCTCCTGTGCCTCGGTATGTCCGACCGGCGCGGCGTCATACTCGCTGCCGAGCGCGGATGCGCTGATGCGGCGGCTGCGCACCTTGCTGCAGACTTTTCACAAGGCCGGCGGCAGCAAAGCCGTCGTGCTGTTCCACGACGGCGACCATGGCGATGCCATCATCGATGCGCTGGCGCGGTTCGGCGCCGGCCTGCCGGCGAATGTGCTTCCCCTCCGCGTCAACGAAGTGACGCAGCTCGGGCCCGAAAATATCGCCGCGGTGTTTGCCTATGGCGGCAGCGGCGTCGCCATGCTGACGCGCGCGAGGCCGAAGCACGACATTGCCGGGCTGCGGCGCGCGGTCGAGATGTCGGACACCATCGTCTCGGCGCTCGGCTTCGGCGCCGGCCTGGTGCGGATCCTCGAGACCGACGATCCCGACCAGTTGCGCGTCATGCTGGATGCGCAGCCGGTCGGCGTCGCCACGCCAAAACCGGCGAGCTTCGTGCCGCGCGGCGCCAAGCGCGGTGTGCTCGAAACCACGTTTCGCGAGTTGCATCTCGCCGCACCCGCGCCGGTCGATGTGGTGCCGCTGGCGCCGGGCGCGCCGTTCGGCGGCGTCAATCTGAATGTCGAGGGCTGCACGCTCTGCCATGCCTGCGTCACTGCCTGCCCGACGCATGCGCTGTCGGACAATCCCGATCGCGCCATGCTGCGCTTCACCGAGAGCCTCTGCGTGCAATGCGGACTGTGCCAGTCGACCTGTCCGGAAGACGTCATCACCCTGGAGCCACGGCTCGATTTCAAAGCATGGAACGCACCGCTTACCGTGCTGAAGGAAGAAGAGCCGTTCCACTGCATCGCCTGCGACAAGCCGTTCGGCACCAAAAGTTCGATCGACCGCGTGCTGGCCAAACTCGGCGAGAAGCACTGGATGTTCCAGGGCGCCAATGCCAAGCGACTCGACGTCATCAGGATGTGCGCGGATTGCCGGGTCGAAGCCGTGGTCAACGAGAGTTTTGACCCGCACGCGGCGCCGCAACGTCCGCCCGTGATGACGACGGAGGATTATCTGCGCGCGCGCGACGCCAGCAAGGGCGATCCGCTGGATTCGTAAGGAAAAGATTTGTCCGCTCAACCCACCATGCCGGCCCGCGCGACCTCGAAAGCGTCAGGCATTCCCGGCGTCACGCACGTCATCGCGGTGGCTTCCGGCAAGGGCGGCGTCGGCAAGTCCACGACCTCCTGCAATCTCGCGCTCGGTTTCGCCGCGCTCGGGCTGAAGGCCGGCATTCTCGACGCCGACATCTACGGGCCTTCGCAGCCCAAACTGTTCGGCCTGCGCGGCAAGCCCCGGCAGATAGGCCCGCGCATGCTGGAGCCGATGGAGCGTTTCGGCGTCAAGGTGATGTCGATCGGTTTCCTGATCGAGGAAGACCTCGCCATGATCTGGCGCGGCCCGATGGTGATCTCGGCGATCACCCAGATGCTGCGCGAAGTGGCGTGGGGCGATCTCGATAT
>JBKJUA010000377.1:0-3684 GCA_046590305.1 Bradyrhizobium sp.
TTCTCCTCAAGATGCATGAAGTCGGTGTGCTCGCATTTGCCCTCCGCGCGCGCCCGCTGCACCAGATCGTGGCTGACCACCAGCGCGCAGCCGAATTCGCGGGTCAGCGACTCCAGACGGCTCGCTGCGTTCACCGTGGTGCCGATGACGGCGAATTCGAGCCGGTTCAATCCGATATCGCCCAGCACGACCGGGCCGTAGTGCACGCCGAGGCTGAGCTGGATCGGCGGCTCGCCGCGATGCCTTCGCTCGAGATTTAGTTCCTCCATCGAGCTGATCATGGCCTGCGCGCAACGCAGCGCGTTGCTGGCGTCGCAATCCCCGGCGAAGGGCGTACCGAACGTCGCCATCAGTCCGTCGCCGAGGTATTTGTCGAGCGTTCCCTCATGGCGGAAAACCTCACGCTCCATCCGCTCATGGAAACGCCGCAGCGTGCCGATCACCTCGGTCGGGCTGCGGCCGTCGGAATAGGCGGTGAAGCCGACGATATCGGCGAACAGCACCGCGACATCCTGGGTTCGAACTTGCTTCAGCGGCTCATCGTTTTTCGAAAGCTCCTCGACGACATTGGGCGAAAAGTAGCGCGCCAGATTGGTGCGTTCGCGCTCGATTCCGGCATGGCTGATCAACAGCGCATTGGAACGGCGCGCCGCCAGCGCCAGGATCATGGCGACGATCATGAAGACCGTGATTTGCTGAAACCGGCCGCCGACACCGATCGCCGCGGGGTCGATGATCTCGAACAGCCGGATGTCGGCGCCTGTGGCGGCGCGCACGCGTTCGGACAGCGCGGCATGGGTTTCGGGCTGCAGGTAAACCCAGGTGACAGCGATCGCCCACAGCGCGGAAGTCCAGGCGCCCATCGCCACCACGGTGCGCCACGAATAGGCCAGCGTCGCAGTGGCGAGGAAAATGAAGAAGTAGATGAAGCTGTCGAACCGGAACTGCATGGCAAGCGGCCAGTTCACGGTGCTCCAGGGATTGGGCAGGACACTGAGGATGGTCAGCAGCGCGAGATCGCAGAACATCAAGAAAAGCTCCGGCCGGGACCGGCCGGTGGTCCTGCCGACCTTGAGCTGGGCCCAGCCGATCAAGGCAAACAAGCTCAGCATGGCGACGTAATAGAGCACTTCCCAGTTCGGATTGATGATCGGCAGGGTGACGGCGGTCACTGCCAATGCCACCCAGCGCGCGCGGACCGCCAGCAGCAGGCCCTCACGCTTGCTGTCGGCAAGGGCCGCCTCGGCGAATTTCAACGTGGCCTGTCGGGCCTCGGTTCGTTCAACCGGCCCGCCGCGGGAAAAGGGAATGTCGCCTGGATCCGCCAAAACGCTCAAACCACGCACTCCTGATTTCGCAGCGGCATCATGCGCCGATGAAGGCGTTGAACAGCATCGCCACGCCCGCCGCCAGCATGATACCATCCATCACCAGTCGAAACACGTCCGGCTCAAGCCGCAAGACAAAACGCTTCGCGATGAAGGCGCCGGCCATCAGCGACGTGCCGGCGATCAGACCCTTCAGCGCGATATCCGCTGTCAGCGCGCCGAACTGCTGGAAGGTCAGGGATTTGCTGACATAGAGGCCGAGCGAGCTTGCGGCTTCGGTGGCAAGAAACGCGCCCTTTGTCAGTCCATAGAACAGGAACAGCGGCACGCTCAAGGGCCCGGTCGACACCACGATGCCGGTGATGTAGCCGATCACGGCGCCGCCGATGGCAAGGTGCCAGAGCTTCACCTTCAGATCGTAGCGGGCGAGCCAGTGCCGCACCGGCACCATCGCGATCAGGAACAGCCCGATCGAAATATCCACCGCGTGCGGCGGCAGCACCAGCAGCGTGCGCGCGCCCAGCGCCGCCGCGGGAATGCCGGTCACGGAGTAGGCGGCGCAGGCGCGCCAGTCGACCTCGCGCCACCAGGCCAGGATGCGCGACAGGTTCGCCATCACGGCGGCGACCGCCATGATCGGCACCGCCTGCTGCGGCCCGTATTGATAGACCAGCACCGGCATCAGCATGATCGACGACCCCGTGCCGACGATGCCCGAGATAGTGCCGGCGGCGAGCCCGACCACGAGGACGAAGAGGAAGTTCAAGCAAGGCTCCGCGAACCGTTGCCCTCATCCTGAGGAGCGACTTCGCCGCGTCTCGAAGGATGGGGTCGCGCACTGTGGCCAGATGGTTCGAGACGGCGCAAGGGCGCCTCCTCACCATGAGGGAGCGAGCGTTCGGTCGCCTGCGGCCTTTAATGAACCGCCGCCTGCGTCGGAGCGCTTGAGGGGTCTACGGATGCGGTCCCCAGGGTGCCGCAAGCAGGAGCTTGACCTCCTGGGTCATGACCAGCGGCCGGAATTTGCCGGCGAAGTTCATGAAGTCGGGGTTGGCGAACAGCAATTGCCAGGATTTGCGGCGATCGGCGTCGTCATCGAATTTCCAGAGATGGACGATCTGATTGATGGTGCCGACGTCACTTTGAAAGTAGCCGACCAGCTTGCTGTCGTGATTACCCTTCTGCATCGCCGGAAATCCGATCTCCTGGTACAGCTTCACGGCTTCCGCCATTTTTCCGACGTAGAGCGTGTAGGTGCGCAGCTCGTAGATCGCCATGGTGTATCTCTTCCTTGAGAAATGTGTTTTCGGACTGATGCATTAGAACCGAAAGGGCTCTGTGTGACTACAAGGTCGGGGCTTGACGGGGTCGGATTCCGCGGATGACCGGTCGCTCAACCTATCCTGCAACCTGCCGGAGATCCCGTTGTCGGGCGAGGCCATGAGCATTTGGGAATTGATGCGATAGTGCCGGTGATTTGCCCGACGTGTCAAAATGTTTCTCTCGGGCGTTGCAGGCATGCAACGCCCGGGTTCTTACTGTACATGGGGTTGTTTTCGATATTTTGGTTCGGGCGCCTCAGCGCAGCACGATCCATGCCGGCGCGTGGTCGCTGGCGCCTTCCTCGCCGCGCAGCTTGCGGTCGACGCCGGCCTTCATCAACCGCGGCGCCACCGCGGGGCTCAGCAGCAGGTGGTCGAGGCGCAAGCCGGCATCGCGCGGCCAGCGGTTGCGCTTGTAGTCCCAGAAGCTGAACATCGGCTTGTCCGGATGCAGTTCGCGGATCGCGTCGCACCAGCCCTGTGTCAAAAGCTGCTTGAAGGCGGCGCGACTCTTCGGGTGGATCAGCGCATCCTTGTCCCACGATCTGGTCGGATATATATCGAGCGGCGCCGGCGCGACATTGTAATCGCCCGCCAGCACCACCGGAATGTCCTGCTTGATGAATTTCGCGGCGTGCAGCCGCAGCCGCCTGAACCAGTCGAGCTTGTAGTCGAATTTCGGCCCCGGCTGCGGATTGCCGTTCGGCAGATAGATGCTGGTGACGACGATGCCGTTGATGGCGGCCTCGATGTAACGCGCTTCGTGGTCTCCGGGATCGCCGGGCAGGGCGGTGCGGATCAGCACCGGCTCGGCCTTGCGCGCCAGGATGGCGACGCCGTTCCAGGTTTTCTGGCCGTGCCACACCGCGCCGTAGCCGGCCTTGCGGATCGCATCGACGGGAAAGTCGGCGTCGGTCGATTTCAGTTCCTGAAGTGCTACGGCATCGGGTTTTGCCTGATGCAGCCAGCGCAGCAGGTTCGGCAGGCGGCGATTGATATTGTTGATGTTGAAGGTGGCGACTTTCATCCCCGAC
>JBKJUA010000019.1:0-8364 GCA_046590305.1 Bradyrhizobium sp.
GCGGCTGCCCAGCAAGGCCTTCAAGACGCCGGCATCCGCCTTGCCGGATTTGTCGTCGACCAAGCCGAAGCCCTGCGAAAGCTCCCAATGGGCCCAGCCCCAGCAATGCTGTTGGGCGTAAGATACAACGGATGAAAGCCAGCGAAGCCGGCTGTCGCGGGGGGCGCCGGCCTTGAGCACTCCGAACTCATTGATGATGATCGGACGGGCGAATTGCGTTTGCCAGACAGCGGCCGGTTCGAGCCATTTGCCAACCCCCTCGTCGGGAACAGCCCGATCCAGCATCGCAAGAACCGCCGGATTATTGTCGTCGAGAAGCCGGCGCCTGATTTCCCGGACGTCGGGATCTTCGGCGCGAAGGGGATATGGCAACCCCCGGATATGGTGCAGCGGATCGTTCGGATCCCAATGGGCCTGATGGGTGAAAACCATCGGATCATAAAAATGAATCGCGTACACTACATTGGAGTCGTTTAGCGGCCGAAAACCGGGCAATGAGTCGGGACGCTGCCAGTTCACGGGTCCGACGATCAGTGTCGTGCGCGGAAGCAGTCCGCGCACGAACAAGGCAAGCTCCTCGACCTCCCTTTGCCAGATTTCGGCATCGAGGTCCGGTTCATTAAGCAACTCCGCGAAGACTCGCTCGGTCGGATGACGTCGCACGATTTCAGCCAGCTCGCGCCATGCGTCCTTGAGGGCCTCGACCGCGGCGGCCGGGTCCTCGCGGTGCAGCCGGTTGAACTGTTCTCCCGCATGCAAGTCGATGGACACGTGATAGCCGAGGGAAATCAGCTTCGCGACTGCGGCGTCCACCGCATCAAGCCTGGTCCTCTGTTCTGCCGTCGCGGCAAACCGCGACATGATGTGTTCCGCAGGCACCGGCAGGCGAACATGCGTCATGCCCGCTTTCCGAAGCTCCACGAGCAGCTGCAGCGGTGGAGCAGTCTGCGAACCGTTGATCCAGCCGTCCGCGTTGAAGCCGCGGGACAGGGCCTTGATTGCGCCTTCAGGCACCGTATGGGTCAGGACGGGACAGGCACTCGCAACATCCGATAGAAATAGCGCCGCCGAAGCGTAAAGTGCAGTTGCCAGCCGATTCATTGTTCGGTGCCCGTGATTTGCCGGATGCTGGCGCCGCTGGCGCCTTCAATCGGTCCCTGTGACGGATGGCGGAAGTGCCATTAGTCCATCAGCTCGCCAACTCTGCGATTCTGTTTTGCGTCCGGCTCCGGACCTGGGGCGGGCTGACCTGGTTGATCACAATGCCGACTGCGGCCGAACCTGTTTCCGGCAGCAATGCACCGACGTGCTGGATCGCGGCCGGGTCATTTACGCCATGCTCCAGCACCACAACGACCACATCAGCCTGGGTCAACAATGAAGTGACTTCCGACGCGGCTGTCAGCGGCGGGGCATCGATGACGATGAGATCGAATTCCGAACGGATATCGTCGATGGCCGGCGAACTGGCTCCGCCGACGAGCAGCAAGCCGATCGAACGCAGGCTCGCACGTGAGGTGCGCGATCCGCTGGCGGTGCGAGCGTCGGCGGAGATACGCGTTTCGTCCGAAACGAAGGTGTCGGGCGCCGCCTGAATGAGGACGCTGATGTTTCCACCGTTGAGGGCGGCCAGATTGAGCGATCGCGCGACGGTGCTGACGCCGACCCCGTTCTTGATCGATGTCACAACGGCCACCTTGCCGCGATCGCCTGGGGTGTTTTCAATTCTCTCGAGTAACGCGGGCAGATAGGCGCGGACATCGAGTTCCCGGATGGCGACGACCGGTTTTTGCCAGATCGTGTTTCTGATTTCGTCAGGAGCGTGATGGGGTATTTGCGTCCAAACCGGGATATCCGGCCGCTGCGGAACCGGAACCGGCTTCGGCCTCTCGTCAGCAGAGCGGACGGGTAACGGGGGCTCGGGGAGTTGCTTGTTCGCGTTCAACGCCGCGACCGTGGCGGTCGATGTCAGGATCGATGCAAGCGCGATGGCAGCGAGCAGCAGGGCAAGTGGCGGCCGGGTCGAGCGAATGGGCGGGGTCGCGACCGATGCGATCTTGGCCTGCGTGTTCTGCAGGAGACGCTGTTCGTTGGTCGTCTTGTAGCGCGACAGAAACTGCTCGTAGATATTCTTGTTGGCGTCCGCATCGCGCTGAAGCTCCTGAAGCTTCACCAGGGCCTGGCCGTCGACGAGCATCTCCGATTCAAACGACTTCAGCTGGGTTTCAATCGACTTTTGTTGTTCGAGCAGGGATTCATACTCGGATTTTGCGGTTTCGATATTGCGTTTGCGCTCGACCTCGATCTGCCGGTTGAGATCGTTCAGCTGACCATATGCCATGACAAGATCGGGATGACGGTCACCCAGCACCGCGCGCTTCTGCGCGATTTGATCGTTGAGTGTCGATCGTTGCGCTCGCAGCATGCTGAGAAGGTCCTGTTTCACCGGACCGTCGACGTTCGCCTTGAGGTCGCGCTGCGCCTGTTGATAGCGTGTCTTTGCTTCCTCGGCGCGCAGGCGGGCTGCCGAGGCCTGCTGGGTCAATTCGGTCACGCGAAGCTGTTGCGTGGTGCCGTCGCGCCCGGCGCTGACGATCTTGTAGTCGCGCCTGAACTTGGCAACGGCGTCCTCGGAGGTCCTGAGCCGGTCGCTCAATGTTTTCAGGCGGCTATTGAGCCAGCCGGCGGCATCGTCGGTCGCGGCGGTGCGGGCGTCGGTCTGGTTCGCCACGAATGCTTCGGCGACCGCATTGGCATAGGCGGCAGCCTTCCGGGGGCTGTTCGAGATCACCGTCATGGCAATGACGTAGGTTAGGCCGCGGCGCGAGATATCGAGCCGGCTGCGGAACTTTTCGAGCAACTTGGAAGGATCGGTCTCGCTCCCTGCGATGTCCGCATCGTCCCTGATGTTCAGCCGTTCGATTAGCGGCCGCAGGAAGCCGTCGGATTTGGCGATTTCGATCAGGCTCTGGAGGGCGGCTGCGTCCTGACCAATGCCGGGCAGGACATCCTGCTCGTTCGTGACACGCTGTTCCCTGGGATCGACGACGACCAGGGCGGAAACCGCGTAACGCACAGGGATGATCGCCAGAACGAGAACGCCGAGTGCGAAAAGCGCCGCCGCGAGCAGCAGGATGCGTCGGCCGTTTTGCCGGAAGAACCCGATGACACCTGCAATGGTCAGGGAACCCGTCAGCAGTTCGGCGCGTCGAATCGACGCTGGGCCGGACGCTCGGTCCGGCGTCTCCCACGATGCCGGGTCTGTTAACCGGCGGGAATTAACCTGGTTGGCCTGGCTGCCAGACATCATACGATTTTACTCAACACGACGGCAACATCCGCAAGGAAGCTTCGCTACCGTAAATATCTATAGTTAATCGACAGTTACGCTCGCGGTGCTTGCATGCGACATCAGGTACCGGTTCGGTGGGGTGCACGGATTAACCCCTTCATGCTCTATTGGGCCGCGGGTCAGTCCTGCTGTGGTAGGGAGGCTGCCACCATCAACCGCGCCACCTCACGAGAGGCCCCTTGCTGCTTTCCAGGCCAGATCCAAAACCGCGAACTGTGCTCGAACCGGCGATTGCTCCCGCCGAAGCCGATCGAGTGCTCCATCCGGTTCAACATCGTCCGATGCCGAATAATTCGAGCGTCAAGGGCCGCCGTGTCCTTCTCGTCCAGACCCAGGCGGAAAACGCCGGCGCCCAGGAGATCACCAGGCTGCTCGGGACCGGCCTCACCGGGCTTGGCTATGAGGTCCACCACCTGTTCTTCTTCCGCAAGTCGGAGACGTTCGACGCGCCACCCAACACGATTTACTGTTCGGCCGGCCGGCCGGGGAATCCTGTGGCGCTGTTGAAATTCCTGTGGGAACTGGGGAGGCAGATCAGGCGAATCCGGCCTGACGCGGTTCTTACGTTCCAGCATTTCGGCAACGTCATTGGCGGGGCGGTTTCGCGGCTCGTCAGCAAGGCGCCGGTTATTGCGAACCAGGTTTCATCGAGCATGTCGATGAGCTGGCCGGTTCGCATCGCCGACATCGCCATGGGCAGCATGGGTGTGTTCAGGTTCATCACCCTCAATTCGCAGCAGATGGAACGCGAATACGCCCGATACCCCGCGGGCTATCGGTCGAGGATGAAGTATGTCGCGCACGGATTCGACGACAAGGCGCTGAACATTCCGAAGGATGATGCGCGGCGGCTATTCAACTTGCAGCGGGATTGCATTCTGCTGGGGTGCGCCGCGCGATTGCATCCCAACAAGCGTCTCGATGCCGCCATACGGCTGCTTGCCGTCGAACCCTCCTGGCATCTCGCATTAGCGGGTCAGGGACAGGACGAGGCGCGATTGAAACTGCTCGCTGGGGAGTTGAAGGTCTCCGATCGGTTGCATTTTCTGGGCGAGATTTCGCCGCAGCAAGTGGCCCCATTTCTCGCCGGCCTCGATGTCTTCGTGTTTCCGTCGCAGGCGGAAACCTTTGGATTGGCTGCGGTCGAGGCCGCCAGCGCCGATATACCCTGTGTTGTCACGGACCTCCCGGTTCTGCGCGAAGTGCTGTCTGTCGATGGAAAACCGGCGGCGCTGTTCGTCGATGCGTCCGATACCGCGATGTTTGCAAGCGCGGTTTCAAGAATTCTTCGCGACAAACCTCTCAGCGACGAGTTGCGCCGGAACGGGAAAGGTCTGAAGTCGCGGTATTCGGTGAACGCGATGGTGGAAGCGTATGCGGGGATTCTCAAGGCGTTGTAGCTAACGTATTTGCTGGGGGCTGGGCATGATCGTTGAATTTCGATGCGAGCGCGAGCGTGCGCGCCGGTGGATGGTCGATGCGGTGCTGTCGCCGCAGGGTCAGAATGCCGCGATTCGCCTTGTCTGGACTGAAGCGGCAGCACCGGCGCCGGCGGGCCTGGATGCGCTTTTCGAACTCGAGCGAATCCTGTTGCGCAAGGGAAAACCCTCGGGAGCCGACCGCCTCGACGCCATTCCCGAAACCCCGCGCGCCGCGGGCGAAGCGGACGTTGTTGTGGACTTTACCAGCGCGAGCCGGGATCCCGGTTGTCAGGCGAAGGTCTATCTCCGTCCGCTGTTCGACGGAAAGGCCGGCGAAGACGCCGCTTTAACGGCCATCATTGCCGGGGATCTGCCGGTCGTCGACATCATCAACGACCGCGACGCTGTAGTGCTGGACCGCGGTCATCCCTCCGGAGAAATAGCGATCGGCCTGAGCGGTGCCCTCGATGCCGTCATGGCTCGAACACTCACCCTGATCAGGGCGGTGCTGTCGGGCAAGCCGAGGATTGTTCCTCAACTGGCCAGTCATTCGCACGCCGCAGGTCCGCCGCACCCTGCGGGTTTCGTGGTCCGCGGGCTGGCGGTCGCGATCGCCAAGGAGGTGTATCGCCTGTGTTGCTATTCACCCCACTGGCACGTCGGCTGGCGATACAGCGACACAGCCGATGTCTGGAAGGCGGGTGATCTGTCAGGTCCGGGCTGGCAGGTTCTTCCGGATCCGGGCAATCGGTTCTACGCCGATCCCTTTCCGATCACCTGGATGGGTCGAACGTTCGTGTTCTTTGAAGACCTCGATCACCGGGTCGGAAAGGGCATCATCTCCGCGGTTGAATTCGATGGCACCGGCCCGGTCGGCGAGGTCATCCCGGTATTGGAAGAAGCCTGGCATCTGTCCTATCCGTTTCTCATCGAGCACGATGACCAGCTCTGGATGATTCCGGAGAGTTCTGCGAACCGGGATGTAGCGCTCTACAAATGCGTTCGATTTCCGGACAAATGGGAGCGTCATTGCACGCTGCTGTCCGGCCTCGAATTGGGCGATGCGACCATCACCCGGCACAACGGCTTGAACTATCTTTTCGGGGCGTGGCGCGACGGCGCCGGCGGCTATTCGGATACACTGGCGATCTTCTACTCCGGCCATCTAATGGGTCCCTGGCTGCCGCACGAGAGCAACCCCGTTCTGATTGATCGGGCGAGCGCGCGGCCGGCGGGAAATTTTGCCACCATCAATGGCCAACTATGGCGCCCGGTGCAGGACTGCGCCGATGGATATGGCGCCGGGCTCGGCCTTGCGGAGGTTGTCGAACTCTCGCCGACGACGTTCAGGCAGATTGTCCGACACTCGATCCGGCCGGGACCGTCATGGCGCGGACGAAAGCTCCATACATTGAATCGGTGTTGCCGCCTTGAAGTGATCGATGGATCACGAATTCAGCCGAAAATCGCCGCTTTGCGTTCATCGCCATCGGCCTGATTGGTGCGGAGTGCCTGGATCTTCCGGGTCATGCCGGGTCGATCCGGCGCGCGTTCTAGCGGCGGTCTGCTCGTCGCGACAAGGCGCTCCGGCTAGTGAGATCGGCCCGCCACGACCTTTGCCGCCCGCCGCTTTTTCAAATTGGCGAGGCCGCGGAGAACAAGGCGCTGGCGCAATCGGCAACGCCGCGCGGGCTGGTGCGGCTCGCGGTGCCCATGACTTTGGCGTGCGAACCCTGGCGCCGCTATTGCCGGAATTCCTGGAGCGGTATCCCGAGGTTTCGATCGACTTGCATCTCAGCGACGCCACCGTCGAATGATCGGCGAGGGTTTTGACGCCGGCTTGCGCATCGCGCGGCTGCCGGATTCCTCGCTGATCGCGCGCCGGTTATGCGCGATGCCGCGCTTCACCGTGGCGACACCGGCCTATCTCAAGCGCTGGGGACGGCCGACTCATCCGATGCATCTCGCCGAGCACAAATGCTTCGGCTACGCCTATCTCTCGACGCCCGGCGTCAGGCACTACACCAACGCATCGGGCGAACAGGCCAGCGTGCGCCCGGCGGGACAGCTGCGCCTCAACAATGGCGAAGCCGTCATGCCGGCGCTGCTCGCGGGACTCGGTATCGCCGACCTGCCGGACTTCATCGTCGGCGACGCCATCGCGTCAGGTGAGGTCGAGGTGATCCTGAAAGGCTGGAAGCAGCCCGAAGGCGCGGTGCATCTGGTAACGCCCCCCGGCGGCCCGCGACCCCATCCCGTCCCGGCTAGCATCTTGCGATGCGAGCCGACCCTCCCGGCAGGGGAGGGCGCGACTATCGCAACGACAGTGGTTTCGGGTTACGCTGCTCCCAACAACCAAAACAAAATCTCCGGGGAGGAACCACCATGAACCGTCGCGAACTCTTGAAAGCCGCCGCCATCCTGCCGCTGGCACAGACTGCGCTGTCGAATGCCTCCTTCGCGCAAGCCGCCTGGCCATCGCGCAACATCACCATGATCGTGCCGTTCCCGGCCGGCGGCCAGGCGGATCTCGCCGCACGGCCGGTGGCCATGGCGCTGGAGAAAATTCTCGGCAAGCCTGTGCTGGTCGACAACCGCGCCGGCGGCGGCGGCGGATCGGTCGGCAACGCGGCGGCGGCGCGCGCCGAGCCGGACGGCTACACCTTGCTGATGACGCTGTCGTCGCTTGCGGTGCTGCCGGAGGCCGACCGGCTGTTCGACCGGCCGGTGGCGTACGAAGTCTCGCAATTCGCGCCGGTCGCGCGCGTGCTCGCCGATCCCACGCTACTCGCGGTGCCGGCCTCGGCGCCGTGGAAGACGCTGCAGGATTTCGTCGACGACGCCAGGAAACGCCCCGGCGCAATTCCCTACGGCTCGTCGGGTCCCTACGGCACGCTGCATGTGGCGATGGAAATGTTCGCCGCCTCCGCCGGCATCAAGCTGCTGCATGTGCCGTTCCGCGGCGCCGCACCGGCGCTGACCGCGTTGCTCAGCGGCACGGTGCAGGCGATGGCGTCGGCGCCGGGCACGCTGAAGCAGCAGGTCGATGACGGCAAGATGCGCGTGCTGGGGAACTGGGGCGCGCAGCGGATCGCCAGTTTCCCTGATCTGCCGACTTTCCGCGAACTCGGTTACAAGGATGTCGAGTTCTACATTTGGGCCGGGCTGTTCGCACAGAGTTCGCTGCCGGCACCGGTCCTGACGCGGCTGCGCGAAGCGATGGCGCAGGCGGTGAAGGCGCCGGAGGTTACAAAAACCTTCGAGACCGCCGGCAGCCCGGTCGCCTATCTCGATGCGCCGGAATTTTCGAAATTCGTTGCTGAAGATTCAGCGCGCCTGATCGCGGCGGTGAAGAAGATCGGCAAGGTGGAGTAGGGTTCTTCTCCCCTCCTCCCGCGAAGCGGTGGGGAGGGGTCGGGGGTGGGGGGTCTATCGGCGTATTCCTCTGGCAGCGAGTTTGCTGAAGCACCCCCCACCCCCGACCCCTCCCCACCACGCGCAAGGGCGCGTGGGAGGAGGGGAGTGAAGCCTCACCCCGGCGCCTGACACACGTCGATCCATTCGGCACCGGTCAACTCCGCCATCCGCATC
>JBKJUA010000091.1:0-10572 GCA_046590305.1 Bradyrhizobium sp.
CCGTTCAGCGCCTCAACCGCGTCCTTTTTTGCCGCTCTTTCCACAGCAAGCTCTCTCCGGTTGGCGGTCTGCGCCTAGAGGCAGGACCGCCGGGTTGCACCCATCGTCCCGCCCAAACCTGACCTCGAGACCACTTCAAGTCTCAGGACACGTCGGGCACGACGACATTTGAAAAGCCTGCCCTCCCGGACCGAACGGATCCGGGGTGTCGAGGTTCGAACCATATCCGCCGATCGCCACGTGAAACGCGACGTAAAGCGAAATCCGGTCTTCACCCGTCTATGCAGGCCGATGAATTAAGCCGTTGAAGAAACTTGCGTCTCGTCGCGGGCGCCTGCAGTCTTGGACAGGATCGAGATCTTCCAGCGAGCCGAAAGACCCCTGCCCTCATTCCTCCCAAACGACGGGTTTCCATTCCTTTCGAGCAATCCATGCGGATGACCTGAGAGGAATGATCTCCTAGCGTATCGGGTTTTCGGAATGCGAGCACGGACGTGCCAGCAACAGCCAGCACGCCCGGAAACGATTGTTTAACGAGTCTTTTCCGGCTTGCCAAGTGTAAAATCGCGACAACGCGGCAAAGTCGCTAGTTTTGGGCCACATTTGCCAAAAACCGCCGAATTCAGGCCTCGCGGACCTGATAGGGCAACGGCTTCCCCGCGAAGAACGCCTCCAGATTGGCGATCACGCAGTCCTGCATCGCCGTGTGCGACTCCAGGGTGTGGCCGCCGATATGCGGAGTCAGCACCACGTTCGGGAGCGCGGTCAGCGCATCCGGCGCGTGCGGCTCCTGCTCGAACACATCGAGACCGGCGCCCGCGATGCTGTTGTCGGCGAGCGCAGCGACCAGCGCCCGCTGGTCGATCACCGAGCCCCGGCTGATATTGACGACGTAGCCGTCCGCGCCGAGCCTTTTCAGGATCGCGGCATTGACCGCGTGGTGGGTGTCGGCACCGGCGCGAACCGCGATCATCAGCACGCTGCACCATTCCGCCAGCGCCTCGAGGCTCGGCAGGTATTGATAGGGCACGTCATGCCGGCTGCGGCTGAAATAGCCGACCTCGGTTTCGAATGCCGCCACCCGGGCCGCGATCTTGCGGCCGATCTCGCCCATGCCGTAGACGCCGATGCGGCGACCGCGCATGCCCGCTTGTGGCCGCATCATCGGCGACGGTTTTGCCGACGACCAGCCGCCGCTCCGGACATAATCGTCCGCCGGCAGCAGCCGACGTGTCACCGCCAGCATCAGGATGACCGCGATATCGGCGACCGAGGAGGCGTTCGCGCCCGGACTGTTGGCGACCGCGATGCTGCGCTTCGCCGCGGCGGCCAGATCGACGCCGTCATACCCGGTGCCATAACAGACGATGACGGCGAGCTTCGGCATCAGATCCATGGAGGCGGCCCCCAGCGCTGTGCCGCCCGCCGTGACCATCGCCGTCACCTCGGAAAGCTGATCGGCTGCGAACACCTGGTTCAGTGGCTTGCCGGCGGCGTCCAGCAGTTCGAAGCGCTCACCAATGCGCACCATCATCGCCTTTGGAAAGCGGGAATAGATCAAGACTTTGTTGGACATCGGTCAATTTCCTGAAGTCAAAGACAAAGGGCGGAACGGGTTTCCCCGTCCCGCCCTTGAAATGATTGTCGTCGCACCAACGGCCTTAGCCGAGCAGCGTGCCCGGCTCAACCTTCACGCCCGGTCCCATCGAGGATGAAACCGCGACGCGCTGGATGTAAGTGCCCTTGGCACCGGCGGGCTTCGCCTTGGCGACGGCATCCGCCAGCGCCTTGACGTTCTCCACCAGCTTGTCTGCCGTGAACGACGCCTTGCCGATACCGGCCTGCACGATGCCGGCCTTCTCGACCCGGAATTCGACCGAACCGCCCTTGGCACCCTTGACGGCGTTGGTGACGTCCATCGTGACCGTGCCGATCTTCGGGTTCGGCATCATGCCGCGCGGTCCCAGCACCTTACCGAGGCGTCCGACCAGCGGCATCATGTCGGGAGTGGCGATACAGCGGTCGAAATCGATCTGACCGCCCTGCACCTTCTCGACCAAATCCTCGGCGCCGACGACGTCGGCTCCCGCGGCCCTGGCTTCGTCGGCCTTGGCGCCGCGCGCGAACACGCCGACACGCAAGGTGCGACCGGTGCCGTTCGGCAGGGTCACCACGCCACGCACCATCTGGTCAGCGTGACGCGGATCGACGCCGAGATTGATCGCAATCTCGACCGTCTCGTCGAACTTCGACGTGGCGCGTTCCTTGACCATCTTGATGGCGTCCGCGAGCGGATAAAGCTTCTCGCGATCAACGCCCTCGCGGGCCTTCTTCAAGCGTTTTCCGATTGCCATGACCCGTTACCCCGCAACTTCAAGACCCATCGAACGGGCAGAGCCCTCGACCATCTTCATGGCCGACTCGATGGAGTCACAATTGAGATCCTTCATCTTCGTTTCGGCGATCTCGCGCACCTGCGCTTTGGTCACCGCACCCGCCTTGTCGCGGCCCGGGGCTTTCGACCCGGACTGGATTTTGGCGGCCTGCTTCAGAAAATGGGACATCGGCGGAGTCTTCATTTCGAAGGTGAACGAACGATCGGCGTAGATCGTGATCACCACCGGAATCGGGGTGCCCTTTTCGTCCTTCTGCGTCTGCGCGTTGAACGCCTTGCAGAATTCCATGATGTTGAGGCCGCGCTGACCAAGCGCGGGTCCGATCGGGGGCGAAGGATTCGCCGACCCGGCCGGCACCTGCAATTTCAGGTATCCGGTCACTTTCTTTGCCATTTATCACTCCTCATGTTGTTTCCGGACAACCCGGAAGCTTCACAGGACCGTGGTGCGGTTCGATGAATGACTGGCGATCATCCCTCTCCTCCCACGGCTTCATTTACGCAAAGACGGGCTTCGCGCTTATGCGATCAGACCTTCTCGACCTGACCGAATTCCAGTTCGACCGGCGTGGCGCGGCCGAAGATCGACACGGCGACCTTCACGCGGCTGCGCGCCTCGTCGATTTCCTCGACCACCCCGGAGAACGACGCGAACGGGCCGTCGGCCACGCGCACATTCTCGCCGATCTCGAACGAGACCGACGCCTTCGGGCGTTCGACGCCTTCCTGCACCTGGTGCAGGATCCGCATGGCTTCGGCTTCCGAGATCGGCATCGGCTTGTTTTCCGCGCCGAGGAAGCCCGTCACCTTCGGGGTGTTCTTGATCAGATGGAAGGCTTCGTCGGTGAGTTTCATCTTCACCAGCACATAGCCCGGGAAGAACTTGCGCTCGGCGTCGATCTTGCGGCCGCGGCGCACCTCGGTGACCTTTTCGGTCGGCACCAGCACCTGCTCGAACAGCTCTTCAAGCCCGCGCTGCTTCGACTGCTCGCGGATCGACTCCGCGACCTTCTTTTCGAAGTTCGAATAGGCGTGAACGATATACCAGCGCTTGTCCATCGTCTGTGTTCCGGCGCTTGCCATCAACGGATACCGAGCAAGAAGGTGACGAGATAGCGGATGATCAGATCCGCGGCGAAGAAGAAGATCGAGGCCACCGCCACCATCACGAACACCATGATGGTGGTGATCGTCACCTCGCGGCGGGTCGGCCAGGTGACCTTGGCGGTCTCCGAGCGCACTTCCTGCAGGAACTTGAACGGGCTGAAAGCCATCGTTTGTGTCATCCGCGTCCGCTGGGACGATCTGGGTTTTAAGGAATCCGAACAGCCCTCTGTCGCCCAGCCCTCTCTTGAAGGATGAGCCGGCCAGCGGGCTCGATTGTTCGGGGATTTCAAAGCCGCGCCGGATATCCGTCTAAGCGGGCCGGCAGCAGGTGCGGTTGTGTACTGCGGAAGGCCTAAAAGGTCAAGGTGCTCCCGGGACCGGCAGTGGCGGCCAAGCGGGAGGCTGCGCCGCTCGCCGAAAGCCGGCTCTGCCCTTGGCTCGAATTGACTTGGCTCAACGGGCCCGCTCGCGCCGCTCTTAGCATTGATCCCGCATTGCCATGTGGGCCGTCAGCCGGGGGATCGCAACCTCGTCGCCCCTGGAGCGTCACTTGTGAGCGGAGCCCAGATGAGCGTCGAGCTTGCCGTTCCACCGTCGAAGCGGGATCTGCGCCTCGATCTGTTCCGCGGGCTCGCGAACTGGGCGATGTTTCTGGGCCATATTTCCAGCACCTTTCTCGCCTGGTTTTCGTTCCGCAACTACGGCTTCAGCGACGGTGCCGACCTGTTCGTGTTCATTTCCGGCTACACGTCGGCTCTGGTGTTCGCCAGAAAGATGCTCGAGCGCGGCTTCGTCTTTGGAACCACGCGGCTGCTCAGGCGCGTCTGGCAAATCTATGTCGCCCACGTCCTGCTGTTCGTGTTCTATCTGGCGTCCGTCCTTTTCCTGGCGGACAGGTTCGGCGCTTCCGACTTCATCCATCGATTCAATGTCGCTCCCCTGCTCGTCGCTCCGGTCGAGACGCTGACGCAGGGCCTGATGCTGAAGTTCAAGCCGCTGAATCTGGACGTGCTGCCGCTTTACGTCGTCCTGATGGGCGCGTTTTCGCCGGTTCTCTGGCTGATGCTGCGGCGCCGGAACTGGGTCATGCTGGGATCGGTGCTGCTCTATGTCGCCGCCCGGCGGTTCGGGTGGAACCTGCCCTCCTACCCCTCCGGGGTTTGGTATTTCAACCCGTTCGCGTGGCAGCTGCTTTTCGTGCTCGGCGCGTGGCTGGCGTTGGGCGGCGCCGAGACGCTGCACTTCCTGATCCGCTCCCGGCTCGTTCTGTTTTGCGCCGTGATTTACCTGTCGTTCGCGGCTGCCATGACGCTGGCGGCGCACCTGCCCGAACCGCATGCCATTTTTCCGCGCGTATTGTTCGAGGCCTTCACGCCGAACGACAAAACCAATCTGGCGCCTTACCGCTTCCTGCATCTGGCTATTCTGATCATCGTGGTGGTGCGGTTGATACCGATCGATGCGCCGGGATTGCAGGCCGCCATCTGGCGGCCACTGGTCAAATGCGGCCAGCAATCCCTCGAGGTGTTCTGCGTCGGAATCTACCTCTCGTTCCTTGGATCGCTCATCCTGCAAACGACGTCCGACGGGATCTTCGCGCAAATCCTCGTCGGCACCGGCGGCCTCGCGATCATGACGGCGGTCGCCTACTACAGGTCATGGTCGAAGCGGGTGGAGAAACCGGTCGATACCCACGGCCATAAGCCGAAGGCTGACTCGCCGCGCGAGTCGAGTCTCGCAACACGTGAAGGCGCTTGACCAGCCGGACCGGAAATCAGCCTAAGTACTTGATTTAGCTGGCAGGGGCGGCAGGGCTCGAACCTGCGACAACCGGTTTTGGAGACCGGTACTCTACCAACTGAGCTACACCCCTACGGAACCCGGCGACGCTGCCGATCCGCGCCGTTTCAAGCATAGGAAACGCCCCGATTGCAAGGGCGAAGCGGCGGAACCACACCCGGTCCGGCGGCTAGACTAGGCCCGGCGCAACAGCCAGTCGCGATAATTCTCTCCGTAGCGGTTGGCGACCTGATCGGCGACGCTTTGCGCCGCGGCGCTGTCGACCGCCGCTTGCAGCGCGGTTCCCAGCACCCCTTGTCCAGCCATCAGGAAGGCCCGGAGATCGGGGTTGGCGATGATGACGGCACCGGTTCGCGCGTCGACCAGATTGGCGGCGGCGGTCATTTCGCGGCCGCCGCCGATCACGATTCGCTGGACCGCGCCCGCAATCGCAAAATTCTTGACGACGACATCGAGCCGGACCGGCCGCGAGCCGTTGAGCTGGCCGGCCATGGCCTTTTCGACTCCCGCCTTGATCTTCGGCGCCAGCAAATTCCGGACATAGGCCTTCCCTTCCGGCGTATCGGTCGCGGTGGCGATCTCGTGGTCTGGAATCGCCTTGGCGGTGGCGTAGGCGCGGATGCCGTCCTCCCACTGAATTCTCGCATCCGGCGCGTAACTGACGGTGATGCCAGCCAGTTTCATGCCCGCGATGTCATTTTGCGACAGCGAGTTTTCCGCTGTTACGCAGCCTGCCAAACCCAACGCAACGCCCACCGCGGCAAGCCGCGCCAATCCCACAATCGTTTTCACCGTAACCCCCCGCCCAGCCGTGGTCCGCACGACTTCCCGTAACCGTCCCAAAACTCGACTACCTCAAATTGATCTTCGGCGCAACGTAACCCGCACCGTCCCGGTCACGGCGACCGGCCGCCGCAAACGCAGCAACGCCTTGCGGCAATCGCCCTGTTCAAGCCTTCCATTCTGCGCCAGACTTCGGCCAGCCCAGGCAACCAGACCACAAGCAACAAGAGCAACAACGGGAGAGACCATGACCGCGCAAACCGCCGCAAAGCCGACCGCCATCCCTCAGACCCCCTCCCTCCCCCAGGCCAAGCCGGAAACGCTGGGTCTCTCTTCGGTGCGGCTGCAGCGGATGTCGGACGCGTTCAAGCGCGAGATCGACAAGGGCACCCTGCCCGGTGCGACCGTGCTGGTGGCGCGGCGCGGCCAGATCGGCTGGTTCGAGGCGCTCGGCAAACAGGGCCCGGCGGCGAGCGCACCGATGGCGCACGACTCGATCTTCCGGATCTTCTCGATGACCAAACCGATCGTCTCGGTCGGCATCATGATGCTGGTCGAGGACGGCCATTTCCTGCTCAGCGATCCCGTTGCGAAATTCATCCCGGAATTTGCCGGCCAGAAGGTCGGCATCGAGAACAACGGCAAGCTCGACCTCGTGCCGCTGAAACGGCAGATGACGATACAGGACCTGCTGCGCCACACCTCCGGCATCACCTACGATCACACTGGCAACGGCCTGGTGCAGCAGATGTATCAGCAGTCGCGGCTGCGCAGCCGCAAGATCAGCAATGCCGAGCACGCCGTAATGGTCGCCGGCATGCCGCTGATGTGCCAGCCGGGGGCCGAATGGAACTACAGCCGCTCCACCGACATTCTGGGCCGCGTCATCGAGGTCGTCTCCGGCAAGAGCCTCGGCGCCTTCCTGACCGAGCGCATCCTGGCGCCGCTCCAGATGGCCGAGACCGCATTCCATACCGGCGAGGAGAACGCCGGCCGGCTCGCCGAGCCGTTTGCGAACGATCCCTGGACCGGCGACAAGGTGCAGTTCTTCAACATGCTGGAGAAGCCGGTGATGGAATCCGGCGGCGGCGGCCTGCTGTCGACCACCATGGACTATGCGCGGTTCAGCCAGATGCTGCTCAGCGGCGGCACGCTCGACGGCAACAGGATCATCGGCCGCAAGACGCTGGAACTGATGGCGTCGGATCACCTCGGCGGCGGCGTCAAGGTCGACTCGCCGCTGATGCCCGCCGGTCACGGTTTCGGGCTCGGCTTCGCGGTGCGTACGCATCAGGGCATGGCGCCGTTCCCGGGCTCGGCCGGTCAGTTCTTCTGGAGCGGCATGGCCGGTACGTTCTTCTTCATCGATCCGGCAGAAGACATGTTCGTGGTGTTCATGATGCAGGGCCCGGGCCAGCGCGAATATATCCGCAACCTGCTCCGCAACGGCGTGTACGCGGCGGTGGAGTGAGGCGCAATTGTCATGCCCCGCGAAGGCGGGGCATCCAGTACGCCGTGACATCGACCGGAATCGAGACGGATGCGTTTACTGGATCACCCGCCTGCGCGGGTGATGACACCAATTGTGGAGCGCGCACCTTTACGCAAACGCGGCAGCGTCAGCTGATCGTCGCGCCGCCGTCGATCACCACGGTCTGGCCGGTCATGAAGTCGCCGGCCGCCGATCCCATCAGCACCGCGGCGCCGGCGATTTCGTCGGGGATGCCGATCCGCAGCAGCGGCGAACGCGACGTCGAGGCTTTCAGGTTTTCCGGATTGTCCCACAGCGCCTTGGCAAAATCGGTTTTGATCAGGCCGGGCGCGATGCAGTTCACCCGGATATTGTGCTTGCCGTATTCGCAGGCGAGGTTGCGCGCGAGCTGCATGTCGGCGGCCTTCGAAATCGCGTAGGCGCCGAGCACGGTGGAGCCCTTGAGGCCGCCGATCGACGACACGATGATGATGGAGCCGTCCTTGCGCTCGATCATCTGCGGCACCACCATGCCGATCAACCAGTTGTTGGCGACGATGTTGTTGTCGAGAATCTTGCGGAACTGCTCGTCCGAGATGCCGCCGAGCGGACCGTAATAGGGATTGGATGCGGCGTTGCAGACCAGCACGTCGATCTTGCCGAAGGCGCGGTTGGATTCGTTGACGAGGTTCTGCAGGTTTTCCTTGCTGGAAATGTTGGCCGCAATCGCGATCGACGTGTCCTTGCCGAACTTGTCGTTGATTTCCTTGCTGACGGAATCGCAGACGTCCTGCTTGCGCGAGGAGATCACCACCTTGGCGCCGTGCTCGGCCATCCGTTCCGCGATCGCGCGGCCGATTCCCTTGGTGGAGCCGGTGATGACGGCGACTTTGCCCTTCATGTCGAACAAGCTCATGTGTTTCTCCCGCATTGTTTGGCGTCGAACGCGCCGGTTTTCTGAAACGTCATTCCGGGACGGTTTGCAGGACCGGACCCGGAATCTCGAGATTCCGGGTTCGATGCTTCGCATCGCCCCGGAATGACACTTTACGCAAGCTTGGTCTCGACTACGACTTCCGGCCCCGCCGGCTGATGCATCGCGGCGTGCGAGGCGTCGGCGATCCATGGCTGCTGGTTGACCATCGGCAGCCGCCAGCTGCTGTGGCCCTGGCTGGCCAGATGATCGAGCCGCGTCACCGAACAATTGTCGATGTCGAAAGCGAGGCATTTCTCCGGCAGGTTGCCCAGCGCCAGCCCGATGGCCGCCTTGATGGTGCCGCCATGCGCCACCGCGATCACATCCTTGCCGGCATGCTCGGTGTTGATGCGTTCGATCGCGCCGCGCACGCGGTGGTAGAGATCCATGAAACTTTCGCCGCCGGGCGCGGGCACGTCGATCGGCGCGAACCAGTGGCTGCCGAGCGGCAGGCTGGCCAGGAACGCGGCGCGGTTCATGCCCTGCCATTCGCCGAGATGCTGCTCGGCAAAGGCGGCTTCGTGCGGCATCAGCGCTGGCTTCGGGAATCCGGCGGCCCAGATCGCGTCGGCGGTCTGATGGGTCCGCTTCAGGTTGCTCGCAACCCACACCGCATTGCGCGGCAGGATCTTTCCGACCGCGGCGAATACCACGCCATCGCTGGTGTCGCAGCCGAGGTCCTTCTGTCCGTAGATGCAGCCATTGTCCTCGCGGACCGGCGCATGGCGGACCCACCACCATCGCGTCGCGACGACGCCGGATGAAGCAGCGGATAGTTTGGCTGGATTGGACATCGCAGGGACCCTTCAATACTGTTGCGTGTCCTACGTCAGAGCACGCATCGCCTCAAGCGACTTGACGTTTGAAATCTTGTTTGAAATTCCGCAAGGCGGCAAGCGCCGATAATAACGACATAAAGCGACAAGGGAGAAACTCATGGGCCGCCTCGAAGGCAAATCCGTCATCATCACCGGCGCCGGCAGCGGCATCGGCCGCGCCGCCTCGCTGCTGTTTTCGAAGGAAGGCGCCAGGCTCGTCATCGTCGACCGCAGCGACAGCGTGATGGAGACGGCCAGGCTGGTTAGCGAGTCCGGCGGCACCGTCGAAGCCGTGATGGCCGACGCCGGCTCGGAAAGCGACGTGAAGGCGTTCATCGACAAGGCGGTGGCGAAATACGGCAGGCTCGATGCGATCTGGGCCAATGCCGGGGTCAGCGGCGGGCTGGTGCCGCTGCCCGAGCAGACCGTGGAACAATGGCAGGAAGTCCTGCGCGTCAACCTGATCGGGCCGTTCCTCGCGGTCAAGCATTCGATGCCGCACATGATCAAGCAAAAGTCCGGCGCGATCGTCCTGACGGCGTCGGTGGCGGGCCTCAAGTCCGGCGCCAGCGGCCATCCCTATGCGGCGAGCAAGGCCGGTGTCATCAGCCTGGTGCAGACCACCGCCTATTCGCTGTCGGGCACCGGCGTGCGCATCAACGCGGTGTGTCCCGGACTGATCGAGACCGGCATGACCAAACCGATCTTCGACAATGCCAAACAGCGCGGCACCGACGGCAAGATCGGCCAGCTCAATCCCCTGAAGCGCGCCGGCCAGCCGCATGAACTGGCGGCAATGGGACTGTTCCTCGCCAGCGACGACGCATCCTACGTCAACGGCCAGGCGATTCCGGTCGACGGCGGGCTGACCGCGTCGATGCCGTATGCCGGGAAACCGATTTAGCGGTCGGTGAGCGCGTTTGGTCGTCATTGCGAGGAGCTCTTGCGACGAAGCAATCCATATTTCCGCGCGAAGAAAGCTGGATTGCTTCGCTGCGCTCGCAATGACGGTTTCAGACATGACTTCGCGATCTCGCGGCGCGTTTCGCCCGAGGTTTGCTGGAATTTTTCTTGCCCTCCAATCAGAGGGCGCGGGAAGCGCCGGGCGCCCGATGCGCCCGATAGCCACGTGTGCAATGGGTAGTGGTAGAACGCACACGTGTTGTCAGGTCACACCGGAATCGCCCGGCACTCCCCGCGCAATGGTTTACGGCTTATACGT
>JBKJUA010000114.1:0-3065 GCA_046590305.1 Bradyrhizobium sp.
GCCCGGCGTGCATTGCCAGGCGATCATGGAAAGCCGGCACATGGACGTGCTGGAAATGGACGCCGCCTCCCATACCGGCGTCGATGACGTGCGCCAGATCAACGACAGCGTGCGCTATGCCCCGGCCAGCGCGCGCTACAAGGTCTATATCATCGACGAAGTCCACATGCTCTCGACTCCGGCCTTCAACGCCTTCCTGAAGACGCTGGAGGAGCCGCCGGAACACGCCAAATTCGTGTTCGCCACCACCGAAATCCGCAAAGTCCCGGTCACGGTGCTGTCGCGCTGCCAGCGTTTCGACTTGCGCCGGGTCGATGCCGACGTGCTGATGGGTCATCTCGCCAATATCGCGGGCAAGGAGAATGTCGAGGTCGAGCCGGAGGCGCTCGGCATCATAGCCCGCGCGGCGGAAGGCTCGGTGCGCGATTCGCTGTCGCTGTTCGACCAGGCCATCGCGCATGCGGCGGGTCCGGTGCGCGCCGATGCGGTGCGGCAGATGCTGGGCCTCGCCGACCGCACAAGGGTGATCGATCTGTTCGATTCGCTTGTTCGTGGCGACATCGCCAGCGCGTTCCGGGAATTCCGCGAACAATACGACACCGGCGCCGACCCGATCGTGGTGCTGAGCGACCTCGCCGAATTCGTTAATTTCGTCACCCGGGTCAAGATCGTGCCGGCGACGGCCGACAATGTCGCGTTCGGCGAAACCGAGCGCGTGCGCGCCCGCGACTTCGCGTCAAAACTCTCGATGCGCATCCTGTCGCGGATGTGGCAGATGCTGCTCAAGGGCATCACCGAGGTGCAGGCCGCGACCCGGCCGGCGGCCGCGGCCGAAATGGTGCTGGTGCGCATCGCCTATGTCGCCGACATGCCGACGCCGGACGAGGCGATCCGGATGCTGGAGCAGAATGGCGGCGCCTCGCCGGTGGTCGCGTCGAGTTCGGCATCGGCGCGGGCCACCTCCCCATCGACGGTATCCTCGATGTCGTCGTCCGCAGCTCGCGCATCTTCTGCGCCGCGCGCCAGTGCCGAGGCCTCCGCGCGACCACAGATGATGGCGCCGGTATCCGATGCGCAGCCGGCTCCGGCGGCGATGAAAATCGCAAGCTTCCCCGAACTGGTGGCGCTGGCCGGCGAGAAGCGCGATCTCATGATCAAGGGCGCCCTGGAAGCCGATGTCCGGCTGGTCCGGATCGAGGACGGACGGCTCGAACTCGCGCTGGAGCAAAGCGCGCCGCGGACGCTGGTCAATGATCTCTCGCGCAAGCTGGAACAATGGACCGGGCGGCGCTGGACCGTGATCGTGTCCAATGAGCCCGGACAGGCGACGCTGCGTTCGCAGAACGAAGTTCAGAAGAACCAGCGCGACCGCGCCGCCGAAGCCGATCCGCGGGTGCAGGAGGTGCTGGCGCGGTTTCCCGGCGCCAAGGTGGTCGAGGTGCGCAAGCTTGCGCCCGAGACGCCGGAATCCGATGTTAGCGGTGAAGACCCCGCCGAGACTCCCGACAACGACGATCTCTAGATTTTGAAGGAAGCGTTCATGGCTGATTTCCTCGGCATGATGAAGCAGGCGGCCCAGCTGCAATCCAAGATGCAGGCGATGCAGGAAGAGCTCGGCAATGTCGAGGTCGAGGGCATTTCCGGCGGCGGCCTGGTCCGCGTGCGCATGACCGCGAAGATGCAAGTCAAAACCGTCAAGATCGATCCGTCGCTGATGAAGGCGGACGAGTGCGAAATCCTCGAGGATTTGCTGGTGACCGCGTGTAACGACGCGCAGCGCAAGGCGGAAGTCGCGATGCAGGAGAAGATGCAGGCGCTGACCGGCGGGCTCGGCCTGCCGCCCGGACTGGGGCTCGGCTAGCCCACATGGCTTCTGCGGTTGCCGGTCCCGAAATCGAACGTCTGATCCAGCTGCTGGCGCGGTTGCCGGGGCTCGGCCCGCGTTCGGCGCGGCGCGCGGCGCTGCATCTGATCAAGAAGCGCGAGGCGCTGATGACGCCGCTGGCCGGCGCGCTGCAGGTGGCGATCGACAAGATCCAGGTCTGCAAGACCTGCGGCAATATCGACACCCAAAATCCCTGCACGGTGTGCACCGACCCGCGGCGCGATCCCTCGATCATCGTCGTGGTCGCCGACGTTGCCGATCTCTGGGCGCTGGAGCGCGCACACGCCACCAACGGCCTCTATCACGTGCTCGGCGCGACGCTGTCGCCGCTCGACGGCGTCGGCCCGCAGGACCTCACCATCGACGCGCTGGTGGCTCGCGCGCACAATACGCGCGTGACCGAAATCATCCTCGCCTTGAATGCGACGGTAGACGGCCAGACCACCGCGCATTACATCACCGACCTGCTGCAGGAGGCCGGGGTCAAGGTGACGAGGCTGGCCCACGGCGTGCCGGTGGGCGGGGAACTCGACTATCTCGACGAAGGCACCCTGTCCGCAGCCATGCGGCAGCGGACTCTGTTCTGACACGCTGCAAACGGAAATGATCGACATGATGATTCGACGATTCGGCCAACGACTTGCTTTGATGACAGCGATCGCGGTGACGTGCGCCGCGCCTGCCGTTAGCGCGCAACAGGCCGCGCCTGCGCCGAAGCCGGGCCGACTGATCAACGCCGGCGAGGTACTATCGGGCGAGCTCAATGCCATGAAGGTGCGCGGGGCCAAGAAGGGCAAGAAGGTCGCGACCTATCAGGTCACCAGCGAACCGCGCCGGCTGCCGCCGCCGAACGGGCTCTGCAACCTGGAGACCGGGCCGGAAACCTTCCAGCTCATCACCTCCAGCGACGCGCAGGCCGCGCAGCTGAAGGGTTTTATTGGCAAAGCAATCTCGATCAAGGTCGACGAAGTCGCCTGCGCGCAGGACGCCGGCCAGATGAGCGAAGCCGTGGTGACGAAATGGAGCGTGGTGACGAAGCATTGATTTCCATCGTTAATGAACACTGTCGTCGCGCACACGCTCCGCTGTCATCGCCCGACTTGATCGGGCGACCCAGTACGCCGAGGCCTCTCGGCTCTATCACTGACGTCTCTGGAATACTGGGTCCCCCGCTTTCGCG
>JBKJUA010000187.1:0-3604 GCA_046590305.1 Bradyrhizobium sp.
CTTCGGCTGCGTCGGCATCCGCGCGATAAAACCCGGCGACCTCGACGGCGCAATCCAGGAGATGATCGACGTCAAGCGCCCGGTGCTGTTCGACTGCCGGGTGGCGGCGCTGGAAAACTGCTTCCCGATGATCCCCTCCGGCAAGGCGCATAACGAAATGCTGCTGCCGGCGGAAGCCAACGACGAAGCCACCGCCGCCGCCTTCGCCGGCGGCAAGGCGCTGGTGTGAGATGAACCCGACGCGGCATCGCTTTTCAACCTCTTCCCGCTTGCGGGGAGAGGTCGAAATTCGCGGTAGCGAATTTCGGGTGGGGGGGGATTTCCGCGAGTTGCGCTCGCCGAGAAAGCCCCTCACCCCAACCCTCTCCCCGCAGGCGGGGCGAGGGGGCTCACCGTCCCTGTTGAGACAAGCCGATGTTTGACCTGCAGCAACTCGAACACGCACACGGCGTCGTCGGCGCGGCGATGCCGCCGACGCCGGCGCTGGCGTGGCCGTTGCTGTCGGAGCGGCTCGGCGCCGATGTCATCGTCAAGCACGAAAACCACACGCCGATCGGTGCCTTCAAGGTGCGCGGCGGGCTGGTCTATGTCGACCGGCTGAAGCGCGAGCAGCCCGGCACCATTGGAATCATTTCGGCGACCCGCGGCAATCACGGCCAGAGCCTGGCCTTTGCCGCGCGCCGTTATCGCCTGCCGGTGACGATCCTCGTTCCCCAGGGCAATTCGATCGAGAAGAATCGCTCGATGCGGGCGCTCGGTGCCGATCTCGTCGAACATGGCGAGGATTTTCAGGCCGCGCGCGAGGAAGCCTATCGCCGCGCCGAGGCCACGGGATTTCAGATCGTGCCTGCGTTTCATCCGAACCTGGTTCTGGGCGTCGCGACCTACGCGCTCGAACTGTTCCGGAAGGCGCCGGATCTCGATGAGCTCTATGTGCCCATCGGGCAGGGCTCGGGCGTCTGCGGCTGCATTATGGCGCGCGACCTGCTCGGCCTCAAAGCCGAAATCGTCGGCGTGCAATCGACCGAAGCGCCGTCCTATGCGCTGTCTTTTGCGGCGGGCACCGTCGTGACCACCGAAAGCAGCAACACGCTGGCCGATGGTATGGCGACGCGCGTCCCCGATCCCGATGCGCTGGCGATCATCCGCAAGGGTTGTTCGCGCATCGTGCAGGTCAGCGACGACGAGGTGGCCGCCGCGATCCGCGCCTATTGGACCGATACCCACAACCTCGCCGAAGGCGCCGGCGCCGCGGCGCTCGCCGCTGCTTTGCAGGACAAGCCAAAGCTCCGGGGCAAGCGCGTCGGCCTCATCCTGAGCGGCGGCAATATCGATTTCGACTTGTTCAACCGCTGGGTCATTCCGCAAACCGCCGTCGAACAACGGATGGCGGTATGAAAGAGCAGGAGGCCGTCATGCCCGGGCTTGTCCCGGCCATCCACGTCTTCCTTCTCGCCAAACGTTAAAACGTGGATGCCCGGGACAAGTCCGGGCATGACGATTGAGAGACAGGGACTTGAAATGAACCAGCCCGCATCCGCCTATTTCATGGAAGACCGCCACGATCCGATCGAGGCGCACACGCTCTCGGTGCTCGTGCAGAACGAGCCGGGCGTGCTGGCGCGCGTGATCGGGCTGTTCTCCGGCCGCGGCTACAACATTGAAAGCCTCACGGTCTCGGAGACCGAGAACCAGAAACACGTCTCCCGCATCACCATCGTCACCACGGGCACGCCGATGGTGATCGAGCAGATCAAGCACCAGCTCGACCGCATGATCCCGGTCTACCGCGTCGTCGACATGACGCTGACCGGACGCTCGATCGAGCGCGAACTGGCGATGGTGAAGCTGCGCGGCACCGGCGAGCACCGGGTCGAGGCGCTGCGGCTGGCCGAGGCGTTCCGCGCCCGGGTCATCGACGCCACCACCGAAAGCTTCGTGTTCGAGATCACCGGCAACTCCGCCAAGATCAACCAGTTCATCGACCTGATGCGCCCGCTCGGCCTCGTCGAGGTTTCGCGCACCGGCGTCGCCGCCATCGTTCGCGGGCCCGAGGGGATGTGAAGCCATGCTGGCGCGCGACTGGTACTACACGCAACGGCGTCGGCTCGGACTGGATTCCGCGGTCGCCTCGATCTACGATCGCCATGACGACAGCGACCTGCGCGCCCGCGCGGCGCTGACCATGCTCGGCGTGCAGCCCGGCTGGCGGGTGGCCGATATCGGCTGCGGCAACGGCTTGCTCGCCGTCGAGGCGGCGCTGATGGGCGCCCAGGTCGACGCCATCGATATTTCGCCGGCGATGCTGGCGCTGGTGAAGATCCAGGCCAGCGACCGCAAGGTCGCGCTCCGGACCCAGCCCGCGGGACTGCTGAGTTTTGCCTATAAGCCCAGTTCGTATGACCTGATCGTCAGCGAATTCGCGCTGCATCATCTGCCGGATTTCTGGAAGGCGGTGGCGCTGGCGCGAATCCATGCCGCGCTGAAACCGGGCGCGAGTTTCTACCTGCGCGACATCGTCTTCGTCAGCATGCCCGACGGCGTCGACCGCGACGTCGAGGCGTGGGCCGATTTCAGCATCAAGAACCACGAGTTCGATCGCGACAGCGTCGTCACCCACATGCGCGACGAATATTCCACCTTCGGCTGGGTGATCGAGCGCATGCTGACCGATGTCGGCTTCACGCTGGTCTCGGCCGATTACCACGCGCCGCTGCACGGCACCTATCTGCTGCGCAAGCCGAAACCCGGCGAGCAGAGCTAGCGTGTCGCAGTCGCTGCTGATCGCCTTTGTCATGTTCGCCACCGTGATGTTCTTCACGCCGGGGCCGAACAATATCATGCTGCTGTCGTCGGGGCTGACCTATGGTTTCCGCCGCACGCTGCCGCATGCCGCCGGCATCACCATCGGCTTTGCCTTCATGGTCGGCGCGGTGGGCCTCGGGCTCGGCACCATCTTCATCACCTATCCGGTGCTGCAGACGGTCCTCAAATATGCCGGGATCGCCTATCTGATCTATCTCGCCGTCCACATCGCGATGTCAGGACCGGCGACGCCGGACCAGGACAATGCGCGCGGGCCGATGACGTTCTGGGGCGCCGCCATGTTCCAGTGGATCAACGTCAAGGGCTGGGTGATGGTGATCGGCACCATCACCGCCTATGCCGGCATCGCCAGCTTTCCCTGGAATATCGTCATCCAGGTGCTGCTCAGCCTGCTCCTGGGAACGCTGTCCTGCGCGGCCTGGGCGGCGTTCGGCAGCGCGCTGCGGCCGATCCTGACTTCGCCCCGGGCGGTGCGGGCCTTCAACATCGTCATGGCGCTATTGCTGCTGGCCTCGCTCTACCCGGTTCTGATGGACGCATGATGTCGCACCGCGCCATGCCAAAACGGATTTCCCCTGAGCGGGAAAATGCTCTAGACAACGCCGGAAATTCACGGGCGACCGGCGGTCCTGACCACCTGAAAGCCTGATTAACCGGCCGATTTGGCCACCGATGAGGGAACGACCATGCGTGTTTATTACGATCGCGACGCCGACCTGAACCTGATCAAGGGCAAGAAGGTCTGCATCGTCGGCTATGGCAGCCAGGGCCACGCCCA
>JBKJUA010000231.1:0-3773 GCA_046590305.1 Bradyrhizobium sp.
CTAGCACAAGTAATGCCATGTTAACATTACCAAAAAAAAGGCAATATTGCGTTCAGGCCGCTCGAAATACCCCCTGTTTATGGTGTGGCGCCCGGACTGCTCGCAAAAGTCGCAAGGCACGTAGAAGGGCAAGCCCTGATCCTGATGATTTCGGGCCGAAGCCAGGGAAGAGCCGGTGACACCAGCCAGGCCCGCCAATATCGTGAGGCTGACCGCGGCGGCGAAAGCCTGCAACCCAAATGAAAGTATACGTCGTAAATCCGGCCGTTCGGCGCCAGTAACCGGTGCCGAACGGCATCTCCGTTACCCCGCAATAACAAGGTCAGCGTACACCGCGACAGCGCGAGCCAGGCCAGCGATACGGCCCCGGGCGGTCGTTCGAATCACGTTCGCTCAAATGCCTGGTTGACCATCGATCGGAGAAACGCATGAAAATTCTGGGCTACGTCTATCGGGTCGTCTCCAATTTCGCTTTTCTGGCGCTGGTCTATTACAGCCTGAATTTCGTGGAGAAGTATCAGCATCGCGCCATCATCGCGATTCTGGTGCTGGTCTATGCCTCGATGCGCGCGGTCTCGGCGCTGCGGTCGTTCTACTTCTTCCAGAAGATCGAGCGGCTCGAGCTCGAGGCACGCCGCCTCGCCGCGGTGGCCGGGGAGGTCGGAGCAGCCCCCCAGCGCAGGCAAGTCGTTACCGACGTGGCGGTACTGCGACGCGACGGCGAGATGAAGTCCTATATCGACCTGTTCTTTCTCGCCATGGTGGTGATGATATGCATCGCCAAGATCGTAACGAACTGAGCCGTCAAGGGCTCCTTACCTGACCTGAACCAGGCGTTTCAGGGCTCGCCGGCCGGGCTGGGCCGCATGCCCGGCGGCGCGGCCGGCTGCGTGAGGCCCATCTGCCCGGTTGATCCGGGATTTTCCGCCGCCCGCTCGCCGGGAGGCGATGGTTTCCGGCGGCAGCCGCTTTGCGCCGTGCTTCGCATGAGACTTGGCATGAGACTTGGCTGAAGCCGCTGGTTCGGCGTGATGTGCGGGGGGCGAGGTGACGGCCTGGGCGACGAGCCGCAGTCGGCCGCTGAACTCGAAGACACTTTGCCCCGGCACCGGCAGGGCGTTGACGGCGTTCTGCGGCGCCGGCATTTGCCCGGGCCAGAGCGATTGCCGCGGCAGTGGGACGGCGCCGGAGCCTCGCTGGGCGAGATCGGACGACGTCAGCCATTCGTCGTTCCAGTACGAATCCGACAGCCACGGGCCGGGCAGCATCGGGCTCCCGGCAAAAACGAAGTTGGGAACTTGCGGCCAGTGCGAGGTCGCCACGTTTTCCGGCATCGGACGCGAGCGCCATTGCTGCGGTTCGGTCGGCGTCGCGGCCAGCTCGGCGGTGGCCGGCACCACATGTACGATGCGATAGCCGCGCGCCTTCATCTCCTGCAGGATTTTCGGCAGTGCGGCGACCGTTCGCGCCTGGATGTCGTGCAGCAGCAGGATGCCCTTGCCCTTGGCCTCCAGCCGCTGCATCGCGAGTTCGTAGACACGCGAGGAGGAAACGGGCCGCCAGTCGTCGGCCGGGAAATCCGCGCTCCAGACCTGGGCGCCCTTCGACGCGGCATATTGCTCGATGCCCTCGCCGCGCGCGAGGCCGGGCACACGAAAGAACGGAGCCGGCGCGGTGCCGTCTCCCAGTGCCGCGGACACCGATGCAATGCCCTCGTCGATTTCCTGTTGCACGCGTTCGATCGGCAGCAGGTGCATGCCGCCCGGATGATTCTGGGTGTGGGTGGCAACGGTGTGGCCGGCGTCGCGGACCTTGCGCACGCCTTCCGGATTGGCCTGGGCTTGACGGCCGACCAGGAAGAAGGTCGCCCTGACGCAATGGGATGCCAGAATTTCCAGAATCCGGTTGCTGTATTTCGGCAGCGGCCCGTCGTCGAAGGTCAGCACCACCTCGCCATCCGCAAGCGGCAGCGTTTCGGCATATTGCATGACGCCGATGCGGGGATGCTCGCGGGGGTCGACCACCAGGGTTCGCGAGGTGCCGAGCGCATCGGGACGGCCGGGGCAGTCGGCGGCCGAGGCAGCCGGTGCGGTCATGACGGCGAACAGTCCCAGGCCAACGGCAATGCGGCGCCGAACTCCAATCAACACACTAAAAATCATGCAGCACCGTGATTCCCATTTACGCGAAAAGTTACCGCCGCGCCGTCAACGCGGGCTTAATTGCCCGACTTTCTGAGTTGATTTCAGCCTAGGGGATGCGAGCGACGCCGACGGCGCGCGGCGCCGGCACCAGATGGACCACACGATAGTGATTGTCACTGAGATAGCGCAGGAAGGCCGGCAGCATGGAAGCGGTCTGCGCCTTGGGATCGTGTAGCAGGATGATGCCCCTGCCGACAGCCTTGAGCCGGTCGGTCAGCTGGTTCAATTGCGCCTGCGGGGACATGGGTTCCCAGTCGCTCGCCCACAGGTCGGCGCCGAACACGGCCATGCCGCGGGACTGCAGCCGGTCGAGCAGGTGCGGCGTGCTTTCAAAATAGGGAAAGCGGAAGAATGGCGTGCTTGGGGTCGTGGTTGCGACCCCGTGTAGCGCCAATTCGTCCGCCGCGATGCCCTTGTCGATCTCGGCCTCGGCTTGAGGCGGCTTCAGGTATTTGAGGTTGTGATGCGCAAAGGTGTGGTGGCCGATCGTGTGGCCTTCAGCGGCGATCCGTCGAACCAGCGCCGGATGTGCCGAGGCGGATCGGCCGATCAGGAAGAACGTCGCCCGCACGCATTCCTGCGCCAGCGCAGCCAGCACCCGCGACGTCGTCGCCGGCCACGGGCCGTCATCGAAAGTCAGCACGACCTCGCGATCCCCAAGCGGCAAGGTCTGCGGAAAGCTCTTCAGGCCGACCCGTGGCGTGGCGGCGGGATCGACCACGAGAATGCGTGAAGTTCCGAGCGCTCCGGCGCGCGGACAATCCGCCGCCTGAGCCGCGGCGCTCCACGCGACCGAAGCGACCAGCCCGGTTCTCAGCAGCTTCATCACTTCCAAAGTCATTACCTCCAAAGTCATTGCAGTCCGGGCGGATTTGTCATTGCGCTTGGTGTTGCCGATTGGCTAATGCGTCAAGCGATAACTCCGACAAGTTCATCAACCCTGTCAAACGGCGAGGCGCGCTATGGCCGAAGCTACGGACGTTGCCCAGGCCGCTGATGCGTCGTGGCTCGACCGTCACCCGATGCGCGACGAGAATGGCGGGATTCGTCAGGAGTTTGTCGCGGAAATAGCCCGCGCGGTTCAAGCCGCCGATGCCGCATTCTTGCGCACCATCGTCGCCGAGCTGCATGAAGCCGATCTCGGCGACCTGATCGAGGCGCTCGAACCTGACGACCGCGTCAGCCTCGTCGAGTTGACCGGCGCCGATTTCGATTTCTCGGCGCTCAACGAAGTTGACGACTCCGTCCGCGAGGAAATCCTCGAGGAACTCGAACCGGCGACGGTGGCGGAGGGCGTTCGTGAACTGGAATCCGACGACGCCGTCGAATTGCTCGAAGGCCTCGACGAGAAGGACCAGGAAGAGATCCTCGAAAAACTGCCGCCATCGGAGCGCGACGCGCTCGAGCGCAGCCTGGATTATCCGGAAAACTCCGCCGGCCGGCGGATGCAGACCGAGTTCATCGCGGTGCCGCCGGACTGGACCGTGGGGCAGGCGATCGACTACATGCGCGACACGCCCGATCTGCCCGACCGGTTCTACGAAATCTATTCGGTCGACGGCGCGCAGC
>JBKJUA010000002.1:0-3762 GCA_046590305.1 Bradyrhizobium sp.
GTGAGCCGGCAGGGCGCCCCGATCGTGATCAAGGCCGATGGCCTTGCCGCCGGCAAGGGCGTCGTCGTCGCGATGACCGAAGGCGAAGCGCTGGATGCCGTCGACATGATGTTCGGCGGTGGTTTGGGCGAGGCGGGCGCCGAGGTCGTGATCGAGGAATTCATGGTGGGCGAAGAAGCCTCGTTCTTCGCGCTGTGCGACGGCGAGCACGCGCTGGAGCTTGCGACTGCACAGGACCACAAGCGCGCCTTCGACGGCGACCAGGGCCCGAACACCGGCGGCATGGGCGCCTATTCGCCGGCGCCGGTCATGACGGAAGCGGTCTGCGCGCGGGTGATGGCGGAGATGATCCATCCGACGTTGCGCGCGCTCGCCGCCATGGGTTCGCCCTACAAGGGCGTGCTCTATGCCGGCGTCATGGTGACGAAGGACGGTCCGAAACTCGTCGAATACAACGCCCGCTTCGGCGACCCGGAATGCCAGGTGCTGATGCTGCGGATGATGTCCGACATCGTGCCGGCGCTGATCGCCTGCGCCGATGGCCAATTGAAGAATTTCAGCCTGCGCTGGTTCGACGACGTGGCGCTGACCGTGATCATGGCGACGAAAGGCTATCCCGGCGACTACGGCAAGGGTTTTGTCATCGAGGGCCTCGAAGAGGCGGCGGCCATCGAGGGCGTTGAGATTTTTCATGCCGGCACCACAGCCAGTGGCGGAAAGATTCTCAGCAATGGCGGCCGCGTGCTGAACATCTGCGCCACTGGCAAGACCGTGACCGAGGCGCAAGCCCGCGCCTATGCGGCGGTCGACAAAATCAAATGGCCGGAAGGTTTCTGCCGCCGCGATATCGGCTGGCAGGCGGTCAAGCGCGAGCAGGCCAGCAAATAACCCCGTCATTCCGGACGACGCGCGAAGCGCGTTGATCCGGAATCTCGAGATTATTGGCTCCCGCCCATCCCATCTCCGGATTCCGGGTTCGGCGCCCTGCGCCGCCCCGGAATGACGGCGTGGCTCAGAGCAAATCGCCGCCCGCGGCACTCGCCGTCGTCCCATGCTCCTTGAACGCCTTGATGACGTTCTTGCCGATCTTCCACTTGTGCACTTCGTCGGGGCCGTCGACCAGCCGCTGCGAGCGCACCTGGGTGTACCACTTCGCCAGCGGCGTATCCTGGCTGAAGCCAAGCGCGCCGTGCAGCTGGATCGCGGTGTCGATCACCTTGTGCACCATGTGCGCGTGGAAGATCTTGGCGATCGAGTTTTCCTGCCGGATGTCGAGACCTTTTTCCGCCTTGTAGGCGATGTGCAGCAGCATCAGCCGGCCGATGTAGAGTTCGCTGGCGCAATCGGCCAGCATGAACTGCACGCCCTGGCGGTCTGATAGCAGCGAGCCAAAGGTGGAGCGCTGCGTGACATGGGCCACCGCCATATCGAGCGCGCGCTGCGCCTTCGCAACGTTGTGCATGCCGTGACGAAGCCGGCCATAGGCGAGGCGGTGCTGGCCCATGTTGAAACCGTTGCCCTCGCCGCCGAGCAGGTTGTCGGCCGATACCTTGAGATCCTTGATATCGATTTCGGAATGGCCGCCATGGATCACGTCGGCATGCGGGCCTTCGATCGCCATGTTCGCCACGTTGCGCTTGATGATATAGCCGGGATTCGGCAGTTCGACGATGAAGGTCGAATGCTGCTTGTGGCGCGGCGCGTTCGGATCGGTTCGCGCCACCACCAGCGCCATGTCGGCGACGCTGGCGGACGAAGAAAACCATTTCTCGCCGTTGAGGATGTAGTTCTCGTTGCCGTCCTTCACCGCCGTGGTCTGCATGCCGGTGGCGTCGGCGCCGGCCGCCTTCTCGGTCATCGAGAAGCAGATGCGCTTGTCGCCGTTGAGCAGCGGCTTGAGGAATTTTTCCTTCTGGTACTCGGTGCCGTGGGCGAGGATCGTCATCATCGAGGCGTCATCCGGCCCCTGCGTGTTCATCGAGAGCGCGCCGAGCATGCTCTCGCCGAGCTCCATCTGCACCAGCGCGTTGGCGAGCGGGCCGAGGCCCATGCCGCCATATTCCTTCGGCACCCACGGACACCACAGGCCCTGCGCGCGGGCCTTTTTCCGCAACGGCCCCAGCACCTCGGCCAGCGGCTTGGTGTCGAGTTCCTTTTCCGCCGGAATGCACTCGTCATGCACCCATTTGCGGACCTTCTCGCGGATCGCCTTGGCTTCGGCCGGAATCTCGAAATCGATCGACATGGCAGGGGTTTCCTCGTGCGGTTTATTGTTGCGGGCTTTATGATTGGAAGCGCTTGTACGATGGCATATATCCGCCACGCGCCAGCGGCAACGGCAAACAATGTTTGAAGCAGCGCCGCTGCCCGCGAAGGAGTGCCAGCCTGATGCCCGATCTCGCCGATTTGTTTCCCGGATATTCCGCCGAATGGATCAACACAAGGTCGGGCCGCATCTTTGCCCGCGTCGGCGGCAAGGGGCCGCCGCTGCTGTTGCTGCACGGCTTTTCGCAGACCCATGTGCAGTGGCACCGCGTCGCGCCGCAGCTGGCGGATAAATTCACCCTGATCATCGCGGACCTGCCGGGCTATGGCTGGTCCGATATGCCGGAGAGCGACAGTGAGCACACGCCCTACACCAAGCGCGCGATGGCCCGGACGATGATCGAGGCAATGGAGCAACTCGGTTACGTGCATTTCGCGCTGGCCGGCCACGACCGTGGCGGCCGCGTCGCCTATCGGCTGGCGCTCGATCACCCCGGCCGTCTCTCGAAACTGGCTGTGCTCGATATCCTGCCGACGTTCGACTACTGGGAGCGGATGAACCGGCTCTATGCGCTGAAGATCTATCACTGGACCTTCCTGGCGCAGCCGTTCCCGCTGCCGGAAACCCTGATCGGCAGCAATCCGGATTTCTTCCTCCGCCAAAAGATGGCGAGCCAGACCAAGTCTGGAAATCTCGATGACATCGATCCGCGCGCGCTGGAGCACTACCTCGCGCCGTTCCGCGACCCCTCGCGGCTGCATGCGATGTGCGAGGACTATCGCGCCGGCGCCTATGCCGATTTCGAGATCGACAAGGCTGACCGTGATGCCGGCAAGAAAATCACCATCCCGATGCTGGCGCTGTGGGGCGACGCCGGCATCGCCAGCGCCGCCGCGACGCCGCTCGACACCTGGAAAAACTGGGCGACCAATGTGCGGGGCGCACCGGTGGACAGCGGACATTTTCTGACGGAAGAGAATCCGGATGTAACGGCGAGGATGCTGAGGGAGTTTTTTACCGCTGCCTGAATGGCGCGCAGATCGAGCCCCACCACAACTCGTCATCCCCGCCTGGTGCGCAATTGCGCACGGGGGCGGGGATCCAGTACGCCGCGGCTTCTCGGTTGAACATGACCGCCGCTGGAATACTGGATCGTCCGGTCAAGCCGGACGATGACAGTTGTGGGTTTGTTCCAAGACACGGCTTCGCGATCTCGCGGCTGGAAACACCCGAGGTTTGCCATCAAATCTCCTTGCCCTCCAATCAGAGGGCGCGGGAAGTGCCGGGCGCCCGATGCGCCCGATAGCCACGTGTGCAATTGGTAGTGGTAGAACGCACACGCGTTGTCAGGTCACACCGGAATCGCCCGGCACTCCCCACGCAATGGTTTACGGCTTATACGTGATCTCCCCGGCGAGCCCTGCTCTATTGCCACCGTCACCTGCGGGAATGACCGCAAGCTTGACACCGACGTCGGGGGTGTCAGAACAACACGA
>JBKJUA010000307.1:0-6349 GCA_046590305.1 Bradyrhizobium sp.
GCGCGTGCACCGCCGCGAAGCTGGCGGTCTCAATGTGGGCTGACAGCAGGATGGCGCCATCGGCGCCGTCGGCGAGCGCCTCGCATATTGCGCGTCCTCGCCGGTCAGAGCCCGAAAACCGGCCGGCCGCTGCCTCAGCAGTTCGATCGACTGCGCGCGGTCGGCGGCGAAATCCTTCAGGCCGACGATGTTTTGATGTTCGGCGAGCCGCAGCATGGTTTCATTGTCGATATTGACCGCGGTCCGGTAGGGAATGTTGTAGAGCACGATCGGCCAAGCGGCATGGTCCGCCAGCGCGGTAAAATGCTGCAGCAGGCCGTGCTGCGACGGCCGCGTGTAATAGGGGCTGGCAATCAGGTAGCCATCGATCGGCCAGTCCGCCGTCTCATCCAGCGCATCCTGCATCTTCAACGTGCTGGCGCCCGACAGCCCGAGGCAGACCGGCAACGTGCGTCCGCTGTCGGCGATGCCGTCGCGGACCAGTGCGACGATCCGCTCAGGTTCGGCCATGCCGAGCGTCATGCCTTCGCCCGAGGTAGCCGCCAGGATCAAGCCAAAAACCCCGTCCAGACGGCGGGGTTTTGAGGATCGTGTGAGCGTGAAGTCTATCGCGCGCGTCGATCTCCAGTCCCCGGAAGGGAACCTTTTTTCGACAGCGCTATAGCTTGCACGAAATCGTGATCATTGGGAGATGATGATTGGCAAACGTAAAACTGTCACGACGAGAGCTGCGACCGCGCGCGAACGTCGCAGGCAAAAAAAAGCCGGGCTCGAACGAGCCCGGCTTAAGGTATTGGCCACGTGAGGCCGACACAATCACCTTCCAAGAGGGATTACTGAGCGTTCGCGCCACTGGAGGAGGGGGACAAATGCGCAACACGAATTCTCAGCGTAAAGACATTATGATCCGCGTTAATGTCTCGCAGCAACCGTCCAAGTCGCATGTCAGTCATGCGGAGTTCGGGGGTTCACAACAAAACTCGCAGACTACGACGGCCAGCGCTGCGCCATGCTGACCACGAAGTCGCGGAACACCTGCACCCGCGCCACTGACTTCAACTCTTCGGGATAAACAAAATAGGTATCGAGCTGGATCGAATCCGACTCGCCGAACAGCTGCACCAGGCGATTGTTTTCCTCGACCAGATAGTCCGGCAAGGCGGCAATGCCGAGGCCCTGCTGGCAAGCGCGCACCAGCCCGAGGATGTTGTTGACCTTGAAATACACTTCGCGCGGACCGGCGCCGTTGCGGCCGGCCTCGACCAGCCAGTTGCGGTTTTGCAGATGCGGCGCGAACGAGCCGTCGGCGAGCGTGATGATGCGATGCGCATCGAGCTCGTCGAGGGTGCGCGGGGTACCGAAGCGCTTGATGTATTCCGGCGAGCAGTAGGCGTGGAAGCCCATCGCGAACAGCTTGCGCTGGATCAAGTCCGGCTGCGTCGGCTTGCGGGTACGGATCGCGACATCGGCCTCGCGCATCGACAGATCGAGTTCCTCGTCGGTGACGATCAGCTGGATCCGGATCTCCGGATAAAGTGCGGTGAATTCGCCGAGCCGCGGAATCAGCCAGTTGATGCCGACCCCCGGGGTGGTCGTGATCTTGAGATCGCCGCTCGGCCGCTCGCGGCTGTCGGTGAGCTTGGCGCGCGCCGCCTGCAGCTGCATGAACACGTCATGCGCGGTGCGAAACAGCAGGTCGCCCTGCTCGGTGAGGATCAGGCCGCGCGCATGGCGATGGAACAGTGACACCGAGAGCTCCTGCTCCAGCGCGCTGACCTGCCGTGACACCGCCGATTGCGACAGCCCAAGCTGCTCGCCGGCATGCGTGAAGCTGCCTGCTTCCGCCGCCGCGTGAAACACCTTCAGCTTATCCCAATCCATATCGGTAAATCCGTCGCGGGTTCGAGATCTTGGCATGGTTACTCCGCCGCCGCGCGGTCACTGGCGCGTAGAGCGAGAAAGCGTTCGGCCTCGAGGGCGGCCATACAGCCGAGGCCGGCGGCCGTGACCGCCTGCCGCCAGGTTTCGTCGGCGACATCGCCGGCGGCGAACACGCCCGGCACCGAGGTCGCGGTCGAGTTCGGCGCTACCTCGACATAACCGGAAGGCTTCAGCTTGACCTGGCCGAGTACCAGTTCGGTGGCCGGCGCATGTCCGATGGCGATGAAGACGCCGTCGGCCGCAAGCTCGGTCAGCGTGCCGCTCTTGACGTTCTTGAGTCTGACATGGGTGACCTTGCCCGGGTTATCGGTGCCGCAGATCTCGTCGATGGCTGAGTCCCACACCACCTTGATCTTGGGGTGTTTGAACAGGCGGTCCTGCAGGATGCGCTCGGCGCGGAAATGATCGCGGCGGTGCACGATGGTCACTTGTGACGCGAAGTTGGTGAGGAACAGCGCTTCCTCGACCGCGGTGTTGCCGCCACCGACCACGATCACTTCCTTGCCGCGATAGAAAAATCCATCGCAGGTCGCGCAGGCCGAGACGCCAAAGCCCTTGAATTTCTCTTCGGACGGGGTGCCGAGCCAGCGCGCCTGCGCACCGGTGGCGAGAATGACGGTTTCGGCGAGGTAGACGTCGCCGCTGTCGCAGGTCAGCCGGAACGGCCGCTCTCCCAGTTCGAGCCTGGTGACGAGATCGGCGACCATTTTGGTGCCGACATGGGCGGCCTGCTTTTCCATCTGCTCCATCAGCCACGGCCCCTGGATCACGTCCGCAAAACCCGGATAGTTCTCCACGTCGGTAGTGATGGTGAGCTGACCGCCGGGCTGCATGCCCTGGATCAGCACCGGCTCGAGCATCGCGCGCGCGGCGTAGATCGCCGCGGTGTAGCCGGCCGGACCGGAACCGATGATGACGACCTTGGCATGGATGGGCGCAGGCATAGAGGCAGGTCCACTCTTAAGGGATTTTGGCCAGCTCGAGCGGAATGTGCCCTGAAAGGCGTCACGCCGACGCTGAAAGTGTCAAATCCAAGATAGGGCATCTGGCAAGCTATGCAAGAATTGCAATCCATATCCGCGAATTTTCCCCGTGAGGTGGAATAATGGCGCACCGCACGCGCAATAAAATTGCGCAAGTCGCGCAAGCTGCGCTAAGACTGTTGCCGATACTTCATCCCACCAGCCGCATCAGCCAGGACCCGGACCCGCGTGTCGAAGAATCTTGACGAAATCGACCTCAAAATCCTCGCCGAAATCCAGGCCGACGGCCGAATCACCAATGTCGAATTGGCCAGACGCGTCGGCATTTCGCCGCCGCCCTGCCTGCGCCGGGTCCGGACGCTGGAGGAAGCCGGCTATATCCAGGGTTATCGCGGTCTGCTGGATCCGCGCCGGCTCGGTTTCGATGTGACGGTGTTCGCTTCGGTGCACCTGTCCAGCCAGACCGATGCCGACCTGCGCGCGTTCGAGGAATTCGTGCGCGCCGAGCCTTTAGTGCGGGAATGCTGGATGCTGTCGGGCGAGGTCGATTTCATCCTGAAATGCGTCGCGCCCGACATGTCGACGTTTCAGGATTTCGTCACCCACCTGACCGCCGCGCCGCATGTCCGCAACGTCCGGACCTCGCTGGTGCTGCACAATTCGAAATACGAAGCCGCGGTGCCGCTGGAATTGAAAGTGCCGGGCTGAGTCTCAATCGGGCGCGAAACACGCTTATCAGGCGCGACGTACTACGCCACTCCATCTTGGGAGTCATGGCCGGGCGTTGTCCCGCCCATCTGCATTCTTGCCAATCGGTTCAGCACGTCGATACCCGGCATCGCAGACTGCGCAAGGCACGCTGCAATGGCCGGGCATGACTTGTCTTGCTGCCGAGCGTGCGGCAGGCTTCGCCGGGTCAGTTCTTGTCGCGAAGCATCGCGTCGAGGCTCTGCGGACCGCCGCCTGAAGTCGCCAGATAGAGACAGGCGAAACAGAACATGATCGCCAGCGTGCCGCCATTCAGCAGCGGCAGGAACACCGGGTCTGCGCCCTTGAACATGTGGCCCATGAAATAGGCGAATGCCATTTCGCCTGACAGGACGAAGGCGACCAGCCGTGTGAAAAGGCCAACCATCAGCAGCGCACCGAGTATCAGTTCGAGCGTCCCGGCAGCACCTATCAACGACATCAGCTCGACTTTTGCGAACATCGGCACAGCCGGAAACTTGAAGATCTTGGCGATGCCGAATTGAAGCAGCAGCAAGCCCGTAATGAAGCGAAACAGGCTCAGCGCGGTTGGCTGCCATTTCGCAAGAAGTGTCTCGAATGCGTTCATGTGTGTCTCCCCCAAAAGTATTGGTACGTCCAATTCGTATCGCGTCGCAGCGTCGAGGGAAAGCATGCCGCCACAAGAAATCCGGTGGGTATCGCAAAGCAGCATGGAATAATGCCGGGGACGCAGTGTTGCTGCCGTGCGCCGTCAGCCGTCGGCGCGGGATCGCTCGTCGGGCGTTGTGTTCGGACAATGAAAAAGGCCGGGCAAAATCCCGACCTTTTTCATGCTGACAAAAATTCGAAAGCTTGCGCGCAATCAGCGCCACTCGACCTTGGTGATCTCGTAGGCCTTGGCGCCGCCGGGGGCGACGACTTCCACCGACGCGCCCTTTTTCTTGCCGATCAGCGCGCGCGCCAGCGGCGAGGTGATGGAGATGCGGCCCTTCTTGGCGTCAGCCTCCGGCTCGCCGACGATCTGCCACACGGCTTTCTTGTCGGTGTCTTCGTCGACCAGCGTGACGGTCGCGCCGAACTTGATGGTGTCGCCGGACAGCTTGGAGATGTCGATGATATCGGCGCGCGCGAGCTTGTCCTCGAGCTCGGCAATGCGGCCCTCATTGTGCGACTGCTCTTCCTTCGCGGCGTGATATTCAGCGTTCTCCGAAAGGTCGCCATGCGAGCGCGCCTCGGCGATGTGTTCGATGATCCGCGGACGGTCCACCGACTGGCGCTGCTTCAACTCGACTTCGAGGGCGGCATAGCCGCCCGCAGTCATCGGAACCTTTTCCATCATAGCTCTTCGTCCTTCAACTTCATGCGGACCAATCCGCGGCACGCATAAACGCCGAAACAGAACACCCTCATGACTGGCGAGTTCCAGTCATGCCGGATTCATTACCGATTCATCGCCGGGCGCGGGCGCCCGGTCAAAGGATCAGGTTTCGGAAAAGTAACTCTGCAACGTGCGGACCTCAAGGTCCCCGCCCAGATAGGCGCGGATCCCCTGCGCGGCTGCCACGGCACCGGAAAGAGTGGTGTAATATGGCACTTTATGCAAGAGGGCAGCGCGGCGCAACGACCGGCTGTCGGCCAGCGCCTGCGGCCCTTCGGTGGTATTGAAGACCAGCTGGATGTCGCCGTTCATGATGGCGTCGACGATATGCGGCCGACCCTCCAGCACCTTGTTCACCTTCTCGGTGGGCACCCCGCTGTCGGTGAGAAAACGCTGGGTACCGGAGGTCGCCATCACCTTGAAGCCGAGCGAGTGCAGCAGCCGCACCGCGTCCAGGATCCTTACCTTGTCGATCTCGCGGACCGAGACGAACACCGTGCCCTTGCGCGGCACGCGGGTGCCGCCGCCGAGCTGGCTCTTGGCGAACGCCACCTCGAACGAGCGGTCGATGCCCATCACCTCGCCGGTCGATCGCATCTCCGGGCCGAGCACGGTATCGACGCCGGGGAAGCGGGCGAACGGGAATACCGATTCCTTGACGCCGACATGGTCGAGCTTGCGCTTCTTCAAATTGAAGTCCGCGAGCTTTTCGCCGGCCATGATTCGCGCCGCGATCTTCGCCACCGGCATGCCCATCACCTTGGCGACGAACGGTACGGTGCGCGACGCCCGCGGATTGACCTCGAGCACATAGATGTCGCCATCCTTGATGGCGTATTGCACGTTCATCAGTCCGACCACGTCGAGGCCGAGCGCGAGTTCGCGGGTCTGCCGCTCCAGCTCCGATATCATCGCAGCATCCAGCGAATGCGGCGGCAGCGAGCAGGCGCTGTCGCCGGAGTGAATGCCGGCTTCCTCGATGTGCTCCATGATGCCGCAGACGAAGACGTCCTTGCCGTCGCTGAGACAATCGACGTCGATCTCGATGGCACGGCTGAGGTATGCGTCGAACAGCAGCGGGTTGTCGGAGAGCACAGAGTTGATCTGCCCCGTCTTGTCGTTGGGGTAGCGGATCAGGATGTCGGGCGGCACGAGGCCGGTGAGGGTGTCCTGCACGTAGCGCTCGAACTCGCTCGGGGTATGGACGATGGCCATGGCGCGGCCGCCGAGCACGTAGGACGGGCGGATGACCAGCGGGTAGCCGAGGCGCTCGGCGACGAGGCGGGCCTGCTCCAGCGAGTAGGCGATGCCGTTCTTG
>JBKJUA010000033.1:0-4392 GCA_046590305.1 Bradyrhizobium sp.
AGCACCGAGGACGGCGTGGCGATGGCGATCGAACACAAGACCTTGCCGGTCGGCGGCGTGCAGTTTCATCCGGAGTCGCTGATGTCGCTCGGTGGCGAAGTCGGCCTGCGCATCGTGGAAAACGCATTCCGGCTGGGAGTGATAACGAATTGAATGGGCACGTCATTGCGAGGAGCACCTGCGACGAAGCAATCCACACTTCCACCGCCATCCCGATGGATTGTTTCGCTGCGCTCGCAATGACGAAGAGAAGGAAAAGAAAAACCGATGACGTTTGAACACGACCTGAAAGCCACCGTCCGCACCATTCCGGATTACCCCAAGCCCGGGATCCTGTTTCGCGATATCACTACGCTGCTCGGCGACCCCCGCGCCTTCCGCCGCGCGGTCGATCAGCTGGTCGATCCCTGGGCCGGTTCCAAGATCGACAAGGTCGCGGGCATCGAGGCGCGGGGATTCATTCTGGGTGGCGCGGTGGCTCATCAGGTGTCGGCAGGCTTCGTGCCGATCCGCAAGAAGGGCAAGCTGCCGCACACCACGGTGCGCATCGCCTATTCGCTGGAATACGGCCTCGATGAAATGGAAATGCACGCCGACGCCATCAAGCCCGGCGAGCGGGTGATTGTGGTCGACGATTTGATCGCCACCGGCGGCACCGCGGAAGGCGCGGTCAAGCTGCTGCGCCAGATCGGCGCCGACGTGGTGGCGGCCTGCTTCATCATCGATTTGCCGGACCTCGGAGGTGCGGCCAAGATCCGCGCAATGGGTGTGCCAGTACGAACGCTGATGGCGTTCGAGGGGCATTGAGCCGTTGCTCTCCTCCGGGGGCGCGAGCCAATAGACGCAAGGCAAGGCCGGCGCTTCCGCTCATTGCTGCGGGAGCCTGGCGCCGCCTGCGCCAAAGAACTCGTCGATCCCGGCGGTGAGCCGTTCCGGCCGCGTCACGGTCGGAACGTGGCCGGCGCCATCGATCACGGCCAGGGTCGCATGCGGCAGCCTGGCCGCAAGAATCTGCGACGAGGACAGAGGCGTAATAGCGTCGCGGCTGCCATGGATGACAAGAGCGGGCATCGGTAACTGCCCCAGTCGCGATTCGATGTCGATTCCCTCCATGCATTCCATCAACTCGATCGCGGCGTTGGCACTCGACCGCATCACAATCTGCTTTCCCCACGCTCGCTCGGCTTCGCAGTCCTCCTCGGGTACGCACGCATCGACGAAGGCGGCCATGGTCGACGGAAAATCGAGACGGCAACCTTGCAGCAGGCGGTCCCGTTGCGGCGTTTTATCGCCGGAGTAACGCCCGCCGACAAGCACCAGACCCGAAAACCGCCCGGGCTGCCTCAATGCCGCTTCGAGCACGACCGCAGCGCCTGCGGATTCGCCCGCGAGGACGCACCGGTCCACTCCCAGCCGATCCAGCAGCAGGAAGAGATCGGAAACCAGGAGATCGAAGGTAATTTGCGGCGCCCGGCTGATCGTGGCGCCGGTGCCACGATGGTCGTAGGTGATCGTTCGCCAGGACTTGCTGAGGCCCTCGAAGACCGGCAGCCAGAGTTCACCGCTACCCACCCAGCCTCCCTGAGCCACGATGGTCCGAGGCCCATCGCCGAAGGACTGGACAAACAGGCTGACGTCGGAAGTCTTCAGATACATGGGATCCACCGTGAAATGAGAATCTCGCCAACTGCGATTCCCGTCCGGATCCGAGCCGGGCAGGTAGCGACGCCGGCAAGGATGAGGTGGCGGCGGGCTTGCAACCAGTTGTTTCCTTCGACGCGGGGTTGCAGGGTGCGATTGTCCGGACCGCCGCAATGAGCCATCATCGGGCAGGCGGTTCGAAGGATTGCTGATCGATGCAGAACGACTTCCGACAGAAACTTGCGCTCATTGTCGACCTCGCGGGGGTCAGCCGGTCCGGGCTCGCCCGCGAAATCGGGATCGACAAGTCAGTGGTGAGCCGGTGGGTTTCGGGCGCGACGCGGCCAAGCGCTGCCAGCCTGGATCAGCTGACCGCGAAGCTCGCGGACCGCGTCGCAGGCCTGCTCCGCTCGGACTGGGAACGGCCGCTGGCGGCCTTTGAGGCCAAGTTTCGGATCAGCGCTCTGGACCGCCGCATCGACGCGGCCACGGCTCATGATGGCGGCGCCGCGTCGGCGTCACGGCAGGAGGTCACCTTTTGCACCACCGCGGACGAGGTGCATCTCGCGGTCGCTGTGATGGGTCAGGGCCCGGTGCTTGTCAAAGCGCCCAACTGGCTCAACCATGTTGAGTATGATCTGGTGAGCCCTGCCTGGGCTCCCACCTTCACCCGGCTTGCCCGCAACTTCCGGTTCGTTCGCTACGATGCGCGCGGCAACGGACTTTCGGACTGGGATATCGGCGACAACACGTTCGAAACTTCTGTTGATGATCTTGAAGCCGTCATCGACGGGCTCGCGTTGGAGAAAGTCTCGCTGCTCGGTCTGTCGCAAGGCGCCGCCTTCGCGATCGCCTATGCCGCACGCCATCCCACCCGTGTATCGAGGCTGCTGTTGCACGGATGCTACGCCCGGGGACGCCATCGGCGAAACAGCGATCTGGAACGCAAGAAATCGGAAATGGTCGACGCCCTGATCACCACGGGGTGGGGGAGTGACAGTCCCGTCTACAACAATGCGCTGGCGTCGTTCTTCATTCCTTCGGCGGCGCCCGACCAGATTCGTTCCTTCGCCCTGCTTCAGCGCGTCAGCGCCTCGGCCGCCAATGTCCTCCGTTCGAGAGCCATGCTGGACGAAATCGATATCACCGGCATGCTGTCTACAATCCGTGTGCCGACGCTGATCACTCATTCGAGACGCGACCAGATTGTTCCGATCGAGGAGGGCAGGCTGGTGGCGGCGGCCATTCCGGGCGCGAGGTTTGTTTCACTCGAGAGCGACAATCACGTGATCCTGCCCGGAGAGCCCGCGTGGGATCGCTGGATGTCGTTGGTTGAAGATTTCAGTGGGGACAGCGGCGGCGGGCAGGGGGTCACGACCCCTGCAGCATCAGATTCAGCTCCAGCTCGCGGAAGCTGAAGTAATTTTCGCGAATCCATTGATGCAGTTCGGTCGATGAATCCTTCTCGTTGCGCAAATAGCCGGTGAACGAGAAGCTCAGCCGGTCGATATAGGTCTTCAGGAACACCGGCAGGGCCGCGATGCGCAGCACCCGGCCGCGGGCAAAGGCCGGGGGCAGTTCGCCGCGCACGATATGTTCGTTGTCGACGATGACCAGCGCGGCGGGCGGAATCTGCTGCTGCAGCATGGGAAAGGCGCGCGCCGAGACGCGGTCGGTATCGGCGACGAACAGGATCAGCGGCGAGACGCCGCGCCGCGCCGCTTCCTTCATGAAGCCGATTTCCTCGATCATCTTGAAGAACTCGTCGAAGGCGTGAAAACCGAGGTCGATCACCTTGCCGACCCCGTCATTGACGATCAGGCGGTCCATCAGCTGCATTTTGCCGAAGGTGTCGATGACGTCGGCGGTCTCGGTGACCTTGGGCAGGAAATCCAGCAGCGACGGCTCTTTCAGATTGATGTCGAAGGCCGCGACCGTGCCGTGCTTCAGCAGCAGGAATTCGGTCAACAGCCGCGCGATCAGCGTCTTGCCGACCAGCGGGCGGGGCGAGCAGATGATGAAGACGGGCGTGCGGGCCATTGGCGCTATATCAGGCGAATTCGGCGCCCAATCCAGCCAAATAGCAGCCGTTTGCGCAATTATTTTTCGCCGCCGCGCGTCACCGGTTTGCCGGAGCCGACCAGGTCGGTCAGCTTGATGCGGTCGAACTCGCTCCAGACATTGGCCAGCCAGTGCCGGACATAGCCGCGCAGCACAAACGAATAGTTCGCGGCCTCGTCATTGACGCCCTTGTTGGCGACGAATTTGAGGAACGGCACAGAGGAGACCTCGACCTGCTCGTAGGCCATTTCGTTGAGCTTGGGGATGGTGAGCTCGGTGGCGTCCTTGATGCGGTGGAAATAGGAATTGTAGGTTGCCTGATCCCACTGGAAGAACTGGGTATCGTTGATGAAGTTCTTCACCAGGAAATATTTGGCGCCCTGCATGAAATTGGCGGTCTGCGCGATTTCGTCCAGCGAGGCGATCGACGGGCCGAGGATGTGGAATACCGCAAAGGTGATCTGGCCGGATTTGGCGGCGTCGAGAAAGCCGATGTCGCGCAGCGAGGCCAGTGCCGGCGACAGCAGTCCGGCGCGGACGTCGATCACGGTGACGGAGGGGCTCGCCGCATTGAGCGTATCGAAGATCTTCATCTGGTCCGAGGTCGTCGTCATGTCGACGATCTCGGTGACGTCAGGGTGGAAACGCTTCAGGGTGCCGCGCGGCGACTCAGTATCGAAGGCCCGGGTG
>JBKJUA010000331.1:0-2517 GCA_046590305.1 Bradyrhizobium sp.
CTTGCCCTTCTTGCGGATCGGCACGAAGCCGGCCGAGACCTGATGCGCCACTGCGCCGCCGATGATGAAGCCGCGTGCCTCGATGCCGGCGACCTTGTCGATCTTGGAACCGGCCCACGGATCCACCAGCTGATCGACCGCGCGGCGAAACGCGCGGGGGTCGCCAAGCAGCGTGGTGATGTCGCGAAACAGGATGCCCGGCTTGGGGTAATCCGGAATGGTGCGGACGGTGGCTTTCAGATCATGTTCGAACGTCATCGGAGTTTCTCTTCTCTCTTCTCTTCGTCATTGCGAGCGCAGCGAAGAAATCCATTGAGAGGCGAAGAACGTATGGATTGCTTCGTCGCAAGCGCTACTCGCAATGACGTCAATTTGCTACACTCCCAACCGGAACGCGTTTTCGACGATGCGCAGGCCGACTTCGCCGCCGAGCGACATCAGCGATTCCGGGTGAAACTGCACGCCGCCGACCGGCAAGGTCTTGTGCTCGATCGCCATCGCCACGCCGTCCTCGGTGGTCGCGGTGACACTTAGCACATCGGGCATGCTGTCGCGCTCGACATAGAGCGAATGATAGCGGCCGATCACGATTTCATTGGGCAGGTTCTGCATCAGCCGCCCGCCCCGCACCTGAACCCGCGACGGTCGCCCATGCGCGGGCTTTCCGAGCTGGCCGAGCTGGCCGCCAAAATACACGCCGATCGCCTGCACGCCGAGGCAGACGCCGAAGATCGGCAGTTTCCTGTCGAGCGCGGTGTCGATGGTTTTTGAAATCGCAAAATCCTCGGGCCGGCCGGGACCGGGCGACAGCACGAGGAGATCGTAGGTGTTCTGCTTCAGCATCTGCTGGGCGTGGATGTGCCGCACCACCGTAACGGTGGCGCCGACCTGCCGGAAATAATCCGCCAGCATATGCACAAAGCTGTCGTCGTGGTCGATCAGCAGCACCCGCTTGCCCGAGCCCGTGGCATCGGGCGCGATGCTGGACAGCGGTTTTGCGGGATCGCCGCGCAGCGCCTGGAACAAGGCCGCTGCCTTGACCTGGCATTCCCGGTCCTCGGCGGCGGGGTCCGAGTCGAACAGGCAGGTGGCGCCGACCCGCACTTCGGCGAGGCCGTCCTTCATCCTGATGGTGCGGATGGTCAGTCCCGTATTGATGCTGCCATCGAAATTTACCGCGCCGATCGCGCCGGCATACCAGCGCCGCGACGAGCGTTCATTGTCCTCGACGAACTGCATCGCCCACAGTTTCGGCGCGCCAGTCACCGTCACCGCCCAGGCATGGGTCAGGAACGCATCGAGCGAGTCGAAGCCCGGCCGCAGAATGCCTTCGACATGATCGACGGTGTGGAACAGTTTCGAGTAGGTTTCGATCTGCCGCCGCGCCAGAACTTTTATGGTGCCGGGCACGCAGACCCGCGCCTTGTCGTTGCGGTCGACGTCGGTGCACATGTTGAGCTCGAATTCGTCCTTCTCCGAGTTCAACAGTTGCCGGATCTGCTCGGCATCACCGATCGCGTCGACGCCGCGCGCGATGGTGCCCGAAATCGGACAGGTCTCGACCCGCCGGCCATCGGAGCGCACGAACATTTCCGGCGACGCCGCCACCAGGAATTCGCCGTCGCCGAGGTTCATCAGCGCGCCATAGGGCGACGGGTTGATCCGGCACAGCCGCTGGAACACTTCCGCAGGCGAGCGCTCGCAGGGCTCGGCGAACAACTGCCCCGGCACCGCCTCGAACAGATCGCCGCGCGCGAAGGCGGCCCGCGCCTTTTCGACGGTGGCCTGATATTCGCCGGCCGCGTGATCGGCAAATCCCTGCCGCGACGTCTGGGCATAACCACTCTCGGCGGTTTCGCGCGGCAGGCCCTCGGTGGATTGGCCGTTCCAGGCAAAGTCGTAGCTCAGCACCACGCCGCGCCCGGTGGCGCGGTCATATGCCAGCAGGCGATCCGGCACGTACAGCACGATATCGCGCTGGTCGGCCTCGCGCGCCCGCTTCTGCACGAGGTCCTCGATCTGGAACACGAGGTCATAGGCGAAGGCGCCGAACAGGCCGAGCAAGGGATCGTCATTGGCGCCGAGGGCTGCGACGAGGTCGCGCACCAGCGACATCACGCTGGCGCGGCGTGTGCGCTGGTCTTCGTCGACCGGGGCCGCACCGCGCACGATATGGCCGGCAAGACGGGTTGCGGTCTTCTCGGTAATGACCACGCAAGGCTCGCGCAGCACGTCGCCGAGAAATGCGATCAGCACCTCGCCGCGCGCATTCAGAGCATCAAGCGAGAAATTGGCGCCCGTGGTCTGCAGCCACAGCGGCGGATCCGAGAAGCCAAGATCAAAGCTCTCGTAGCGGCCGGGCACCGTGGTACCCGACGACAGCACCACGCCACGACGGCGATCGAGCAGTTCGATCAGGTCATCGAGCCGCTTGGCGTCGCCGGTGAATTGCTCGACGTTCCGCGTCACGGCCAACCCGCCACGGGTGAGGTATTCGCTGTGGTCCGGCAGGGAGAA
>JBKJUA010000139.1:0-6594 GCA_046590305.1 Bradyrhizobium sp.
TCGAGCGCGGTATTCACTTTCTTGCCGGTCGAGAGGCGGCTCTGCGTGGTGGCGAGCAGATCGGCAGTCGACTGCAGCGAAAGCAAATTCTGGCGGACGGAGGACGAGAGAACAATGCCGGACATACTGTTTGATCCTTCTGGATGTTACACTTTTACAAGTCGCCGCTTATTCTTCGGCGACGGGCCACACTGTTCCTCCGCGTGCTACCTGTTCGTTAAATACCCCCTCCGTACAAATACCCAGAAACGCGAATAAGCGGCGCCGCGTCGATCGATCCACAGAATGATTTTCGCCACGACGACGCGGCAGTAACCGTTGCAGCACAACGACTTCAGCATCGGGAAGGTCATTCAATCGCGGGGCCCGAAAAATTACGGGGTGTCAGGCCGCAAGCGCGGCGCGAATCATTTTCGCCAACTCGACCTTGCGGTACGGCTTAGCGAGCAACTGCACGCCGGCCTCGAGGCGCCCCTGTTGAACCAGCGCGCTGTCTGCATAGCCGGAGGTGTACAGCACCTTGAGCATCGGTCTGCGCTGATCGCTTCGATCGCGAGCTGCCGTCCATTCACCAGGCCTGGAATCACCACTTCGGTAAAGAGAAGATCGATGTTCTCTCCATCGTCGATCAAGGTCATCGCCTCGCGGACATTGCCGGCGGCCAGCACGCGGTAACCGAGGCTTTGAATCTGGCCGGCAACATACTCGCGCACCAGCGCATCGTCCTCGACGATCAGCACCGCCTCGTCGCCTCTTTCGCTGTCGGCTTCGTCAGGCGATCGAGCGACGGCTATGGCACGAGGCAGCTACATTGTGACCGACGTTCCGCGGCCGGCGTCGCTGCGGGCTTCGAGATGACCGCCGGATTGCCTGACGATATCCTCGACGATGCCGAGGTCGACGAACGCCGGGTTCGAATGCCCGGCGATGCTGCCGTGACCGGAGGCGCTGACCGCGATCATGATAAAATCATCCGGTCGAACGTCGAATTGTCGAGAGCGAGGAGTCCGCTGGCGCCGCCATCAGCGACCGCAACCTTGAGCCATAGCGCTTCAGCCACGCGCGAACGGCGAGGCAAATATGTGGGTCGTCATCCACAACAAGAATACGGCGCATGCTGGGCTTTCTTCCGTCCCTCTACGTGTTCAACCAACTCCTGTACTGATCGCGCTGTGATTTTCGCCACCGCGGAATCAGAGTGCTATTCTCGTTTCGGCCTCAATGCAGCCGGCTGTCTGCCCCTTGCCGTGTATAGGAACCCGTTGGCAACTTTCCACCCTGCGCAATGCCGGGCTCACCTTTCATGTACGGTCAGACATACAACGGCGCACCGACGAATGATCAAGTGGCGCCTGCCTTTGCCGTCTGTCCTGCATTCATCCAACCCGCTGTTGCAAGCTCTGCCATCGGCGGACTTTGAGTTGCTGCGTCCGCATCAGATCGGCGAACTGGTAAGGGAGCTGTCCTTGTCGAAGCCGGCGCGCCGCTGACGCAGGAAATCCTGGCGCAGATGATCGGCGTGCAACGCAACGCGGTGTCGATCGTCGCCCATGCGCTGCGGCAGTCCGGGATTATTCGCTGCAGCCGCGGTCACCTCGCAATCATCGGCGCGGAAGGGCGACGAGACGCCCTGCAAATGCACCAGACGTTCAAGGCGCAACACCACCGGTTGCTCGAGGTGCCGGATTGACGATCCCGGGATCCGCCCGATAACTCTCATGTGAGCGAACCCGATGCAAGGAGGTGCGGCGCAACGCCGATTCTCCTCGCCAACCTTGTGCCTGCGGCTATGCTTTAGTTGCATACCGTGCATACGCGTCGGCGACCTTGAGACCGGTGCGCTCCCCCTCAGGGCAGGAGGCTCCTTTGGACTCGGCTTCTCGTTCACCCAATGGCTTCTTGATCGCTGGCCGTGGACGACTTCGAATTGGTCCGCCCGTATTTGCGCACCGTCGATCTGGCTCAGGAAACCGTGCTGGTCGAGGTCGACGAAGCGCTCAAGCGTGCATACCTCCCGCATAAGGGCGTGCTCTCCCTCGTGGTGAAGCTTGCGAAGGGAGAAGGCGTTCAGATCGCGATGGTCGGCCGCGACAGCATCTTCGGCACGTTCTCTGCGCTGGACGATCCGACAGCGTTGAACAGCGCCGTCGTGCTGGTGCCGGGCACCGCCTCGACGCTCGATATCGATCATGTCGGACCGCCGCCGAGCAAAGCGCGACGTTCCGGGCGACGCTGGTACGGCATGGACTGGCGGTGTACGCCCAGATCCAGCAGACCGCCGGATGCAACGCCGCGCACACGGTGGAATCCCGGCTGGCGCGATGCCTGCTGCACACACGCGACCTGTCGGGCAGCAACAACCTCGTCCTGACCCAGGAATCGATGGCACAGATGATCGGCGCGCGCCGCAACAGCGTATCGCTGGTGGCCAACACGCTGCACCAGGCCAAATTCATTCACTATAGCCGGGGGCATATCGAGATCACCGACTTCGACGGCCTCAGCAAGATTTCCTGCGAATGCTACGCGAGCGTGAAGGCCCAGTACGAGAGGCTGATTCATCCGCGCTGCGGGCGTGAGCGCATCTAGACGGCCTGCCGAATGGTCCTGTCTGGTCCTGGGGAGCCCCAGCCATCGCACATGACGATGGTGGTAATCGTGCAACGCGAACCATGCTGAATCCGTATAATTACGGGAAATCCAGCAAGGAAGCCCGGCAGCCCCGGAATATTAATTCAGCCGGAATTAACGGGCTGTTCAATGACCGCTGGTAGTTGTCACGGTGCTGACGGGCGTGAATTCGAGAAAAGCATCGGATAGTTTCCTTCGCATGCTGCGGATATCTCACTTGTGCCGGCAATTTGCGAACCGCGCGGAGTAACCACATGGCTTTTGATTTATCGATGCCGATCCTGGTGGTCGATGACTACAACACCATGATCCGGATCATCCGCAACCTTCTGAAGCAGCTTGGCTTCGAGAACGTGGATGACGCCAGCGATGGATCGGCCGCGCTCGCCAAGATGCAGGGCAAGAAGTACGGCCTGGTGATTTCCGACTGGAACATGGAGCCGATGACCGGTTATGACCTGCTCAGGGAAGTTCGCGCCAGTCCGGAGCTTTCGCAAACGCCCTTCATCATGATCACCGCGGAGTCGAAAACCGAAAACGTCATCGCCGCGAAGAAGGCCGGCGTCAGCAACTACATCGTCAAGCCGTTCAATGCCGCCACGCTGAAGACCAAGATGGAAGCGGTATTTCCGGGGTCGGCCGGGTAACATACCGCACCCGATCCAATCGGCATTTTCAGGACGAAAGAACAGGCCGCGATCCTTCGTCGATGCGGCCCTCACCGGCGCGCCGGCAGCGGGCTCGTACGCTCCCCGCCATTTGCGGGCCCTGCCTCGCGCTGCGCCAATACACCCCAAAGGCCTTTCGCGCTCCCCGCCGCCGCACTACCGGTACAGCGCGGTAGTACTACTACGGCGTGGAATTTTCACACACGGATAACAATAAGCTGCGATATTGTGTAAACAGAGGAGAGCTTCATGTTTACGTTTGAAACGACCGACCAGAAGGAAGTCAGGCGTTTTCGTATCGCGCAATTCAACGGCAGAACAGCGACTATCCGATCCGCCGGATCGACAATCACCGGCCACGTGCGCTCGGTGCTGGAGAGCAAGTCGAGCATCCCGACGCAGTGGACCATCACGCTCGTCCCGACCGAATCCAAGATCAAGGCCGAGACGCTGCGGCCGGCGCCTCGCGTTCATGCCTTCGTGGAAGACTTTCATTGATTGACAGGATGCCCGGGGTATCGACGTTCAAGTCATCGATGTCCTGGTATCATTGTCCCAAGCACTTGCCGGACAAGGCATCGCCAGCCTCACAGCTTTATCGAAAAATCCGGAACTGAAGCCGTCAGGCGGATAATCGCGCCCGGACGATGACGGATCATCGGCACGCTGCGTGGTCCGGTATCAGACACCACTCGGATGCAGCAGCGCGGTGCGGACAAGATCCGCGGTGTTTCGCGCGCCGAGCTTTCGCATCGCCTCGGCGCGATGGCTCTCGAAAGTCCGCGGGCTGATCCGCATCCGCAAGGCGCCCTCCTTGTTGGAGCACCCTTCACTGATGAAGTTCAAAACCTCGCGCTCCCGCTTCGTCAGCGGCTTCTGTCCGGGCTCCGATGCGAACATGACACCGGGCGTCCGATTCTTGGACCGGCTGGTACGCATCTCCCAGCCAATTGCGCGGCCTGGCACGGCGACGGCTACCTCGTGCGTGTCGGCAATCTGCTTCATCATGGCGCAAACACGTTCGGTTTGCTGAAGCGCATTCTCCACCACTTGCTGCAGGTAAGCCCGATTGCCATCGGTTTGCGTGAGCTGGTGGCTGTGTTGCTTGATTTCGCCCATGTAGAGCAGCAGGGCGGTCAATGGCCCGTTGAGCTGGCGCGCGATCGCAGCTCCGGCTTCATCCATCGCATTGGTTCGCGCTGCGGACAGCCGGACGATTTCAAGATCGTCGCCGCGGATCAGCTCATTGCCCTCCGTCCACTTCGAAAGGGGCGAATCAGTGATTCGGTTTTCCTGCTGCGACATGCAATTTGTTTAACAACCGTCTGCTGTTTGAGGGTTAATTTTTTACCTAGTAAGACTACGGTGAATTCACCGGAGCCCGCGGTCGACGCTTACGACGATTCTGCGCCAAATCGCGCGCATTGCGCCGTAAACGTACGACGCGCGTTAAAATCTCAGTAGTTATACTGAGCGAAATAGTACCGACGGCACGGGTGCGGAGCCCCGTAGTTACACGGGTATCGGTTTTACTTCATTAATCAGGCGCCAACTGTTTTCGTGGTTCCATGCCACGACGCTTACGCCTGCACGCGACAGGCCGATCGCTGAGACAGATTTGATCGCGCACGAAAACCGGATCGCAATGGCACTGGTGGACCAGATCCAGGAGTTTCTCCAGCGGCTGACGCCGTTGACGCGCGGCAGCCTGTTGACCGAGCTCGAGCGGCTGGAAATTTGCGGCGCCGAGATTCCAGGCGCCGCGCCGGTGCTGGAAAAATTGCGCGCCGAGTTCCGCGCCGATGGATCGACTCAAAATCGCGCCGGCAATCCTTCGCGGGTCTTTTTCGCTCCGCTGGAGCCACTGCTGATCGACGCCGATCCGGATCATGCAAATTCAGGGCGAATATCGCGCGGCTCGCTGTCTCCGATCTGGGAATGGATCAGCCGGGATCTGCTGCCGACGATGGCGCGCGACTATGCCACCGCAGTGACCAAGCTGATCACCTCCGACAATCAGCGGGAGGCCCAGCGGGTTGTCGATACGTTTCAGACCAAGGTCGTCAAATCGCTGGAGAACACGCTGGGCTCGCCGGATGCCACCATTCAGGCCCAGGCCAAGCTCGCGACCTATACGATGGCGCGGTCGGCCCCTCACGACCTGACCAAGATCCTTTGCGCGATGCGCGCACGCGTCGCGCTTGCCAAGTTCAACGATGCCCTTCCGGTCAAGATCACGGAATTCAGCGATACACTCGTCGCCAAAGTTGAATCCCTGCTGAAGCTGTTCGAAAAGAAGCACGCCGACGCGCTGCCCTTTGCGCTGGCATTGGTGGCCAGGCGACTGAAAACTCCATGGCAGTTGATCCGCCTCGCCAGCAAGGCCGCGCCGAGCAAGAACGCCGTCGACATCGCCGCCGCGCCCTATGCGATCACGGTCTCGATGGTACTGGATCGGCTGGACAACAGGCGAACGGCGTTGCGCGTGGCCCTGAAAAACAACCGGGTGCTGGTCGCGAAGGAAATCCTGACCGAGATCTACGACACTGAATACGCCCTGCGTGTCCGCATCGATCAGCTTGACCAATCCGAATGGGGACAGCGGCTGGACAATCTCATCGGCGCGACGGCAACCCTCGTCGAGGCGGAAGTGAGCCGGTTTCCCGACAATGTCGGCCACGTGCTGGGATCGCGCAGCCTGCGCGGCCATCAATCCTTCTCCGGCCGCCTGACCTATCTGGCCTGGAAGGGGCGCGATGCCCTCGTCGGCGGTGCGGCCTTTTACAGGAAGCTGGTCGGCGCAGGCTGAAAAGCCGATACCGGCCTGTGATCGCCATGTCAGTGGGCATGTCTCACCACCGCGGGCTGACGGGCACGAAAAAGCCCGCCGTTTGACCGGCGGGCCCTGATTTTCATGTCGCTGGCAGCGCCAAACGATCCCTGTGATTCCGGTACATCCGCGGAAATCGGCGGGATCGATTTGCGTTACATGGCGCGGAGGTTTTCCGCGCTGGTCTTGCCGCGCATGCTGTCGACCTTCGCTTCGTACGAAAGCTTCTGGCCTTCGTTGAGCGAGCCCATGCCGGCGCGCTCGACGGCGCTAATGTGCACGAACACGTCGTTGCCGCCGTCGTCAGGCTGAATGAAGCCGAAGCCCTTGGTCGCGTTGAACCACTTAACTGTTCCGGTAGACATTTGAGTTTCTCCAAGATGCGCGAATGCGCGAGTTGCCCGCACGACCTTCGCGCGAGCGTAAATCCGATTTCAGCGATGTCTTGGGGAGTGGAGCCGGTTC
>JBKJUA010000417.1:0-3742 GCA_046590305.1 Bradyrhizobium sp.
GTTTCAGAAGGGTTTTGGGCCGCACGCCAAGGAAATCATGGGGGATATCCCCAATTACACCGACATCGCACCGGTCATGCAGATCAGCGAAGTCGTTGTCGAGAAATGAAGCGAGACTGAAGCTGATCGAGGAGTGAGGGGGGCACGTTCGCCCGCCACAACGTGCTGTCATCACCCGCGAAGGCGGGTGATCCAGTATTCCAGAGACGTCGGAGATGAGCCGAGAAACCGCAGGGTACCGCGTCGCCCGCTTTCGCCGGTGACGACACCATTAGCCGAACGACAGCCTACTATATCTTGTGTCGAAACGGGCGCCGCCAATCTAGCCCTACTGTACATGGGGTTGTTTTCGCGTTTTTTTTGTTGGCGCCTGCCCCTCACAACAACCTCGACTCTTCCTCCGCCTTCTCGATCAGCGCCTCGGGCCCATGATGATCTGCGAGCAGGCAATGCCGACCATGAACAGCGACACCGTCATCTGCGGTGTGAATCGGACTGTAGCGTCATCGCAGTCGGGGAATACGCCCGTTTCGGAATGCAGCTATTCCGTTTTCGGGAGGGGAAGTGTATCGCGAGCGACTGAGCCCGGATGTCCGCCACATACACAATTGTCGTCACCCGCGAAGGCGGGTGATCCAGTATTCCAGAGACGGTCGTGATAAATCGAGAAGCCGCGGCGTACCGGGTACCCCGCCGGAGCCTGTCATCGGGCTCGCCGAAGGCGAGACCCGGTGGCGGGGTATGACGACTGAGTGGTTGAGGCGCTAAACGCCGATCTCGACAATTCTCGCTCGCACCGCCAGCGGCGCCGTCGCAGCATCCAGCCACAACTTCGTCGCCTCATCCAGATGCGGCCGCACCTCGCGCTGTACCCTCGCATGATAGTCGTCGAGCCAGCTCAGTTCGTCATCGCTAAGCATGCCGGGGTCAATCAATCGCCGGTCGATCGGCGCCAGCGTCAGCGCCTCGAACGTATTCATCGGCCGTTCCGCGCCGGCGATCTCGGCGGCGACCACCAGTTCGAGGTTCTCGATCCGGATGCCAAAACCGTCGGTCTTGTAGTAACCGGGTTCATTGGACAGGATCATGCCACGCTTCAGCGGCGTGGTGCCGAGCTTTGAAATGCGCGCCGGGCCTTCATGCACCGACAGATAGCTGCCGACGCCGTGGCCGGTGCCGTGATCGAAATCGATGCCGGCCTGCCACAGGAACTGGCGCGCCAGCGTGTCGATCTGGGCGCCGGTGGTGCCGTCGGGAAATACCGCGCGCGCGATCGCGATATGGCCGCGCAGCACGCGGGTAAAGCGGTCGCGCATTTCCGCGGTGGGTTCGCCGATCGCGATGGTGCGGGTGACGTCGGTGGTGCCGTCTTCATACTGCGCGCCGGAATCGATCAGCAGCAGATCGCCCGGCGCGATCCGCCGGTTGGATTTGCGGCTAACGCGGTAATGCACGATGGCGCCGTTCGGCCCGGTGCCGGCGATGGTCGGGAACGAAACGTCCTTCAGCACGCCGGTGTCGCGGCGGAAGCTTTCCAGCGCCTCGACGGTGTCGATCTCGGTCAGCACGCCCTTGGGCGCCTCGCGGTCGATCCAGGCCAGAAATCGCGTCAGCGCCACCGCATCGCGCCGATGCGCCGTGCGGGTGCCCTCGATTTCGGTGGAATTCTTTACCGCCTTGAGCAGGCTGACCGGATCGTTGCCGCGTACCGGTTTGCCGCCGGCAGCCTGGATCAGGCGGCTCAGCGCGTCGGCGGCGGTGGCGCCGTCGAGCGCGATCGAGGCGCCGGCTTGCGCCAGCGCGGTAAGATCAGGCGTCAGCGCGTCCGGCTCCGCGACATCGGCTGTGTGTTCGAGATGGTGGCGCGCGCTGTTGGAAAGCTTGCGGTGATCGATGAACACCGTGGGCCGGCCTTCTTTCGGCACCAACGCATAGGACAGAGGCAATGGCGTGTGAGAGACGTCGGCGCCGCGGATATTGAAGGTCCAGGCCACCGCGTGCGAATCCGACAGCACCAGCGCCTCGACGCCGAGCCGCGCGATCTCGAGCCGGATCCGCCGCAGCTTTTCGGCTTCCACCTCGCCGGAAAATTGCGGGCCGTGAATGGCGACCGGTCCGAGCGGCGGGGGCGGGCGCTCGGTCCACACCGAATCGAGCGGGTTGCTGTCGACCGCGATCAGTTCCGCGCCGGCCTTGGCACAGGCCCCGGCCAGCCGTTCGGCTGCCGCTGAAGTATGCAGCCAGGGATCAAATCCGAGGCGGTCGCCGGCCACCAGATGCCGCGCCAGCCAGTTTTCCGGCGGCGGATCGGCCAGCGGTTCGACCTGCCAAGCCTTGCCATCGACCTGCCTGGCCGCCTGCAGGGTATAGCGGCCGTCGACGAACATCGCGGCCTGTTGGGTAAGGACGATGGCCATTCCGGCGGATCCCGTAAAGCCGGTGAGCCAGGCCAGCCGCTCTTCGGAAGGCGCGACATATTCGTTTTGCTGCTGATCGGCGCGGGGAATCACGAATCCCGTCAACTTGCGCCGCGCCAGTTCCTCGCGAAACGCCGCCAGCCGCGCGGTCAGCGCTATGCCGGCCTCGGGGTCTTCGAATGTCTGGAAATGGGCTTCGAACATCGCGCGGTCACCTTAGGATTGCGAGGAGAACTTCGCAATCTGATCCATATCAAACCGATTTGGCATAGATTGTGCTTGAATATTAGCACCTGCATTAGACGGGATGGAACGAATGTTGTCACAGACAGTTGTTCCAGACATATCCGGAGGAGTGCCGGGAGTGTTTCAACTCAACGACGAGGGGATACACCATGCCTGCTTTTACGTTTGAGAAGATCTCGCCCCCGGTTCGTCGCGGTCCTGTTCCGTCAATCGAAACGAAGCAGCGCGGCGTCATCGTCCAGATGCTTGATCGATTCGTCGAGGCGCGCGTCAAGCGGACCAAGCGCGGCGAAAAGGGCGTGATCGCCCGCCACGAGCCCAAACCACCCGATTAGATTTTCAGCCGACGTGCCGCATCAGCAGGCTGCTCCAGCCTTCGATCAGGAGATGCCTCTTCAGAACCAGTCCGCGCGCGCGATAGGCCGCGACCACGCTTTGGGCCTGCTGCGGCAAAAGTCCCGACAAGATCACCAACGCCGATGGCGCCAGATGCTGCGCCATCGGCGTTGCCATTTGCCGCAGCGGGTTGGCGAGAATATTCGCCAGCACCAGGTCGAACGGCGCGTGAGCGGAAAATTCCGGGGCTGCAAAGCCGGTGGCGGGGATCGCCTGCACCAGATCTCCGGCGCCGTTGAGCCTGGCGTTTTCCCTGGCCACCCGGACTGCGAGCGGATCGATGTCGCTCGCCAGCACCTTTATCCGCAGCGCCTTCGCCGCGGCGATGGCGAGCACGCCGGTGCCGGTGCCGAGATCGAGGACGCGGCGGGGCAAATGTGCCTTCAGCACCTCGTCGAGCAGCAGCAGGCAGCCACGCGTGGTGCCGTGGTGCCCGGTGCCGAACGCCAGCGCCGCCTCGATCTCGATGCCGAGCTTGTTGGCCGGCACTTTTGAGCGGTCATGCTGGCCGTGCACGACAAAGCGCCCGGCGCGGACCGGGACCAGATCTGCAAGCGTCGCCTTGACCCAATCTTTTGCCTCGACCGTGTCGAAGCTGATGTGCTGCGCGACCTCATCCCCGGCGGCGAGGTCGACCATTTCGCGGATCGCGCTTTCGTCCGGCGGCTCGGCGAAATGCACGA
>JBKJUA010000147.1:0-3190 GCA_046590305.1 Bradyrhizobium sp.
TCCGGAACGTTGAACGTCGGCGGCGATTAGCACTCCACATGTTAAACTGGAGTGTTCCATGAAGAAGCTAGCTCTCGTACTTGCCGTCGGTGCAGCCGCGCTGTTCGGAGGTTCCGCCGCGAACGCCGCTGACAATTCGGTGAAGGCGAAAGCCGCAACCAGCGCGGCCGAGCAGTCGACCGATATCAGTTCGCAGCGCCGCCATCGTCACTATGGCCATCGTCACCACCACCATCGCCATTACGGCTTTCGTCATCATCGCCCGTATTACGGCAATAGCTACGGCTACGCTCCCCGGCCGTATTATGGCGGCTATAACCGCGGCTATGGTTATGGCGGTCCCGCCATCACCTTCGGTTTCGGCGGTCGCGGCTGGTAATCCAGCCGGCTAACGAAAAGGCCCGCTGCCGTAATGGCCGCGGGCTTTTTTCGTGCGGCCGGCGGCTACGGCTCGGCGGTGCGGATGCCGGCGGGGCTCGCCTTCAGCGCGATCGGCGGTCCCTTGGTCAGCGTCTTGCCGTCGAAGGTAAACGTCTCGATCGCGTTCTCCACCATGCATTGCGCCAGCAGGGTTTTGGAATCCTTCGACCACGCGATGCCCTGGCACCAGTGGCCGATCTTGGCTTCCGTCACCGGCGTCAGGGTGGTGCCGCTGATGCGGAAAATCTGCAGCAATCCAAAATCATTGTAGAACGGCGAGGCCTTCGCCTTGTTGGAGCCGTTCATCGCGGTGACCGCCACATAGGCGCCGTCGGGCGAGATCTTCAGGCCCTCCGGGGTTTGCGCCACGGACACCGTGGTGACAACGCGCACCGGCTTGGCGCGCATGTCGATCAGGCTGATGGTGTCGGCATCGCCGCTGCCGGTGCCAATATTGGCGACCACAGCGACGTCGCCACTGCCGGTGGAATCGATCTGGTAGGGCCGCATCCCCGCAGTCAGGTCGCGCTTGGCGTATTCTACCTTGTTACCGTCGACCGTGAGCACGGCGATCTTGTTGTCGCCGTCCCGTGTCACCAGCGCCGAGGTGCCGTCGCGGGAAAACATCGGGTGGCTGGGGCCGGACTTGGCATCGCCGAGCGCGACCTTGCCGGCCGCAGTCAGCGTATTACCGCTGATGGTGAACACCGAGACGGTACCCTCGGCGCGGTTGGCCACCAGCGCCAGCGTGCCCGCGCGATTGATCGAAACGCCGGCGGCGCCGGCACCGGACTGCAGCGTCGCCAGCACTTTCGGCGGAGAGGATTTGAGGTCGATGACGGTCAGTTTGTCGTCGGGCACCGCCTTGGTCGGATCGGCGGGATCGATCTTCATCGCCCCGGTGACCAGCGCAAAACTCTCGTCGGCGGCGACGGCGACGCTCGAGGGCGGGCCGACCACGCTGGTCGGCACCGGCAATTCCGCGACCATGCGCGGCGCGCCGCCGGAGAGCTCGATGATGGCAACGGTGTCCGGCACCGGCTGCGTGCGCACCTTGGCCACGCCGTTTTCCAGCACCATCTTGCCGTCATTGGCCGATACCGCGATCTCGGCCTGAGCGGCTGAGCCTGCCAGAGCAACCAATGATGTCGTGATCAATGCCAACGCAGCCTTGCTGAATCGCATGCCGTCCTCCCGGAATTTGCCGGACCTCTCTCGGGTCCATGCCTGATAGTATTCAACGGGGACGCGCAGTTGTCGACAGGCAAAATCAGTGGGCGCAGTACCATTCCGGCACGGAGCGAATGCGGTTGGATCAATGAAATCAGGCAGTCCGCCACAGCTCGAGATCGCGGTCGGCAATGCGGGCGCGGCCTCCGCGCTGCTGATCCGCCCCGCCGATGCGCGCGCCTGTTTTGTCTTCGCCCATGGGGCGGGGGCCGGAATGACCCACGCCGCCATGGAGGCTGCCGCCCACGGCCTCGCCGAACGGGGCGTGGCGACGCTGCGCTACCAGTTTCCCTATATGGAAAAGGGCAGCAAGCGGCCCGACGCGCCTGCCGTTGCACACGCGACCGTGCGCGCGGCGGTGGCCGAAGCCGGGCGATGCTGCGCCGGATTGCGTCTGATTGCGGGCGGCAGGTCCTTCGGTGGCCGCATGACCTCGCAGGCGCAAGCTCTTTCGCCCTTGACGGGCGTCGATGGACTGGCATTTTTCGGCTTTCCGCTGCATCCGGCAGGAAAACCGTCCGACGATCGTGCCAGGCATCTCGCCGATATCGGGATCCCGATGCTGTTCCTGCAGGGCACCAACGACAAGCTCGCGGAGCTGGCGCTGCTCGAACCCGTGATCGAGCGCCTCGGGCGAAAAGCGACGCTGCATCTGGTCAGGGATGCCGACCATTCCTTCCATGTGCCTGTACGTTCGGGCCGCAACGACCGCGAAGTCTTGAGTGAAATCCTCGATGCGTTCGCGGGTTGGATCGGCGCGATCGAACGGCAGTGATGCACGAACGCGCCTTGCCGTCACGGCCAAAATGTCCGACACAGCGTTCGCAAGAACATCAGCGAAGGAAATCGTCCATGCCTGCCAATCCGGTCTTGTGGGATCTCGACGAGCGCGGCGTCGCCACGGTCACGTTGAACCGTCCGGAGGTCAACAACGCCTATGATGCCGGGCTGATCAACGGCGTGCTGGCGGCGATGGACGAACTGGGCAAAGAGCCCTCGCTGCGCGTCGTGGTGCTGAACGGCAATGGCAAGCACTTTCAGGCCGGCGCCGACCTGAAATGGATCAATGGCGTGCGGCCGAAATCGGCTGAAGAGAACGAAGCGGTGTCGCAGGCCACGTTCGAGGCGGTGCAGCGGCTGAACCTGCTGCCGATCCCGACCGTGGCGTTGGTGCAGGGCGGCTGTTTTGGCGGCGGCACCGGCGTGATATCCGCCTGCGACGTGGTGATCGCCGCCGACAATGCGCTATTCTCGATCACCGAGGTGCGCTGGGGGCTGACCGCCGCCATCATCATCCCACAACTATGCGACGCCATCGGCGTTCGCCAGGTCCGCCGCTACGCGCTGACCGGCGAGCGCTTCGGCGCCGATGACGCGCGTCGCATCGGGCTCGTGCATGAAGTGGTGCCGCTGGCCGATCTGGAAGCCGCCGGCGCCAAGGTGGTGGAGCAGTTGCTGGGCAATGGTCCCGCGGCGATGGCCGAGACCAAGGCGCTGGCGCTGGAAAGCTCGTTCGGCGGCATGGGCGTCGACGACGAGG
>JBKJUA010000410.1:0-6774 GCA_046590305.1 Bradyrhizobium sp.
TCGGCGGCGCCGATCTCGGGCGCGGTCGGATTTGCCAATGTCGAATTCGGCTTCGAGATGAACGTCAAGCGGATCCGCGAAGCGCCGCGGATCACCCGGCCGTTCTCCGACGAGTCCTGGGCGCGGCTCGACGCGCTCGGCGAGCAGGTCGATGCCGATCTGAAAGCGGGCGACGTGCGCCTGACCATGGGCGGCGAGCCGACCTTTGTCTCGGTCGACGATCTTGAATCGCCGGAATGGAATATCGCCGCGGTCGGTCCGACCAAGCGAGGTCTCGCCGACGATCTGATCCGGAAGTTACGCACCCGCTTCGCGCCGGGCGGCCTGCTGCATTACGGGCAAGGCAAATGGTATCCCGGCGAAAGCCTGCCACGCTGGGCGTTCGGACTGTACTGGCGCAAGGACGGCGTGCCGATCTGGAAGAATCCCGACCTGATCGCGACCATCGAAAAGCCGCGCAAAGCCAGCATCGAGGATGCCGAGCGCTTTGCCGATTCCACCGCGGAAAAACTCGGGGTCGATTCCGAATTCGTCCTGCCGGCGTTCGAAGATCCCGCGCACTGGCTGCAGAAGGAAGCTGGCCTCCCGCCCAATGTCGATCCCTCCGATTCCAAATTGTCCGATCCGGAAGAACGCTCGCGTATGGCGCGGGTGTTCGATCAGGGGCTGAATGTTCCCAAGGGTTTCGTGCTGCCGATCCAGCGCTGGAATGCCGATGCCGGCAAATCTCCCTCGCGCTGGAAGAGCGAGCGCTGGAAACTGCGCCGCGGCAATCTGTTCCTGACACCAGGCGATTCGCCGCTGGGATTGAGGCTGCCGATCGCGTCCTTGCCGCATATCGAGGCGGACGAATATCCCTACACCGTCGAGCAGGATCCGCTGGAGCCGCGCGAGGAGCTGCCGGTTTATGACGGGGCGGCGCCGCCCGGGGCCGCGCCGCATCAGGAGGTACAGGAGCAGCAGCTCAAGGGCGGCGGCGTGCGCACCGCGATGTCGATCGAGATCCGCGACGGTATTCTGTGCGCGTTCATGCCGCCGGTGGAGAAGCTGGAAGACTATCTCGAACTGGTGACCGCGGTGGAAGCGACCGCGGAAGAAATGCAGATGCAGGTCCATGTCGAGGGCTACCCGCCGCCATTCGACCCGCGGGTGGAAGTGATAAAAGTGACGCCGGATCCCGGGGTGATCGAGATCAACATCCAGCCGGCGCAAAACTGGCGCGAGGCCGTCGATATCACTTTCGGGCTTTACGAAGATGCCGCGCAGACGAGGCTCGGCGCCAACAAGTACCTGGTCGACGGCCGTCACACCGGCACCGGCGGCGGCAATCATGTCGTGGTCGGTGGCTCCAGGCCCGCGGACTCGCCGTTCCTGCGCCGTCCGGATCTGCTGAAGAGCCTCGTCTTGTACTGGCAGCGGCACCCGTCGCTGTCTTATTTGTTCTCCGGGATGTTCATCGGGCCGACCAGCCAGGCGCCGCGCATCGACGAGGCCCGGCATGACGGGCTTTACGAACTGGAGATCGCGCTGTCCCATGTGCCGCCGCCGGGTACGCCGGCGCCGCTGTGGCTGGTCGATCGCCTGTTCCGGCACATCCTGGTCGACATCACAGGCAATACCCACCGCGCCGAGATCTGCATCGACAAGCTCTATTCGCCCGACGGCACCACCGGCCGGCTCGGGCTGGTCGAATTCCGCGCTCTCGAAATGCCGCCCGATCCGCGCATGTCGCTGGCGCAGCAATTGCTAATCCGGGCGCTCATCGCCAAACTGTGGCGCGAGCCGCAGCAGGGCAAGTTCGTGCGCTGGGGCACCACGCTGCACGATCGTTTCATGCTGCCGCATTTCCTCTGGGAGGATTTTCAGGGCGTGCTCGGCGAGTTGAAACAATCCGGCTACGATTTCTCGCCGGACTGGTATGCGGCGCAGCTCGAGTTTCGTTTTCCGGCGTTCGGCCGGGTCCACCATGGCGGCGTCTCGCTGGAAGTGCGGCAGGCGCTGGAGCCGTGGCACGTTCTCGGCGAAGAGGGCTCGGCGGGCGGCACCGTCCGCTATGTCGATTCCTCGGTGGAGCGGCTGCAGGTCAAGGCCACAGGCTTCGTCGAGGGACGCCACGTCGTCACCTGCAATGGCCGACGGATGCCGATGACCGAAACCGGCCGCGCCGGGGAGGCGGTCGCGGGCGTCCGCTTCAAAGCCTGGCAGCCGCATTCAGGCCTGCACCCGACCATCCCGGTTCACGCGCCGCTGACATTTGACTTGATTGATACCTGGAACGGCCGCTCGCTGGGCGGCTGCGTCTACCACGTCGCCCACCCCGGCGGCCGCACCTACGATACCAAACCGATCAATTCCTACGAGGCCGAGGCCCGCCGGCTGGCCCGGTTCCAGGACCACGGCCATACCCCCGGCAAGATCGATCCGCCGCGCGAAGAACGCACAATTGAGTTCCCTTTGACCCTCGACTTGAGGACGCCGCTGCTTCATTGAGAATGGGCTTTGAGGGCGGGAGAGTCGGGATGGCGGGACGCGACGGCCGGGAAAGCATTGGGGCAAGCAGTCAGGGAACCAGGGCCCGTCCGGGCAATCGGCGCGTGGCACAGTGGGCGCGCGATTATGTCCGGCTGCCCGGAATCCCCGATGAGTATATCGGCCAGGATGGCGCCCCGCGCGCGGTCTGGACCCGGTTCTTCGACGCCTTTGCGAGCTTGAGCCCCGCCGATATCGAGCGCCGCTTCGGTTCCGCCGACCGGCATTTGCGGGAAGCCGGCGTGACCTATCGCGCGCCCGGCGAGACCGCCGACCGGCTCTGGCCGCTGAGCCACCTGCCGCTCCTGATCGACGAGGCCGACTGGCAGCAATTGACCGCGGGAATCGTGCAGCGCGCGGAATTGCTGGAGCTGGTGCTGAACGACCTCTACGGCGACGGCCGCCTGGTGGCAGAGGGCGCGATACCCGCCGCGGCGATTGCCGGCAGCACCGAATATCTGCGCTCGGTGTGCGGCGTCAAACCGCCGGGCGGTCGCTATCTCAGCATCTATGCCGCGGATGTCGGGCGTGGGCCCGACGGGCGCTGGTGGGTGCTGGGTGACCGCACCCAGGCGCCATCGGGCGCGGGCTATGCGCTGGAAAACCGGCTGGTGCTGTCGCGCGCCTTTACCTCGCTCTACAAATCCATGAACGTCGAGCGCGTCGCGCCATTCTTCGAGGCGTTCCGCGACTCACTTCGTGCCAGTGCCGACCGCGACGAGCCGCGTATCGGATTGCTGACGCCGGGCACCTTCAGCGAAACCTATTTCGAACACGCCACGCTGGCGCGCTATCTCGGCTTCTTGCTGGTCGAGGGCGACGATCTCGCCGTCAGCGGCGACCGCATTCATATCCGTACCGTCGCCGGACTGAAGCGACTCGACGTGCTGCTGCGCCGGGTCGATTCCAATTCGCTCGATCCGCTGGAACTTGACGCTCACTCGCAACTCGGCGTGCCCGGCCTGATCGATGTTATCAGGAAGAACGGCGTCGTGATGGCCAACATGCCGGGCTCCGGCGTGATGGAGGCGAGGGCGTTGCTGGGCTTCCTGCCCAGCCTGAGCCAGCGTTTCCTGGGCGAAGATTTGAAGATGCCGCATATCGCGACCTGGTGGTGCGGCCAGAAGGCCGCGCGGGAGGAAGTGCTGGAGCGGCTCGACGAATTTGCCATCGAGGGCGCCTATGGCCGGGGCGTTCCCGGTTTCGGCAGGGGACCCATCCTGGCCAGCGAATTGTCGGCCAGCGAGCGGGAACGGCTCACGTCCGCGATATCGGATCGCGGTATCGATTATGTCGGTCAGGAACTGGTTCGGCTGTCGACCACACCGGTATGGGACAACGGCCACATCACGCCGCGCCCTTTCGTGCTGCGCGTGTTCGCGGCGGCAACGGCCGATGGCTGGACCATCATGCCCGGCGGCTTTTGCCGGATCGCCGATCAGCCTGATGCGCGCGCGGTGTCGATGGGCGACGGCGCCCGGGCGGCGGACGTCTGGGTGGTGTCCGACAGGGCGGTTTCGACCGCCACCCTGCTGCCGGGGGTCGACACAGTTCGGATCCGGCGCATCGCCGGCGTGGTGCCGAGCCGCGCCGCCGACAATCTGTTCTGGCTCGGCCGCTATCTGGAGCGCGCCGAGGCGACGCTGCGGCTCTTGCGGGCGCTCGGCATGCAACGCGATGCCGGCAAGGGATCTCCGACCGTGATGCCAGCGATCGAACGGGTGCAGCGGCTGCTAGTGATATGGGGCGCTGCGTCGCAGACCTCGCGGTCGCAGCCTGGCAGGGTCGTGGCCGAGGCGCTGCAGAGCACGGAAAAATTCGGCTCGGCCTTGTCGCTGGTGCATTCGGCGCAACGAACCGCGACATCGCTGCGTGAGCGGCTGTCGCCGGACGCCTGGCAGGTGATCACCGAAATGTCCGAGCGGCTGGCGCGGGAAGTCGAAGACGACGACGGCATGATGATCGCCGCCGAACTGACGCTGCAGGAACTCGCGAGCTTCGCGGGCCTCGCACAGGAAAACATGAACCGCGCCGCCGGCTGGCGCTTCCTCGAAATGGGCCGGCGCGCCGAGCGCGCCATCAACACCGTGCGTTTCGCGCGCCAGTTCGCCTATGACGAGGCCGTCAGCGAGGACCTCGATATCCTCCTGACCCTGGTCGACTGCCAGATCACCTATCGCTCGCGCTACCTGGTCGGGCCCTTGCTGCCGCCGGTGCGCGACCTCGTGGTGCTCGATCCCTATAATCCGCGTTCGGTCGCGTTCCAGGTCGCGGCGCTGAACGATCACATCGCCAGCCTGCCGACCCTGAAGGAAGGTGGATTGATCGAGCGGCCGCAGCGGCTCGCGGTGGCGCTGCAGGCGATGCTGACGACGGCGGAGGCGGCTTCGCTCGACACCAAAACGCTGTTCGCGCTGGAGCAGGATCTGCTGACGCTGGCCGATGCCATCGGGTCGCATTATTTTCCGCACGGGCCCAATGCCAGCCGGCCTGAAAAGCTGACGGGCCTCGCGTGATCTACGACATCCGTCACGTCACCACCTACTCCTACGAAAGCCCGGTGAGTTATTCGCGGTGCTCGCTGCGGCTGGAGCCCAGGACCGGCGACGGACAGCAACTGGTCTCCCATACCGTCGAGATCCGGCCGAAGCCGGCGGACCGCGCCATCAGGCACGATTTTTTCGGGACTCACACCGAGATCATCGTGATCGAAACCTCGCACCGCAGCCTGCGTATCGATTCAAGGTCGCGCGTGTCGGTCGCCCGAACCGCACCCGGCCGCGCCGCGCCAAGTCCGGAATGGGAGAACGTTCGCGAAGTGGCCTTCGAGGCCACCAGCCTCGGGCCGGACTCGCCGATCGGCTACATCTTTGCCAGTCCGCTGGTGCCGGTGCAGCAGCCAGTGACGGCCTATGCGTCCAGGAGTTTTCCGAAAGGCGCCGGCATCCTCGCCGGCGCGGTCGACCTCATGCACCGGATCCGCACCGAATTCAAATACGACCCGAAGGCCACCGTGATCTCGACTCCGCTGGCGGAAGTGTTCGAGAAACGTCACGGCGTCTGCCAGGATTTCGCCCATGTGATGATCGCGGGGCTGCGCGGCCTCGGTCTGCCGGCGGCCTATGTCTCGGGCTATCTGCGCACCATCCCGCCGCGGGGCCAGCCGCGGCTGCAGGGCGCCGACGCCACCCATGCCTGGGTCGCGCTGTGGTGCGGCGAGGGATTGGGCTGGATCGGTTTCGATCCGACCAACGACATCCTGGTCGAGAACGATCATATCGTGCTGGCGGTGGGGCGGGATTTTTCCGACGTCTCGCCGGTCGACGGCATCATCGTTGGGTCTCGCAAGCAGAAGCTCGCGGTGGCGGTCGACGTGCTGCTGGTGGGATGAAGCAAGCTCGCAACCCGAACCCGAATGCTCAGATCCTGAACGTTCATGACGTCATCATCCTCGGTGCGGGCGCCGCCGGGCTGATGTGCGCCGGCGTCGCCGGCCAGCGCGGGCGCTCGGTGCTGGTGCTGGAGCAGGCGCGGCAGCCGGCCGAGAAGATCCGCATTTCCGGTGGCGGGCGCTGCAACTTCACCAACCTGCACAGCGCGCCCGCGAACTTCCTGTCGAACAATCCGCGGTTTTGCCATTCGGCGCTGAGCAGCTATACGCAACAGGATTTCATCGTTCTGGTCGAGCGATACGGCATCGCGTTTCATGAGAAGACGCGCGGGCAATTGTTCTGCGACGGCTCGTCGCGGCAGATCATCGACATGCTGCTGGAGGAATGCCGCAAGGCCCGCGCGCAATTGCGACTGGGCGTGCGCATCTCCGCGATTTCGAAAGCCGACGACAGTTTTGTGGTGGCCACCGACCAGGGCGAGTTTCGCGGCCGCGCGCTGGTGGTCGCGACCGGCGGTCCCTCGATTCCGAAAATGGGATCGAGCGGATTCGGCTACAAGGTCGCCGAGCAGTTCGGCCTGGAGATCGTGCCGCCGCGCGCCGCACTGGTGCCGCTGACCTTCGATGCGGCGCTGCTGGCGCAATTCAAGGAGATGTCGGGCGTCGCGGTCGATGCCGTCGTCAGCTGCGGCAAGGCACGTTTCGACGAGGCGCTGCTGTTCACCCATCGCGGGCTGAGCGGTCCGGCGATCCTGCAGATATCGTCCTACTGGCGCGACGGCCAGGACATCGTGATCGACATGGCTCCTGATGTCGATGTGCTGGCCGGGCTGAAGCAATTGCGCCGCGATCAT
>JBKJUA010000086.1:0-4170 GCA_046590305.1 Bradyrhizobium sp.
CAGGTGACCGCCGCATTTCTTACAATACTGACGCTCGCTGAGGGGAGTCTTCTGAAATGTTGCGACGTGCTCGGCTCCCGATTTGACTTGCACTGCTTCGGGCTTCCAAAGACTGAAGGCGTTTACCGGCCCGCCGGACCACGAGCGACAAGAACTGCAATGACAGTACCCCATGCCCTCCGGTGACCCAGTAACTTCAATCTTCACTGCGCCGCAAAAACATTCTCCAAGGTGACTCATGCGTTTTCCTCTCGTGGCGGATCGAAATACACTTATCAAAAAGTTTGCTCAAGTTCACGCCTCGCGTTTCGATCGATAGTGCAAAAATCTAATGGCGTATAGGTGAGTGTCTCGTGACCCATTGTAGACGAGACCGGTCAGCGACTCGGCTTTGCGATTGAATCGCAATAGCGGTCGCGCTGCTGTTCAATGCTGTTCGGCTTTCCAATCGCGCTTGATCTTCTTGGCCAGCGACCATTTGTGGACTTCTGTCGGACCATCATAGATGCGAAAAGCGCGGATCTCGCGGAAAGCCTGCTCGACGATCGTCTCGGTCGAGACGCCCGTGCCTCCCATCACCTGCACGCAGCGGTCGGCAACCCGCATCAGTGCTTCCGACACCGAAACCTTGGCCATCGAACTCTCGGCCGTCCCGAGCGAGCCGGTATCGAGCACGCTTGCGCACCAGTCGATCATCAGTTCCGACTGTTTGAGATCGATCAGGTTCTCGGCCAGCATGAAGCCGACGCCTTCGTGATCGACCAGCGGCTTTCCGAATGCGTGGCGGCGGCAGGCATAATCGGTGGCGATCTCGTTGGCGCGGATCGCGAGGCCCAGCCAGCGCATGCAGTGCGACAGGCGTGCGGGGCTGAGGCGGATTTGCGCATATTTGAAACCATCGCCGGACGCGCCGAGCATCTGGTCGGCGGATACACGCAGGTTCTCGATCTCGATCTCGGCATGTCCGCCGGGCATCGAGCTGTCGATCGTATCGATTACGCGCAAGGTGCGGATCGCGGGATCCGGCAGATCGACCAGGAACATGCACGCGCCGACGTCCGACTTCGCCATGACGATGCCGACCCGGGCGCCGTCGGCTCCGGTGATGAACTTCTTGCGCCCGTTGATGACCCAGTGATTGCCGTCCAGCCTGCACGTGGTCTGCATCATCGACGGATCGGAGCCTGCACCACCGGTGTCCGCCGGCTCGGTCATGAAGAACGCCGAACGCGCTTCGCCCGACACCAGGGGCTCCAGGAAGCGCGCCTTCTGCTCGGCGCTTCCGACCTTGCCGAGCAGGTACATGTTGCCCTCATCGGGCGCCATCGTGTTGCAGGCAAGCGGCCCCAGGGGTGAAAGACCGGATTTGATCAGGGCCTTCGCCGTCTCGAGCTGCGTCAGATGGGATCCATCCGGCAGAATGTGCGGCGTCAGGACGCCGGCCTTGCGTGCCCTGGCGCGCAGTTCCTGCACCAGTTCGTCGCTCGGGCCATGCGGACCTGCCCTTGGATCCTTCTCGTAGGGAATCACCTCGGCACGAATGAAGGCCTCTATCTTTGCGGCAATGGCGTCGGCTCGATTGGTCATGGGATGCGGATACTCCGGTCGATCTCCGCAGGGGCGGAGCGTTGGTGGTTGGGCGTGCGGCATCGACCGCTAGACTAGACGCGCCTATTCCTCGTCCATGCCCGGCGCCTGCCGCAGCAGGAAATGTCCGAACGCCGAGGCGATGGGTTTGGCCGGGTCGTCCTGCCATGCCTGCGCCTCGAAGGCGACGACGCGCCGGCCCTGCTTGACGATCGAGACTTTGGCGTGGCTGTCGAGGGCGCGGCCGGAACGGAGGTAGTTAACGGTGAGGCCGATCGGTTTCGGCGACGACACACCGAGTTCGCGCGCCACGCCCACGATCGCGGTGGTTTCGAGGAAGGCGCCGGTCATGCCGCCGTGGATGGCGGGCAGGATCGGATTGCCGATGATTTTTGGCGAGAACGGCATCAGCAGCGTGTCACCCTCGCCGATGCGGATGCCCAGGCAACGCGCGAACGGGCTGTTGGCGAACGCGCCTGCGGGATCCTCCGGCGCTTCCAGCACCGGCAGCGCGCGAGTCTCCATCGCCCGGTCCAGCATGTTGGTCCGGTTGGCGCCGACCATGAAGCAGGCCGTTGCGGTGGCGACGGGATCGTCTTCGGATTCCTGGTAGGCCGTCGCGCGCACGAAGGCGATCGAGCGGGTGACACGGTAGCAGACTGAATGCGCCCGGATGTCGAGGCCCGGCGTTGCCGGCTTCTGATAGTCGATCCGCAGGTCGAGCGTAGCGATGGCGCTGGTGCCATCGAGCGCGAGCTGGACGGCCATGCCGCAGCTCTCGTCGAGCATGGCGGTGACGACGCCGCCGTGCAGAACGCCGGTCGCGGTGTCGCCAACGAAGACCGGGCGGTAGGGCAGGCTCGACCAGGCTTCGCCTGGCGCGGCGCGGTCGAGCCGAAGTCCGCTGATGTGACCATAGACGGAGCGGCTGCCCTTGATGGCTTCGGCGAGTTGCTCGAACGGTAGCTGCGTGATGACGGGTGCTTTGGACATGCCAACGTTCTACGCCATATTGCGAAGCGAGCAAAAGGCGCGATGGGCCTTCAACCGTGAGTCACGTGCACCCCAGGCGTGCGCCCGTTGTTCCATTGCCCGCCCACGGCCCGCTCGATCTGTGCCGCCAGCTGCAGCAGCAGACCGTCATTGGCCTGCCTGGCCTGAGCCTGGATGCCAAGCGGCAACCCATTCTCATGTTGCGCCAGCGGCAGCGAGATCGCCGGAAGTCCGCAGAGATTGGCCAGCGGGGTGAAGGCGAAGTTGCGCCATAGATTGCCGAACCAGTCCAGCACGGATGGATTGTCCGATATCGTCAAATATTCAGATGTGCCGACCTTCGGTGTCGGCAGCGCCGTGATCGGCGTCAGGATGATGTCCCACTCCTCGAAAAACGCACCGAAACCGCGGGTCGTCGTGTTGAAGACCGCCTGCATCCGGGCCCGCTCGGCAAATGTCGTGTGCCGGCCGGCTTCCCAGATCCGGATGTTGACCGGCTCGACCAGATCGGCCGGCGGTCGGTCTAGCCCGCGCGCCGCCAGCATGTTGCCGATCACGATGGCGAAGTTGCTGATGTAGCAGGTGGTCTGGGCGTCAAAGGCGGCGCGGTAATCGATCGCGGGCAACGCGTAATCCACGTGATGGCCAAGGCCTTCGAGAAATTTTCCGGTTCTTTCGAGTTCTGCAGCGATCGCGGGCGTCGCGCGGTAGTCGCCCCATTGGTGCGAGAGCGCGATTCTGAGCCGACCGGGATCGCGCTTGACCAACTCCTGATAAGGCTCCGGCGAGGTCCAGAACGGCATGAATTCGCCAGGCGCCGGACCTCGGCAGGCATCGACAAAAACAGCGGTATCGCGCACCGAACGCGACTGGCAGCCCTGGATCGATACCAGCCCGGTCAAGTCGGACATGTGCGGCGCGAGCGAGAACACGCCCCGCGAAACCTTGAGGCCGATGTTGCCGTTGACCCCGGCCGGAATACGGATCGAGCCGCCGCCATCCGTTGAATGCGCGATCGGCACGGCTCCCGCTGCGACCATGGCCGCACTGCCGGCTGACGATCCGCAAGTCGTGTAGTCCGTGTTCCAGGGGTTGCGGGTGACGTAGACGGCGGGATTGTCGGCCGAACTGCAAACGCCGAACTCCGGCGTGGTGGTCCGCCCGATCAGATTGAGACCGGCCTCGCGCATCTTCGCGGTCAGGAACGTATCGGCAGTGGCGCGGTTGCCGCGCATCAGCAGCGAGCCCATTTCCTGCAAGCGGCCCTTCATCGTCGGGCCCAAATCCTTCATCAGGAACGGCAGGCCGGCAAACGGCCCCGCCAGATTGGCGCCGTCCTTCGCGGGATCGGCAATCGCGTCCTCAAAGACCTCGACCACGCCCGACAGCGCCGGATCGACCTTCGCGATGCCAGCGGCCGCCTGGCTTGCCAATTCTTTTGCCGTCAGCTCACCCTTCCTGATGCGCGCTGCCAGCGCCACGCCGTCGTGCTGCGCCCATTCGTTCCAGCTCATCGGCAACGTCATGCGATTCATTTCCTTGTGCGACGTCAACTCTAGTTTCGCAGCCCGGCAAGTCAACAAATCGAGG
>JBKJUA010000225.1:0-4209 GCA_046590305.1 Bradyrhizobium sp.
TTCTTCAGAAACTCCGTGCGCAGCACCAGGCCCTTGACCTTGTCGGTGCGGCCTTCGATCTCGTCGGCATTGTCGGTGAGGTGAATACCCCTGATGACGGTGCCACGCTTGAGCACTGTCGACGACCCCTTCAGCTTGAGGTCCTTGATCAGCGTCACGCTGTCGCCCTCGGCGAGCAGCGCGCCGTTGGAGTCCCTGACCTTGATGTCCATGTGGTGATGTCCCTTGTGATCGCCAGGTCTACCGCATGGTCGCGAGTCGCACGGCGAGCGCACACGCCCGGTCGTATTCGTCGAGATTGATCCACTCGTCGATCGTGTGCACTTCGTTTTGCCCGGCGCCGAAGGTCGCGGTGGGAATACCGTGGCGAACCATCCAGTTGGCGTCGAGCCCGCCATTCGCGGTGCGGATGACAGGCGTTCCGCCGATGCCGGACACGGCGGCGGCCGCGCGCTTGACCACCGGCAGGCTGTCCTTCATGCGGAACGGATAATAGTCGGTCTCGGCCTTGAATTTTATGCGGCCCGACTTGCCATCGCTGTTCTTGACGCGCCTGGCGGCCTTCTCGAACGCCGCCTTGTAGGCCCTGGTGATCTCCCTGAAGAACTTGCCGTCGTGGCTGCGGCTTTCGCCGCGCACATGCACATAGTCGGTGACGACGTTGGTGGCGTCCCCGGCCGGCCGGCCGTCGCCGCCGGTGACGGGACCGACATTGCTGGTGCCCTGTTTCCTGTCTTGCCGCTTGCCTTTTGTCACTTTGCCGAACCAGCCGCCGGCTTTCACGTCGGCGAGCGCCAGCGCCAGGATCATGGTCGAACTGATGCCGCGCTCCGGCGCGACGCCGGCATGGGAGGCGCGGCCGAAAATCTCGACCTGCCAGCGATCGGCGCCGACGGCGCCGATGGTGACATTGGAGGCCGAGCCGCCGTCATAGTTGAAAGCCATGACCGGCGAGCCGAGGTCGGCGGTCTTGACGTGGCGCGCACCCCATAGCCCGCTCTCCTCCCGCACGCAGAACAACAGCGTGATCGGCGGATGATCGAGCTTCTGCTTCGCAAGCTCGGCTGCCAGCGTGACGAGAACGCCGCAGCCGGCGCGGTTGTCGCCGCCCAGCGCGGTCTTCGCCTCGTTCACGATCTTGCGTCTCGTCAGCTTCGGCTTCGCTCCGGCGCACAGCGGCACGGTGTCCATGTGGGTCATGAACATGATCCGCGGCTGGTTGTGCATCGCGCCGCGGCCGGGCAGGTCGACAATGAGGTTGCCGGTCTCGGTCGGCACGGGAATGCGCGTGTTGGCGTCGTCGAGGCGGATGGCATCCTCAGGCACGCCGCTTTCCTGCAGCGCCGCGGCGAGCTCGCGCCCGATCGCGGCTTCCTTTCCGGTCACGCCCTCGACGGCGAGAAAGCGCATCAGGCGGTCAGTGGCGGCTTTGACGTCGACAGGCATGACGAATCCCTCGATGAACGGAGCGTGTGAGCATCCTTCGCGGCCAGTTGTTTCGCAAGGCTTCCCTTATCCCTCCCCCCGCGTAACGGTGGGGAGGGTGGCGCATCGTGAGCGCAGCGAACGATGTGACGGGTGGGGGGCTGCTTCCGTTCATTCCGCCGGCAGATTGTTTGCCGAGACACCCCCATCCGACCGGCCTTCGGCCGGCCACCCAAGAGCGAGCTTCGCTCGTCTCGACCCCACCGCTATCGCGGGGGGAGGGATTACCCCAATTCGATCTCTTCGGTGATCTCGTGCGTCAGGCTGATGCCGCCGATGGTCAGCACCATTTTGGCCGGCAGCTTTTCGTTGCCCTTGAGGCGGCCGGAAGCGACCGCGTCGCGCACCGCCTTCTCGATCTCGCGCTGCGAAGTGATGCCGACCTTCTTGAGAAAGCCGCGCAGGCTGGTGTTGAATTTGTCTTCGTCCATGATGGTCTCCTTCTGTTTTGAGCATGATCCCTTCGGAAAACCGGTCCCCACTTTTCCGGATCATGCTCTGTTTTGAGCATGATCCTTTCGGAAAACCGGTCCCCACTTTTCCGAATCATGCTGCCTTAAGGCCGCGTCGGATTGTTCAGCATGTATTCGCCGAGATTGCGTTGCCGCTTGTCGACGCGCGAATTGGCGTTGGCGCGCTGGACGTCGCGGTCCTTGCGGCAATTGACATAGTCCGGCGAGCCGACGGCATGGCTGCGGGCGCAGAACGCGTCGTCGTCGCCTGAGGTGTCGGTCATGGTCGGCTGTCCGCGCTCGAGGCACCCTGCGAGGAGAGGGGCGAGGAGGAGCAGGAGCGGGATGATTCGTGCCGAATTGCGTCGCATGTTCTGTCCGCTATCTCATTTCGTCGTTGCCGGACTTGACGCGGCAATCCATCAAAAACAAGGCAATTTCGTTGATCGAAGCGGATTAAGGTCCCTCCGCCGTCATTGCGAGCCACCGGGTCGCGCGAATGCGCGCCCGATGACAGGCTCCGCGAAGCAATCCATCGCACCACACAAGGGAAGAATGGATTGCTTCGTCGCAAGTGCTCCTCGCAATGACGGAACCGAGGGACGGTGCCGGCGGCACTCACACCCTGCCCTTCAGCGCGCCCTCGATCTCCTCCAGCACCTTGGGATCCTCGATGGTCGCGGGCATGGTCCATTGGTCGCCGTCGGCGATCTTCTTGATGGTGCCGCGCAGAATTTTTCCGGAGCGCGTCTTCGGCAACCTTCCGACCGTGATCGCGAGCTTGAACGCCGCGACCGGGCCGAGCTTGTCGCGCACCAGCGCCACGATCTCCTTTTCGATCTCGGCATGGCTGCGCGCCACGCCGGCCTTCAGCACCAGGAAGCCGCAGGGCACCTCGCCCTTGATGGCGTCCTTGATGCCGAGCACCGCACATTCGGCGACATCGGGATGCGCGGCCAGAATCTCTTCCATGCCGCCGGTGGAAAGACGGTGGCCGGCGACATTGATGATGTCGTCGGTGCGGCCCATCACGAAGACGTAGCCGTCCTCATCCTTGTAGCCGGCGTCGGAGGTTTTGTAGTAGCCGGGGAATTCGTTGAAATAGGCTTCCTTGCAGCGCTCGTCCTGCTCCCAAAGTGTCGGCAGGCAGCCCGGCGGCATCGGCAGCTTGATCACGATCGAGCCCATGGTGCCCGCGGGCAAAGGCTTCGAGGCTTCGTCGACCACCTCGATTTGATAGCCCGGCATCGGCACCGTCGGCGAGCCGTGTTTGACGGGCAGCATGCCGAGGCCGACCGGATTGCCGGCGATGCACCAGCCGGTTTCGGTCTGCCACCAGTGGTCGATCACAGGCACCTTCAGCTGTTGCTCCGCCCATTCCACCGTCGGCGGATCGGCGCGCTCGCCGGCCAGAAACAGCGTGCGGAATTTCGAAAGATCATATTGCCGGATGAACTTTCCGTCCGGGTCTTCCTTGCGGATGGCGCGGAACGCGGTCGGTGCGGTGAACAGCGCCACCGCCTTGTGCTCCGATATCACCCGCCAGAACGCGCCGGCATCCGGCGTGCCGATCGGCTTGCCCTCATACATGATCGAGGTCGCGCCATGCAGCAGCGGTGCGTAGATGATGTAGCTGTGGCCGACCACCCAGCCGATGTCGGAGCCGCACCACCAGACTTCGCCGGGCTTGACGCCGTAGAGGTTGAACATCGACCATTTCAGCGCGACCAGATGCCCACCATTGTCGCGCACCACGCCCTTCGGCTTGCCCGTGGTGCCTGAGGTGTAGAGAATGTAGAGCGGATCGGTTGCCTTGACCGGCACGCAGTCTGCGGATTTCTTCGCTGAGATCGCGCTGGACCGCAGTTCGGCCCAGTCGTGATCGCGGCCACTCACAAGATCGCAGCGCTGCTGCGGTCGCTGCAGCACGATGCAGGCCGCGGGTTTCACGCTGGAAAGATTGATGGCTTCGTCGAGCAGCGGCTTGTAGTGTACGAGGCGGCCGGGCTCGAGCCCGCAGCTCGCCGAAAAAATCAGTTTCGGCTTGGCATCCTCGATCCGGGTGGCGAGTTCCTTGGCGGCAAAACCGCCGAACACCACGCTGTGCACCGCGCCGATCCGCGCGCAGGCCAGCATCGCCACCACGGCTTCCGGCACCATCGGCATATAGAGGATGACGCGGTCGCCTTTCGTCACCCCGAAATCCTGCATGATGGCGGCGAGGGTCTTCACCTCGGCCAACATTTCGGCATAGGTGAATTTGGTGACGGCA
>JBKJUA010000381.1:0-4295 GCA_046590305.1 Bradyrhizobium sp.
CGCTTGCGGCCGTGGCGTTGTCTTTGTTTGCGGCTTCCAATGTGGCTGCGTTGGCTGCCGAGCCCAAAAAGGGCGGCATCCTCAAGGTCTATCACCGCGACAGTCCGGCCAGCGCCTCGATCCATGAGGAGGCGACCTATTCGGTCAACATTCCCTTCATGCCGATCTTCAACAACCTCGTCATGTACAAGCAGGACGTGGCGCAGAACTCCATGGACTCGATCGTCCCCGACCTCGCGGAGAGCTGGGCCTGGAGCGGCGACAGGAAAACGCTCAGCTTCAAGCTCAGGCAAGGCGTCAAATGGCACGACGGCAAGCCCTTCACCTCCGCCGACGTCAAATGCACCTTCGACATGCTGATGGGCAAATCCCAGCAGAAATTCCGCAAGAACCCGCGCAAGTCCTGGTACAGCGAGGTTGTCGATGTCACGCCGAAAGGCGATTTCGAGGTCGCGTTCAATCTGACGCGGCCCCAGCCGTCGCTGCTGGCGCTGCTCGCTTCCGGCTATACGCCGGTTTATCCCTGCCATGTCTCGCCCGGCGACATGCGCACCAAACCGACCGGCACCGGTCCGTTCAAATTCGTCGAGTTCAAAGCCAACGAATCCATCAAGATCACACGCAACCCGGATTACTGGAAGAAGGGCCTCCCGCATCTCGACGGCATCGAATACACCATCATCACCAACCGGTCGACGGCGATCCTCGGCTTCATCTCCGGCCAGTTCGACATGACGTTCCCGACCGAAGTATCGATTCCGCTGCTCAAGGACGTCAAGAAGCAGGCGCCGAAAGCGGTGTGCGTGGTCGAGCCGATCAACGTCTCTACCAACATCATCGTCAATTCCTCCTCGCCGCCGTTCGACAATCTCGATATTCGCCGGGCGATGGCGATGGCGATCGACCGCAAGGCGTTCGTATCGATCCTGTTCGAAGACCAGGCCGATATCGGCGGCACCATGCTTCCCGCCCCAGGCGGATTATGGGCCATGCCGAAGGAAATGCTGGAGAAGATTCCAGGCTACGGCCCCGACATCAATGCCAACCGCGACGAAGCCCGCAAGCTGATGGCGAAGGCGGGCTATGGACCCGAGAAGCGCCTCGCGGTCAAGGTCGCAACCCGCAACATTCCGATCTACCGCGACCCCGCCATCATCCTGATCGACCAGCTCAAGAGCATCCATATCGACGGCGAACTTGAAGTGGTCGAAACCGCCAACTGGTTCTCCAAGGTGGCGCGCAAGGATTATGCGCTCGGCCTCAACCTGACCGGCAATGCGGTCGACGATCCCGACCAGTCGTTCTTCGAAAACTATTCCTGCGGCTCGGAGCGGAACTACACCAACTATTGCAACAAGGACATCGAGAAGCTGTTCGACGAGCAATCGGTCGAGACCGATGTTGCCAAACGCAAGAAGCTGGTGTGGGAAATCGACAAGAAGCTGCAGGAGGACGTCGCCCGTCCGATCATCTACCACGGCCGCTCGGGCTCGTGCTGGCAGCCTTATGTCAAGGGCGTCACCATCATGGTGAATAGCTCCTATAACGGCTACCGTTACGAGGATTTGTGGATGGACAAGTAATCTTCTGCCGCGCATCGCGGCAGAAGCAGCCCTCCAGCCTCTAGCATTTGCGCGTATTCCGGTCGCAGAACGCCATCCGTTTCTGCGGAGTACGCGCTGACAGGAGCAGCCCGTTGTTTGCCTATATCGTGCGGCGCCTCGTATTGATGCTCGTGACCCTGTTCGGGATCTCGGTCATCATCTTTGTGTTGCTGCGCGTCGTGCCCGGCAACATCGTCGACATCCTGTTCGACGCCGCGGGCTTCGTCGACCAGGCCGACAAGGCCAACCTCGAGAAGGAGCTCGGCCTCGACCAGCCGATCTTCGTGCAATATGTGAAATGGATCGGCGGGCTGCTGCAGGGCGACCTCGGCTATTCCTACGTGTCCGAAAAGCCCGCGCTGCAGGAGATCCTGCCGCGGATTCCGATCACTGCAAAGCTGGCCGCCCTGGCGCTGTTGTTCTCCGCGTCGATCGGCATTCCGCTCGGGGTCATCAGCGCGGTGAAACAAGGCACCCGGCTCGATTATGCGCTCCGCGTCGTCAGCCTGAGCGGCCTGTCGCTGCCGTCGTTCTGGCTCGGCCTGTTGATCCTGATGGCGTCGGTCGCGATGTTCGGAACCATGCCGATCTTCAACCCGAACCCGGCGACCTGGACCGAGGCGTTCGCGATCTACGCCGTCCCGGCGATGGCGGTCGGCTTTCGCAGCGCCGCATTGACCATGCGGATCACCCGCTCCTCGATGCTCGAAATATTGCGGCAGGATTATATCCGCACCGCCCGCGCCAAGGGCGCGTCCGAGGCCTCGGTCAATTATCACCATGCGCTGAAGAACGCCGTGCTGCCGGTCATCACCGTGATCGGCATCGAGGCGGCATTCCTGATCGGCGGCCTGATCGTCACCGAGACCGTGTTCAACATTCCCGGCGTCGCCCGCTTCCTGGTCGAGGCGATCCGGTGGCGCGACTATCCGATCGTGCAGAACCTGGTGATGCTGATCGCCCTGGTCGTGGTGGTCACGAACTTCGCGGTCGATATGCTCTACGCCGCGATCGATCCACGAATTCGCTACACGGACTGATTTTTGGGAAGATTTGGAGACAACTTTGGCCGTCATCAATTACGATAGCGAACTGCGGCGCGCCGGCGCGCATTCGACGCATGGCTGGCGAAAGCTGACGTATCTGGCGCAGCGTCATATGCTCGGCGCCATCGGACTCGTCATCATGGTGTTGTTCGTGCTGGCCGCACTGCTGGCCGATTTCATCGGCCGCTACGATCCGCTCTCCGTCGATTCCCTGCAGCGCCTGGCGTCGCCCAGCGCGCAGCACTGGCTGGGGACCGACTCGTTTGGCCGCGACGTCTGGAGCCGCATCATCCACGGCGCCCGCATCTCGCTCGCCGTCGGCGTCGGCTCCACCCTGCTCGGTTCGTCGATCGGCGTGATCGTCGGCCTCGCCTCCGGCTACCTGTCCGGTTGGGTCGATCTGGTGTTCCAGCGCATCACCGATATCCTGCAGGCGCTGCCGCTATTGGTGCTGGCGCTGGTCATGACTGCGGCGCTGGGGCCGTCGCTGCCGAACGTGATCATCGCAATCGCAATCCCGCTGATCCCGACCGTCGCCCGCGTGATCCGCGCCAACACGCTGGCGCTGCGCGAACTGCCGTTCATCGAGGCCGCGAAATCGGTCGGCATGAGCGAAACCCGCATCGCGCTGCGCCACGTGCTGCCCAACACGCTGGCGCCGCTGATCGTACTGATGACGGCGCAACTCGGCTCGACCATTCTCACCGAGGCCTCGCTGTCGTTCCTCGGCCTCGGCATCCCCGAGCCCTATCCGTCATGGGGCCGCATGCTGTCGGAATCGGCGGCGGAATATGTCCGCACCGCGCCGTGGCTGGTGATCTTCCCGGGCGTCGCGATCAGCCTTGCGGTGTTCGGCACCAACCTGTTCGGCGACGCGCTGCGCGACATCCTCGATCCGAGGCAGCGCGGCTGATGAACGAAGTTTTGGCGGACGATATGGTTCTCGACGTGAAGAACCTGCAAACGGTGTTCTTCACCAGTTCGGGGCTGTTCAAGGCAGTCGACGACGTTTCATTCAGCGTTCGCCGCGGCGAGACGCTGGCGATCGTCGGCGAGTCCGGTTGCGGCAAGAGCGTGACCGCGCTGTCGATCATGCGGCTGGTACCCGATCCGCCCGGCCGCATTGTCGGCGGCTCCGTCACCCTCGAAGGCACCGAGCTGCTTGAACTCGACGAGGCCGAGATGCGCGCGATCCGCGGCGACCGCATCTCGATGATTTTTCAGGAGCCAATGACCTCGCTCAACCCCGTCATGCGGATCGGCGACCAGATCACCGAAGCGGTTCGCCTGCATCGCAAGCTGACCGCCAAGGAAGCCTCGAACCAGGCCGTCGACATGCTGCGTCTGGTCCGGATTCCCGAACCCGAGCAGCGGGCGCGGGAATATCCGCATCAGCTTTCCGGCGGCATGCGCCAGCGCGCCATGATCGCGATGGCGCTGGCGTGCCGGCCGGCGCTGTTGATCGCGGACGAGCCGACCACGGCGCTCGACGTTACCATCCAGGCCCAGATCCTGGCGCTGATCGTCGAGCTGCAGAAGGAACTCGGCACCGGGCTGATCCTGATCACGCACGACCTCGGCGTCGTCGCGCAGACCGCCCAACGCGTCATCGTGATGTATGCCGGCAAGAAGGTCGAGGAAGCCA
>JBKJUA010000128.1:0-3613 GCA_046590305.1 Bradyrhizobium sp.
GATCCAGGGCGCCACCGCGCTTCCCGCGCTGATGGCGCAGACCAGCGACGGCGTGCCGCGCTATGTGCCCAATGCGCTGGTCGACCGCATCGTGGGCTTGACCGCTGTCGGCGCCATCTGCGCCAGCCTGGTGAATCGCGATCGTACCGGGCGTGGCCAGCGCGTCGACATTCCGATGTTCGAGACCATGGCGGGCTTTGTCATGGGCGATCACATGGGCGGCCTCACTTATGAGCCGCCGCTCGACAAGGGCGGTTATGCGCGGCATTTGTCGCGCGACCGGCGGCCGTACAAGACCTCCGACGGCTACATCTGCGTGATCGTCTACAACGACAAGCAATGGGAAAATTTCTTTGCGGCAACCGGACGCGATGACCTGCGCCGCGATCCCCGGTTTGCGGCCTTTGCCGGACGGGCCGTCAATATCGACACCGTCTATGCTGAACTGGCGCGTATTCTCGAGACGCGCACCACCGCCGAGTGGACGGAACTGCTGGTCAAGGCCGACGTCCCCGTGATGCCGATGCATGACCTCGAGGGCATGTTGCGGGATCCGCATCTGGTGGCGACGGACTTTTTCCCCGTGGTCGATCATCCGACCGAGGGCAAGATCCGCAACATGAAGGTCGCCGCCACTTGGTCGGACACGCCGGTCGAGACGGCGCGGCTGGCGCCGCGGCTCAATGAACACGGCGAGGAAATTCTCAGGGATGCCGGCTACTCCGCCGACGAGATTGCCGCGCTGGTTCGCGACAGCGTTACCATAACGGCGCCCGCCACGAGGGATTGAGACCATGGATTTTGCACTGACCGCCAACCAGGAATCGATCCGCGACGCGATCGGCAAGATCTGTACGCGCTTCGACGACGCCTATTGGCTGAAGAAGGACAAGGAGGGCGGCTACCCCGCCGACTTCCACCGCGCGCTGGCCGATGCCGGCTGGCTCGGCATTTGCATCCCCGAGGAGTATGGCGGTTCGGGTCTGGGGATCACCGATGCCGCGATCATGATGCGAACGATTTCCGAATCCGGCGCCGGCATGTCCGGAGCTTCGGCGGTGCATATGAACGTGTTCGGGCTCAATCCAGTGGTCGTGTTCGGCACCGACGAGCAGCGCCGGCGGATGCTGCCGGGAATCGTCGATGGCCGCGACAAATCCTGCTTCGCCGTCACCGAGCCCAACACCGGCCTCAACACCACGCAGTTGAAGACCCGTGCGGTTCTGACCGGCGACAAATACGTCGTCAACGGCCAGAAAGTCTGGATCTCGACCGCGCAGGTCGCCAACAAGATCCTGCTGCTGGCGCGCACTACGCCGCTGGAAGAGGTGAAGAACCCAACCCACGGCCTCAGCCTGTTCTACACCGATTTCGACAAGAAGCGCGTCGCGGTGCACGAGATCGAGAAGATGGGCCGCAAGGCCGTCGACTCCAACGAATTGTTCTTCGAGAATTTTGTGATTCCGGTCGAGGACAGGATCGGCGAGGAAGGCCGCGGCTTCGAATACATCTTGCACGGCATGAATCCGGAGCGCATCCTGATCGCTGCCGAAGCGGTCGGTCTCGGCAAGGTGGCGCTGAAGCGCGCCACCGACTACGCCAAGAGCCGCATCGTTTTCAACCGTCCGATCGGCAAGAACCAGGCGATCCAGCATCCCCTGGCGAAGAACTGGATGGAGCTGGAGGCGGCATGGCTGATGGTGATGTCAGCGGGCTGGCAATACGACCAGGGCCTGCCATGCGGCCCGGCCGCCAATGCCGCGAAGTATCTCGCCGGCGAAGCCGGCTTCCAGGCCTGCGAACAGGCGGTCATGACCCATGGCGGTTTTGGTTATGCCAAGGAGTATCATGTCGAACGGTATCTGCGGGAATCGCTGATCCCGCGCATCGCCCCGATCAGCCCGCAGCTCGTTCTCAGCTTCATCGCCGAGAAGGTGCTGGGTATGCCGAAGTCTTATTGAGATGAAGGACTGACATGAGCTTCATCACCGGCGTCGGCCTCACATCATACGGCAAGCACGAGGGCTCATCCTCGCTCGACCTGATGAGCCAGGCCGCGCAACTCGCAATATCCGACGCGGGCCTGAAGCGCAGCGAGATCGATGGCGTGCTGTGCGGCTACTCGACGGTGTCGCCGCACATCATGCTGGCGACCGTGTTCGCCGAGCACTTTGGAATCAAGCCGTCCTACGCCCATGCGGTGCAAGTCGGCGGCGCCACCGGCCTCGCCATGAGCATGCTGGCGCATCATCTGGTCGAGGCCGGCATCGTCAAGCATGTGCTGGTGGTCGGCGGCGAGAACCGGCTGACCGGGCAGAGCCGCGATGCCTCAATCCTGGCGCTGGCGCAGGTCGGCCATCCCGATTACGAGGTGCCGTTGGGGCCGACCATCCCGGCCTATTACGGCCTGGTCGCTTCGCGCTACATGCACGAATACGGCGTGACGCAGGAAGATCTCGCTGAATTCGCGGTGCTGATGCGCAGCCACGCGCTCACCCATCCCGGCGCGCAATTCCACGACGCCATCAGCGTGGCCGACGTGATGGCGTCGAAACCGGTGGCGATGCCCTTGAAGCTGCTGGATTGCTGTCCAGTGTCGGACGGCGGTGCCGCGTTCGTGATCAGCCGCGAGCGCACCGGGGAGGCCGGCGTGCGTGTGCGCGGCTGCGCCCAGGCGCATACCCATCAGCACATCACGGCAGCACCCGCCCTCAGCGAACTCGGCGCCGAGATTGCGATTGCCAAGGCGAAGCAGGCCGCCGGCTTCGCGATTTCAGACGTGCGCTACGCCGCGGTCTACGACAGTTTTACCATCACGCTGGCGATGCTGCTGGAGGACCTCGGCCTCGCGGGGCGCGGCGAGGCGGCGGCCAGGGTACGCTCCGGGCATTTCAGCCGTGACGGCGCGATGCCGCTCAACACCCATGGCGGATTGCTAAGCTACGGTCATTGCGGCGTCGGCGGCGCGATGGCGCATCTGGTGGAGACGCAGCTGCAAATGACGGGACGGGCGGGCAACCGTCAGCTGCGCGATGCCTCGGTCGCGTTGTTGCATGGCGACGGCGGCGTATTGTCGTCGCATGTCAGCATGTTCCTGGAGCAGGTGCGATGAGCGAAAAACCTGCCGACTGGACCACGGGCGCGGACGCGATCGTCTATCAATCCTGCGCCGCCTGCGGCGGCTTGCAGTATTTCCGCCGCAGCTTCTGCGTCGCCTGCGGCGCGCAGGATCCGGAACCAAGGCAGGCGAGCGGGGCAGCGATAGTCTACGCCACCTCACTGGTGTGCCGCGCCGCGACACCCGAAACCCGCGCGCATGTGCCCTACAACATCGTGTTGGTCGATGCGGCCGAAGGCTTTCGCATGATGGCCCATGGCGACAACGAACTCGCCATCGGTGACAAGGTCACGGCGCGATTCGTGCCGTTCGCGGGGAGGTTGGTGCCGTATTTCGAGAAGGTGAAGTGAGTCTTGAGAGTTTGCGTTCCCCGGACGCAGCGCAGCACGCAGTGATGCTGCTGATCCGGGGTCCATCCTTCGGAATCCGGCTGGGTCCCGGCTCTGCGGAGCGGCGTGAAAAACGTTGCATCGCATCCGGGACACGAGGTCCATC
>JBKJUA010000159.1:0-8161 GCA_046590305.1 Bradyrhizobium sp.
TGTGTTCGGCATGCTGGCGGACGTTGTCGGCGAACACCGCGTCGCGGCCCGCTCGATCGTCACCGAGGATGGCGACTATGGCCAGGTGCTGATCAGCCGCTGGCCGTTCGCCGCCGAGCCTACCGTGACCGACGTATCCTATCGGGAGCGGGAGCCGCGCCGGGCGATTTCGGCGGCGATCCGCTCGCCGATCGGCGAGGTGACCGTGGTGGCCACCCATCTCGGCCTCTCCATGCACGAGCGCTACGCGCAGGCGCGGGCGCTCGCTGCACTGGTGGATGCGCCGCGAACCGTCGTGGTCGGCGATTTCAACGACTGGTTCTGGGTGATGTCGGTCCGGCGGGTGCTGGCGGCGCGCTGTCCGGTGCGGACGCGACTGCGAACCTTTCCTTCACGGCTGCCGGTGCTGCGGCTGGACCGCATCTACGCCACGCCGAACGGAATTATGGTCAAGGCGTGGACCGACCGCGAGGCGCGGGCCTATTCGGATCATCTGCCGGTTCTGGCGGATGTCGGGTTTGCCTAGCGCAGTGGCATCGGCGGCCGGACGATCGGTTCGTCATCCTGGGTCCGGGCTGCCGCCTGTGGTGGCGGCGACGCTGATAGCGTGGACATCGGAGGCGGGGCCGGTTGCGCCGCGGCTGGTGCGGACGGATAGGCCGGCAGCGGCCGGTGCGGAGGGGCCGCGGCCGTTCGCGGCGGCGGCGCTGCTGTCCTTGGCCGCGGATTTGATGCGGCAGGCTTGATCTCGGAAGTTTTGGCAGCTTCGCGGGCCATCGCCTGCTGACTCGTTTTGAGTTCGGTGATGCTGGCCTTGAGCTGTTCGACCTGCTGCGCCACGGCCGCAAGATCACGCGCCATCGACTCCAACTGCGCCGTATCCGGGGAGGGCGCCGCGGCGGCCGGTGCCGCGCTTTCCGGAGGTTGGGCCGGAGCTGCAGGGGTCTGCTCGGCCACAGATATCTGAGCGGCAGGCGTATCGGTCTGTCCCGGGAGAGCAGCCGTTTCCGCCGGTGGCGATGAAGTGATGGCGAAAATGGGCACAAAATGCGAGATCATCTGCTTCGCCGCATCGCCGTGGTTCTGCCAGCCGGCTGCAGCGGCAGCGCTGCATATTGCTACCACGAGCATGACCGCACTTTTTGCCCACCGGTTGGTCGTTGGCGGCTCGGCCGGGATCGGGACATCATCGGTGACGGCGGCGCGAAACGTCGTGTCGACCGTTGGCGCCGCCGCCGCTACGCGGGATGCCGCGGCGGGCTGCTGATCCGAAGCGGGATTCTCGATGTCAGCAGAATTTTTGGCGTCGCGCGTGATGTCGGCAAGCACCTTGTCGGCCCATGCGGCCGGAACGATTTCAGGTGCGACGGCAAAGTCGTCGTGCGGATCGGAATCTCTCAGCTTCAGTGTCGAATGCATTGGCGCTCCGTGCTCGGTCCAGACTCATCCGCGAGGCGTTTGGCGGTTCAGGCGACGTTGACGGCCCTCTGCCCAACTCCAAAGTCCCTTCAGGTTTGACCAAAGCAAGGCGACAGCGTGGAGAGAGTGTGAGGCGTATCCGGCGGTGTTATGGGAACCCGAATCATCGGACCGGCGCGATCCGTCAATCCAGCATCAGGCGGCCGACAGCAATGCCGCCGCCGCTACCGCTGCGGACCACGACGATTTCGCCGCTCGCCGGCTGGATGCCGGTGAGCGCCTGGATGTTGGCGCCGTGCGTCACGACGAGCAGAATTCCGCTGCCGGTCCATTGGTCGATGACCACCCGCGCACCTGATGTCAGCGACTCTCGTTGATCGCGCAGCACGACCACATTGCCGAAGGTCGGCTCGGTCTTGACCGCTCCCATCGCCAACAGCGTCGCGGTGTCCATGCAGCGGCACCATGGCGAGGCTAGGATTCGTTCAAACACGATACCTTCCGACCGCAGCCGGGCGCCGATCTTGCGCGCATCCTCGCGCCCCCTGGGGCTGAGATTGCGCTGGGTGGCGCAGTCTTCGACCTTGAAGCCCGTCGGGTCGCCGAAGCCACCCGGCGCATCGGTATGCCGCATCAAGACGACATGCCCGCCCGCGCGCAGTGCGGTCCACGCCTCGGCCTCACCGGCGCGGGCGTAGTCCGCCACTGCGCCGAGGCCGAGCAGGGTTGCAAGGATAGTGAAGCGGATGACAAAACGGATGTGGCGCATCGGACCTCGTCACATATACGCGATCAGGCGTCCCGCGCAGACGACGCCGAGCCACAGCAGCAGCGATAGCAGCGCCGTGACCTTGGCGCTAACGGGCGCCTCGGGGCCCCACCGCGCGACGCGCCGCCACGGCCCGAGATGTGCGATCACGACGTTGGCCAGCGCCGCCGCGATCAGCAGCAGCTTGCTCTGGAACGCGGGGTTACGCACCACATGCGAGGCATCGGCGCTGAACAGCAGGAAGCCCATGCTGATCGCCAGCACAAAACCGACGCGCGACATCGGCAGCAGCAATTGCGCCATCGGCTGAATCGGAATCGCGCGGGCCAGTCCGAGCAGTCTGAGATCGAGAGCAATCATCGATCCCACCAGCACGACGAAGCCGATGATGTGCAGGATTTCGACCGCGGGATAAAGCGACGGCGATGAGCGCATCGCATGACCCAGCGCGCTTTCCTGCAGGGCGAGAAAGATCGAGGCCGCCGGCTGCTGTTCCACGCCGGCCTACCGCAGCTCGACGCGCTTGCCGTCGAAAATGACGTATTCGATGCGGGCCTCGTCCGGCTTGCCGGTGTGGGGATAGCCGAACACGGTGCAGGTTTTTCCAGGTGCGATCATGTCCGCCGTGATGCCGCGCGCCAGCATGCGCGACGGCGGCGCCAGCACGAAGTGCCAGTGCTTGCCGTCGACTTCCATCTCGATCCCGCAATGCGGATTCTCGAAGGCCGATTTCACGATCTTGCCGGTGACGGTGAACGACTTCGAGGTGTCGTATCCACCCCAGCCATGATGGGCGAGCGCTGCACCCGGAACGAGGGTGGCCGCCAGCGACAACAGGCATCGGCGGGTGATGGATGTCATGGTCCGCCTCCGGCAATTTGAAACAGTTGCAAGCTGCGCTCGATTCCTAGCGCGTTTGACCGGGCCGTTCAAATAACCCCGGCGTGATCCAGGTAAGACACGATCTGCCCGCCCAAATGCGGAGTGACCGGGTGCGGCGGCGCCGCAACACAACTCTCTTTTTCTCCCGGCTGCAACATCCACCGTTTGGTGACCGGACCCGGGATGCGCTATGCTGACCGCAACAGACAAAAGAACAAGAAGTCGGGAGCAGGCGCGACAGGGTAGCCAAGCGGGGGCAGCATCCATGATGACCTTACCGGAACTGGCCGTAGACGCGCTGGAAGAGTTTCTCCGGTCCTTTATGCGTCGCCGGTTCGGGCCTTCGCAGAACCTCGTGGAGATCGTGCCGGCGGCGGCCCGCCTCGCGCTCGAATGCATCGGCAACAGCGATGCGCTTTACCACAATGTCGAGCATACGATGCTGGTCACGCTGGCGGGACACGATATCCTGCGCGGGCGCGCGTTGCACACCCACGTCAGCGTGGAAGACTACGCCCATGTTATCGTCGCCTGTCTTGGCCATGACATCGGTTATGTGCGCGGCCTGTTCAGGGAGGACGATGCCGACGGATTCGTGATCGATTCGTCCGGCAGTAAGGTGACTTTGCCACGCGGCGCTTCGGACGCTGGCCTGATGTCTCACCACGTCGACCGCTCGAAGCTCTACGTGATGAATCGGGTCGTGCCTCCGCTCGACAAGCAACGCATTGCCGATGCGATCGAGGGCACCAGGTTCCCGCCGCTGCCAGGCCAGCAATATGGCGAGGAAGCGTCGATGGTTCGCGCCGCGGATTTCATCGGACAGCTCGGCGATCCCAACTACATCCGGAAGGCCAACGCGTTATATCACGAATTTGAGGAAGTCGGCATCAATCGCCAGCTTGGCTATGATTCACCTGCCGACATCGTCCATCGCTACCCGCAATTCTACTGGGACAGTGTGGCGCCTCAAATCCAGACCGAAATACGCTATCTCAACATGACGTCGAGCGGACGGCGTTGGATCGCGAACCTTTACGCCAACGTGTTCCGTGCCGAACAGGCGATCTCGCTGTCGGGGCCGCAGCGGTAGGCCCGTCGCGTCCCGGATTTGCGACATGCCCGGCATGGTTGAACACCGGCGCCTCCGCGCAGGTGACACCCATGTTGTGAAGGTAGCGTAGTTTTGGTACAGAACCTTAAGTAGCACAAAGGGCTGGCAGAGCGAGAGGCGTGGCGCGCGCTGTGTTCGGTTTTGGCGGCTTACATTCGACCGGATCCACCGTTGAAGGTCACCGACGGTTACAACGGCCTGTACGGCGCGCCGCCGGACAAGGCGTCGGAAGACGTGCAAACGCCGTTCGACAACATGGCGTGGCAGATGTTCGTGACGCTGAACTGGGCCGCGAACGCGGTCAATCAGCTGTCGGCAACCGGGCTGACGAAGCCCGGCCTGCGAGTCTGGCATGATCAAGACGGCGCGGTGATCGGGGCCGGTCACGGGCGCCGGGAAATCTCCCTGCCGCGTTCCGCCAGCTTCACCATCACCTGCAGGGCCTGATTGGTCGGCGTCGGAATGCCGAGTTCGGCGCCTTTGCGCACCACGTGACCGTTGAGGAAGTCGATCTCGCTGGGCTTACCGCGCGACAGATCCTGCGCGGTGGACGAGGTCTGGTTCGGCATCGAGGCCGGGATTTTCAGGATCTGCGCCGCGAGGTCGTCGGGCATCGCCACGCCGCTGGCCCGGGCGACGCTGGCGGCTTCCTGGACCGCACTCGCAATGACATCCCTGGCGCCTTCGACCTCCATCATGGGCCCGTAGGCGATGCCCGCCACGGCCGATAGCGCGTTGAAGGCGCAGTTGATGACGAGCTTGCTCCACAGCGTGGTTTCGATGTCGTCGGCGATCGTGGTGCGGATGCCTGCTGCATTCAGCGCCTGCGCCAGCGCTTCGCTAGCGGGCGCGGCGCCGATCGCGAGGCCGCCGCCGCCGTGATGCCTGACATGGCCGGGCCCGGCCATTCCGCTACCGACATAGACCACTGCAGGAATGACGGGGTGGCCGGTGACCGCGGACAGCCGCTGCGCATTGTCGACGCCGTTTTGCAGGCTGAGGACCGATGTGTCGGGACGCAAATGGTCCGTGAGGGAACGGCCGGCAGCTTCCGTATCGGCCGACTTGACGCAAACCAGCACCAGGTCCGGCGCGGCGAGGGCAGTCGTGTCCACCGCAGCCTTCGCCGGCAGGTGGCCTTTAAAACCCTGCATGTCCAGCAAGAGGCCATGGGCGTTGATGGCGTCGACATGCGGCTGCCTGCCGATGAAGGTCACGTCGTGCCCGGCCTTGAGCAGCAGGCCGCCATAGTAACACCCGACGGCTCCGGCGCCGATCACCGCGACTTGCATGTTTGGTTCCTGTATTCGAATGATGGCGTTCGGGGTAGCTGATCCCCTTAGATGTCGCAATCCAGGCCTCGCGCCCGAATTGCCCGGGGGAATTGAACCAAGCGCCGCCGAGTTTATTGGCAACGGCAGTGCGGGATATAACGATACAGGAGGCACCATCGGTGCGCAGGCTCGAGAATCAAAGTTTTCTGCTGTTGCTGGTCGCGGTCACGCTGGCGTTCGCCTGGATTCTGGCGCCGTTCTATGGCGCCATTCTCTGGGCCGTCGTCGTCGCCGTGATTTTCGCGCCGCTGAACCGCAGGCTGCAGGACCGGATGGGCGGGCGGCCGAATCTCGCCGCCGCGGCGACGGTGCTGATCGTGATTGCGATCGTGATTCTGCCGCTGGCCTTGATCACGGCTTCGCTGCTGCAGGAAGCTTCCGCGCTTTACGCCAAGGTGCAGTCCGGAGAGTTCAACCTTGCCAGCTATGGCCAGCGGATATTCGATGCGCTGCCGGCCTGGGCGACCGGCCTGCTGGATCGGTTCAACCTGACCGATCTGGGCAAGGTTCGCGACAGCCTGACGGCCGGGCTGGTGAAGGGCGGACAGGCGGCCGCGCCGCAGGCGCTCAGCATCGGGCTGAACACGTTCGACTTCATCATCGGCGGCGGCATCATGCTGTATCTGCTGTTTTTCCTGCTGCGCGACGGCAAGGCACTGGCGGAGCGGATCAAGCAGGTGCTTCCGCTGCGCGCCGGTCAGAAGACCGCGCTGTTCGCAAGGTTCGCCGATGTCGTCCGCGCCACGGTGAAGGGCGGCATCCTGGTGGCGATGGCGCAGGGCGCGCTCGGCGGGCTGGCGTTCTGGTTTCTGGGCGTGCATGCCGCCTTGCTGTGGGCGGTGTTGATGGCGTTCCTGTCGCTGTTGCCGGCGATCGGGGCCGGCATGGTCTGGGGGCCAGTTGCGATCTACCTTTTGGCCACAGGCTCGGTGTGGCAGGGCGTCAGCCTGATCGTGTACGGGGTGATGGTGATCGGCCTCGTCGACAATCTGCTGCGGCCGTTCCTGATCGGCAAGGATACCAAGCTGCCGGACTATGTCGTGCTGGTTTCCACGCTGGGCGGCATCCAGGTGTTCGGCCTCAACGGCTTTGTCATCGGGCCCTTGATCGCGGCCATGTTCATGGTGACGTGGGAAATCTTTTCGGCATCGCGGACTGGATCGCCGGAGCCGGAAGTGTAGGCGATGGTCCCGGATTGCGCTTCGTTCGATCCGGGTTACGATGGCTGAACTCGCACATCGACATGAGGGGCCATGACCAAAGCAGCGGCGGTGCTGAGCGAAACGCAGACGGCGGATGCGGCGTTGCGGGCGCGGGCGGCGCTCGTGGTTCCCGGCGGGATGTGGGGCCACCTCAACGCGGCGCGGCTGCCGGAGGGCTATCCGCAGTTTTTCGCTTCCGCCGAAGGATGCCGTGTCCGCGATGTCGACGGCCGCGAATATATCGATTTCATGTGCAGCTGGGGGCCGGTGCTGCTCGGCCACCGCCATCCCGAAGTGGAGGCGGCGGCGCAGGCGCAGGCAGCGCTCGGCGACTGTTTGAATGGTCCCGGCGAGGTCATGGTCGACCTGGCGGAGGATTTTGTAGCGTTGGTGCCGCATGCCGACTGGGCCATGTTCCAGAAGAACGGCGGCGATGCCACCACGGCCTGCGTGACCATCGCGCGGGCCGGCACCTCGCGGCGCAAGGTGCTGGTGGCGCGCGGCTCCTATCACGGCGCGCTGCCATGGTGTTCGCCGAGCGTTGCCGGCGTCACCAGCGAGGACCGCGCGCATCTCGTGCATTTCGAATATAACGACGTCGCGAGCCTGCGCGCTGCCGCTGCCGAGGCGGGCAACGATCTCGCCGCCATCTTGGTGACCGGCTTCCGCCACGACATGGGCCGCGATCTCGAACTGCCGACCGCGGAATTTGCCAAGGCCGCGCGGGCGGCCTGCGACGCGGCCGGCGCAGCGCTCATCCTCGATGAAGTCCGCACCGGCCTGCGGCTCGATCTCAGGGGCAGCTGGGAGGCGCTGAGCGTGCGCCCGGATCTCGCGGCCTGGAGCAAGGCGATCGCCAACGGCTATGCGCTGGCCGCCGTCACCGGCAACGACAAATTCCGCGAGGCCGCCGCAAAAGTCTTCGTCACCGGCTCGTTCTGGTGCGGCACCGTGGCGATGGCGGCGGCCCGCGCCACGCTGCGGATCGCGCGCGACGCCGACGTGCCCGGGCACATCCATGCAATGGGCCTGCGGCTGCGCGAGGGGCTGGCGGCGCAGGCCGGCCGGCACGGCATCGCCATCCGGCAGAGCGGCCCGCCGCAAATGCCGTTGATGCTGTTCGACGACGATGCCGATGTCCGCAAGGGGCGCGCGTTCTGCTCGGCGGCGCTGCGCCACGGCGCGTTCTTTCATCCGCAGCACAACATGTTTCTGTCGGCGGCGCATCAGGCCGCTGATATCGATGAGGCGCTGGAAGCGGCGGCGCATGGCTTCAGGGCGGTGCGGGAGCTGGAGACGCGCGGCAAATGACGATCATCGATTCCCAGGTCCATGCCTATGAGGCGAACACGCCGCGGCGGCCGTGGGCGAGCGTGCCGAACTGGCCCGATCACGTCACCGGCGACGAGATGGTGGCGGCGATGGACAAGGTCGGCGTCGA
>JBKJUA010000211.1:0-10962 GCA_046590305.1 Bradyrhizobium sp.
CTGCTGAAAGCGGAAATGATCGAGGCCCGCGCGGTGGCGCAGGCGGTGCTGCTGAAGGACCGCCACGGGCGGCGCTGCGCCGAACGGCTGTGCTTCGTGCAGGACGAGATCATCCGCATCCTGTATTCCGCTGCTACCCGCCATCTCTACCGCTCGCCGGTGCCCTCCGGCGCCGAGCGCATGGCGGTGGTCGCCACCGGCGGCTATGGCCGCGGGTTGATGGCGCCGGAATCCGACATCGATCTGCTGTTCATCCTGCCCTACAAGCAGACCGCCTGGGGCGAGCAGGTCGCCGAGGCGATCCTGTATTGCCTGTGGGACATGGGGCTGAAGGTCGGCCACGCCACCCGCTCGGTCGATGAATCGATCCGCCAGGCGCGCGGCGACATGACGATCCGCACCGCGATCCTCGAGACCCGCTTTTTGACCGGAGACCAGCCGCTCTACGACGAACTGGTCGCGCGGTTCGACAAGGAAGTCGTGCAGGGCACTGCGGCGGAATTCGTCACCGCCAAGCTCGCCGAGCGCGAGGAGCGGCACCGCCGCGCCGGGCAATCGCGCTATCTGGTCGAGCCCAACGTCAAGGATGGCAAGGGCGGCCTGCGCGACCTGCACACGCTGTTCTGGATCGCCAAATACGTCTACCGCGTGCGCGAGACCGACGAGTTGCTGGAACACGGCGTGTTCGACGCGCAGGAATATCGCACCTTCCGCCGCTGCGCCGATTTCCTGTGGTCGGTCCGCTGCAACATCCATTTCTTTTCCGGCCGCGCCGAGGAGCGGCTGTCGTTCGACATGCAGCGCGAGATCGCGATCCGGCTCGGCTATACCTCGCACCCCGGCATGCAGGATGTCGAACGCTTCATGAAGCACTATTTCCTGGTCGCCAAGGACGTCGGCGACCTTACCGCGATCCTGTGCGCCAAGCTGGAAGACCAGCAGGCCAAGCCGGCGCCGGTGCTGAGCCGGATGATGGCTCGCTTAAGGCCTTCCAACAACCGGCGCCGGGTGCCCGACAGCGACGATTTCATTATCGACCACAACCGCATCAATCTCGCGGCACCCGACATCTTCAAGCAGGACCCGGTCAACCTGATCCGGATCTTCCGGCTGGCGCAGAAGAACAATCTCGCCTTTCACCCGGATGCGATGCGCACGGTGACGCGTTCGCTGAAGCTGATCAACACGCAGCTGCGCGAAAATCCCGAAGCCAACCGGCTGTTCATGGAGATCCTGACCTCGAACGACGCGGAGATCGTGCTGCGGCGCATGAACGAGACCGGCGTGCTCGGTCATTTCATCCGCGCCTTCGGCAAGATCGTGTCGATGATGCAGTTCAACATGTATCACCACTATACGGTCGACGAGCACCTGTTGCGCTGCGTCGGCTACCTGCAGGACATCGAGCGCGGCGGCAACGACGAGTTCACCGTCGCCAGCGACCTGATGCGCAAGATCCAGCCTGAGCACCGCGCGGTGATCTACATCACCACGCTGCTGCACGACATCGCCAAGGGCCGGCCCGAGGATCACTCGATCGCCGGCGCCAAGGTGGCGCGGCGGCTGTGCCCGCGGCTCGGCTTCAACGCCGCCGATACCGAACTGATCGCATGGCTAATCGAGCAGCATCTGACGATGTCCACGGTGGCGCAGTCGCGCGACCTCTCCGACCGCAAGACCATCGAGAATTTCGCCGCCGTGGTGCAGTCGGTCGAGCAGATGAAGCTCCTGACCATCCTGACCACCGCCGACATCCGCGGCGTCGGGCCCGGGGTCTGGAACGGCTGGAAGGCGCAGCTGTTGCGCACGCTGTATTACGAAACCGAACCGGTGTTGACCGGCGGCTTCTCGGAAGTCAATCGCGCGCAGCGCATCGCGGTGGCGCAATCGGAATTCCGCGCCGCCTTCACCGAATGGCCGGAAACCGAACTCAACGCCTATATCGGAAGGCACTATCCGGCCTACTGGCTCAAGGTCGAACTGGCGCGCAAGATCCGCCATGCCCGCTTCCTGAAAGCCAGCGAACAGGCCGAACACAAGCTCGCGATCAATGTCGGCTTCGACGAGGCGCGCGGCGTCACCGAACTGACCATTTTCGCCAGCGACCATCCCTGGCTGCTGTCGATCATCGCCGGCGCCTGCGCTTCGGCGGGCGCCAATATCGTCGATGCCCAGATCTACACCACCACCGATGGCCGCGCGCTCGACACCATCGCGATCTCCAGGGAATACGACCGCGACGAAGACGAGGGACGCCGCGCCACCCGGATCGGTGAAATGATCGAGGACGTGCTGGAAGGCAAATTGCGGCTGCCCGAGGTGGTCGCTAAACGCGCCGCCGGCCGCGGCAAGGCGCGCCCCTTCGTGGTCGAACCGGAAGTCACCATCAATAACCAGTGGTCGGACCGCTACACCGTGATCGAGGTGTCCGGCCTCGACCGGCCGGGCCTGTTGTATCAACTGACCACCGCGATCTCGAAACTCAATCTCAACATCGCCTCGGCCCATGTCGCGACCTTCGGCGAGCGCGCCCGCGACGTGTTCTACGTCACCGACCTGCTCGGCGCCCAGATCAACGCGCCGACGCGGCAGGCCGCGATCAAGAGCGCGCTGATCCATCTGCTCGCCAATGAAGAGAGCGTGACGCAGCCGGCGGCGTAGATCGGATCTCGCAACGAGGCCGCAATCGTGGCCCGCAGCGCAGCGCAATCCGGGAAGCTTCCGCTGAGATGCTGTTCCGGATTTCGCAAGAGCTCCATCCGGGCTACGGAAGGCGGCGCAACACCACGCCCTCATGCTCCAGCAGCCAGCGCTTGCGCTCCAGCCCGCCGCCATATTTGACCAACGAACCATTGGCGCCGATCAGGCGATGGCAGGGCACGACCACGCTGAGCGGGTTGGCGCCGTTGGCGTGGCCGACCGCACGCACCGCGTTGGGGATACCGAGTTTTGCCGCTAACACGCCGTAACTCAGGGTGGTGCCGGGCGGAATTCGAGGCAACGCCTTCCAGACCTTGCGCTGGAACGGGGTGCCGGCGATGTCCCAGCGGATCTCTTTCAGGCGATCGAGATCGCCCGTGAAATAACCCGTCAGCGCCGTCCGGGTTTCGTTTGATGCCCGTACATCTTTCAACACCACTGCCCCATACTGCAGCCGCAGCAGGTCTTTCATGCGCGTCTCGTGGTCCTCCCAATCCAGCGCGCGGAGCACGCCATCGGCATCGCTCACCAGCAACGCCGTTCCGATCGGTGTGCGCAATCGGTCGAGGCCGAACGCTTCAGGCTGTTTGCTCATGGATCTTCGACTTGATCTGGCGTAACGGCATGCGGACTCGTCGCACTCTTGACGGGAACCGTGTTAGCGTCCACCCGAAATCTGGCTGTCCTATCTTGGTTGTATCCTGGGGGGAACGCACATGATCTGGATCGCCAATCTGCTGGTGGCGCTGGTCGCCATCCTGCAGGTCTATTTTCTGGTGCTGGAGATGTTCCTCTGGCAGAAGCCGCTGGCCTGAAGACCTTTCGCAACTCGCCCGCGAAGGCCGCCGAAACCGCGGCGCTCGCCGCCAATCAGGGCTTGTATAATGGATTTCTCGCTGCCGGCCTCGTATGGGGGCTGTTGCATAGCGCCCCGGCGTTCGGATTCCAGATCAAGGCATTCTTTCTGCTCTGTGTGATCGTCGCCGGCGTCTACGGCGCGGCCATGGTCAGCCGCCGGATATTTTATGTGCAGGCGGCGCCTGCTGCGATCGCATTGGTCCTGCTCTGGCTGGCGTAAATTCGATCCCTGTCCCGGCCGGCATCGTATTGCCATGCCACAACCGTTCCTTCAGTATCTTTCCAGCGATGGCGTCCGCCACAACCGGACACGACCATCGGCACAATAAACAAGATGAGGAAAGCAGCGAAATGAAGAACGGTATTTTTCAGCTCGTCACCGGGACGGCGGTTGCCATCGCGCTGTCGGCAGCGCCGGCGTCGGCGCAGAAGAAATATGACACCGGCGCGACCGATATCGAGATCAAGGTCGGACAGACCAATCCATTCAGCGGCCCGGCTTCCGCCTATGCCACCATCGGCAAGACCCAGGCCGCCTATATCAAGATGATCAACGACCAGGGTGGCGTCAACGGCCGCAAGATCAATCTGATCCAGTATGACGATGCCTATAGCCCGCCCAAGGCGGTCGAGCAGGTGCGCAAGCTGGTCGAGAGTGACGAGGTGCTGCTCACGTTCCAGGTCCTCGGCACGCCGTCGAACGCCGCGGTGCAGAAATATCTGAACTCGAAGAAGGTGCCGCAGCTGTTTGCCGCCACCGGCGCGTCGAAGTTCACCGACCCGAAGAATTTCCCGTGGACGATGGGTTTCAATCCCAACTATTTCGTCGAAGGCCGCATCTACGGCCAGTACATCATCAAGAACTATCCGAACGCCAAGGTCGGGGTCCTCTATCAGAACGACGACCTCGGCAAGGACTACCTGAACGGCATCAAGGCCGGCCTTGGCGACAAGGCGGCGAAGATGGTGGTCGCGGAAGCTTCCTACGAAGTCTCCGATCCGACCGTCGATTCGCAAATTCTCAAGATCAAGGACGCCGGCGCCGACCTGTTCTTCAGCGCCTCGACGCCCAAGCAGGCGGCGCAGACCATCAAGAAGCTCGGCGAACTCAACTGGAAGCCGGTGCACATCCTCGACATCAACGCCACTTCGGTCGGCGCGGTGATGAAGCCGGCGGGGCTCGAATATTCCAAGGGTGTGATCAGCGTCAACTACGGCAAGGACCCGCTCGATCCGACCTGGAAGGATGACGCCGGCATGAAGAAGTATTTCGAGTTCATGGCGAAATACTATCCTGATGGCGACAAGGATTCGAGCTTCAACTCCTACGGCTACTCGACCACGCAGTTGTTGATCCACGTGCTCAAGGCGTGCGGCGACAACCTGACCCGTGAAAACGTCATGAAGCAGGCCACCAGCCTGAAGAACGTGCAACTCGACCTGTCGCTGCCGGGCATCCTCGTCAACACCACGCCGGACGACTACCGGGTCAACAAGCAGTTGCAGATGATGAAGTTCAACGGCGAGCGTTGGGAACTGTTCGGCCCGATCCTCGAAGACACCGGCCCGGCGGGCTAGTTTTTCGCATCCTAAGAACGCGATCGGCGGCCCATTCGGGTCGCCGATTTGTTTTGGGTGGGCAAAGGCGCGCCCTTCGCGCCGTGCCCACCCTACGCCCGTTATCGTGAAATGGTGGGCACGCCATCGGGCGCGCGCGCCCTCAAAGTTTTTGCCCACCCTGCGATTCGGCGATCTATTTCGGAATTTCACCAAAATTCTTTCCGACCGGCAGCACCGCATGCCGGATCAGGCGCGAGTCCTCGACCGCCGCCTGCCGGTGTTTCACCGCCTCGCGATAGGCCGGGTCGCGAATCATCTCCGCGAACGCGGCGACGCCGGGATATTCGGCGATGAAGCAGTGATCCCATCGCTCGTCCTGGGGCCCGATCAGCATCAGTTCGAAGCGGCCCTGCCACACGATCCGGCCGCCCAACCGCTCGAACACCGGCCCGCTTTCCCGGCCATAGGCTGCATAGGCTTCCGCGCCGGTGGCCTTGCGGCCGTCGGGATAGGCGGCCTGCGCGCGCAGCCTGACCAGATTCAGCATGTGAATCGGGCCGGGCCGGTCATTGGTCCGGAATTGCGCGAATACTTCCTTGGTCGGATCGATATGGCCCATGCAATTCTCCATTGGCTTCCCTTGGCTTTGCCCTGCTTTTAGCACGCGTCGCCGCACCTCCTAATTGCGCGTTAACCTCTCGCTAACCGGCCCTTAAATCCCGCCCGCTAGCGTGCGGCAGGACCGGTGTGGGCGGCGTTGGCGTATGGCGTGGGGACGGAAAAAGAGCGGCGGACGGAAGGAGCCGCAATTCGGGCTCGCGGCATCGCTGAGCGAGCTGCGCCTCGGCCCTGGGGATCGCGTGACCAGCGGCGACGACGAGCCGAAGAAGAAACCCTCCCCAAAACGCAAGACCGGCGATTCCGCCGACGATGCGCCGCGCGAGCGCAAACCGCGCGCGAAGGCGGCGAGCAACAAGCGCAAATCCAAAGCCCGCGCCCGCAGCGGCCTCGGCCGCCTGGTTTACTGGGGCGCGGTGCTCGGCCTCTGGGCCGTGATCGCATCAGTCGGCGTCGTGATCTGGGTCGGCGCGCATCTGCCGGCGATCCAGTCGCTTGAAATCCCGAAACGGCCGCCGACGATCCAGATTACAGGCTTCGACGGCAGCGTGCTGGCGACCCGCGGCGAAATGGCCGGCGCCAATGTTTCGCTGAAGGACCTGCCACCCCATTTACCGAAGGCGTTCATCGCCATCGAGGACCGCCGGTTCTACTCGCATTACGGCATCGATCCGATCGGAATCGCGCGCGCGGCCGTGACCAACATCCTGCATCGCGGAGTCTCGCAGGGCGGCTCGACGCTGACCCAGCAGCTCGCCAAAAACCTGTTCCTGACCCAGGAGCGCACCTTCATGCGCAAACTGCAGGAAGTCGAACTGGCGCTGTGGCTGGAGCGCAAGCATTCCAAGACCGAGATTCTGGAACTCTATCTCAACCGGGTCTATTTCGGCTCCGGTGCCTATGGCGTGGAGGCCGCGGCCCAGCGCTATTTCGGCAAGCCGGCGAAGAACGTCACGATTGCCGAGGCCGCGATGCTCGCGGGCCTGGTCAAATCACCTTCGAGGCTGGCGCCGAACCGCAACCCTGATGGCGCCGAGAAACGCGCCCAGATCGTGCTGGCCGCGATGGCCGACGCCAAGTTCATCACCGAAGCGCAGGCGAAGGCCTCGATTGGACAGCCCTCCACCAATGTGAAGGCGGCAGGCGCCGGCACCATCAATTATGTGGCGGACTGGATCGGCGAAGTGCTCGACGATCTGATCGGCCAGATCGACCAGAACATCGTGGTCGAAACCTCGATCGATCCGAAACTGCAAAGCGTTGCCGAAGCCTCCATCATCGACGAGCTCGCAGCCAAGAGCGTCAAATTCAACGTCAGCCAGGGCGCGCTGGTGGCGATGACGCCCGACGGCGCGGTGCGCGCCATGGTCGGGGGCCGCAATTACGCCGAGAGCCAGTTCAACCGCGCGGTCACCGCGAAGCGCCAGCCGGGCTCGGCGTTCAAGCCGTTCGTCTACCTCACCGCGATCGAAGCGGGATTGACGCCGGAGACGACCCGGCAGGATGCGCCGCTCGACGTCAAGGGCTGGAGGCCCGAGAACTATACCCACGAATATTTTGGCGCCGTGACGCTAACGCAGGCGCTGGCGATGTCGCTCAACACGGTGGCGGTGCGGCTCGGACTGGAAGTCGGCGCCAGGAACGTGGTGCGCACCGCACACCGGCTCGGCATTTCCTCGAAACTCGAAGCCAATGCCTCGATCGCGCTCGGCACCTCGGAAGTCTCGCTCAACGAACTGGTCGGCGCTTATGCGCCGTTCGCCAATGGCGGCCGGGGATCGACCCCGCATGTCGTGACCCGGATCCGTACTGCCGAAGGCAAGGTGCTGTATGTCCGCCCCGCCGACCAGCTCGGCCAGGTGATCGAGCCGCTCCATGTCGCCATGATGAACACCATGATGCAGGAAACCCTGCTCTCGGGCACCGCACGCAAGGCGGAAATCCCGGGCTGGATGGCCGCCGGCAAGACCGGCACCAGCCAGGATTTCCGTGACGCCTGGTTCGTCGGCTACACCGCCAATCTGGTGACCGGCGTCTGGCTCGGCAATGACGACAACTCGCCGACGAAAAAGGCAACCGGCGGCGGATTGCCGGTCGAGGTCTGGACCCGCTTCATGCGCGCGGCCCATCAGGGCGTGCCGGTCGCGAGCCTGCCGAACGCGCGCCAGGGCGGCTTCCTGACCAACCTGATTCAGTCCGCGTCGCAAGTCAGCTCGCCCTCGGCACCGCAAGCGCAAGCACCGGCTCCGCTGGCGCCAGTTCCATCGGGCAATGCCTATCGTCCGCCACCGCCGACGCGCGCATCCAACCCCTCGGCGCGTCCGGAAGCGGCGGCGGGATTGGACGGCTGGCTGGTGGATCGGCTGTTCGGACGGTAGGCTTTGGTTTTGCAGCCCGTCCCAAATCAGGCAACGCGCGTAAGATCCAAAGGGATCTGGTTCAGCGAATGACCATCGAACAATCGCCATACCGCGTCGTGGTGACAGCAGCGTTCAGCTCCTCCACCGGAGCCATGGAGGCGAGCCGGCTGTATCACGATGGCCTGGCTCATCTTCAGGCCGGTCAACTGGCGAGGGCCGCATCGTCGTTCCGGCGGGCGATCAGCATCAACGCCACTCTTGCCGATGCACATTCCCACCTCGGCGTCGCGCTGCAGGGGCTCCAGCGCAACGACGAAGCCATTCGTCATTATGAGCAAGCCCTTGCACTGCAGCCCGACGACGTCGGCACGCTCAACAATCTCGGCAACACGCTGCTGGCGCTCGACCGTCCGGACGAGGCCGTCTTGCGGTACGAGAGAGCGCTGGCGCTGGCTCCGGCGCATGTGGCGGTGCACGTCAACTACGCCAACGCGCTGCATGCCAGCGGCCGCCACGAGGAGGCCGTTCGTCACTATCGGCAAGCCCTGGTGATCGATCCCGGTTTCGCCAGAGCCCACATGAACCTCGGAAACAGTCTGAGAGATCTCGAACGCCATGATGAGGCTATTGCGTGCTACGAGCGAGCGCTCGCCATCGAACCCGGCTATATCACCGCGCGCATGAATCTCGGCAAGACCCTGCAGGTAGCCGACCGCGGCGAGGAAGCGATCGGTTGCTATGAAGGCGTGCTCGCGCTCGAACCCGGCAATGCCGATGCGAATTACAATCTCGGCCTGCAGTATCTCTCACGGGGTCGGCTGCCGGAGGGATGGGACCGTTACGAACATCGCTGGAATGCGACAGGCCATGTTGCTCCCCGCGCCTATCCGCAGGCTGGCTGGAACGGAGATCGAGTTCGGGGGACACTCCTGATCTGGGGAGAACAAGGTGTCGGCGATCAGATCCTGCATTCAAGCATGATCGCGGAACTTGCGGCGCGCGCTGACTCGATTGTGCTCGAGGTCGAACCTCGCCTTGTTGCATTGTTCGCACGATCGTTTCCGGCCGTGCGGGTCGTCGGACTTGGCCCTGATCTCCACGATGGAATGGTGGATGCCCATGCGCCGCTTGGCGGGCTCGGCCGATTCTTGCGACCGGGCCTGAGCGCCTTTCCGCGCCGCCCGCAAGGCTATGTTGTGGCCGACGATACGCGCGTCAGGGCGCTGCGCAGCCAGCTGAAAGCCGACCAGCGCGCCATCGTGGGATTGTCGTGGATCAGCAAGAACCCTGAATTCGGGCAACGCAGGAGCGCCCGGCTGCGCGATTTCGATTCGCTGCTGCGGTTGCCCGGCTGCCGGTTCGTCGACTTGCAGTACGGCGACACCCAAACCGAGCGAGCGGCGATCGAGCGCGATACGGGGATTTGCGTCGAGCGCCTGGACGGCATCGACAACACCAACGATATCGACGGGCTGGCGGCAACCATCGGCGCATGCGACTTCGTGGTGACTGTCGACAACACGACCGTTCATCTGGCGGGAGCGCTGGGCAAGCCCACCTGGGTCCTGGTTCCGCATGGCCATGCGCGAATCTGGTACTGGTTCACCGGACGGGATGACAGCGTTTGGTATCCACGCGTGCGCGTGCGCAGTCAGATCAAGCAGCAACCCTGGACGGATGTGATTTCTGCGGTCGCGAGCGAACTCAAACTCTGCATCGACGCGATCTGAGCCGCATTTTTTGGCGGGTTCCGCCGCACTCGCATCAGCTCCGCGCCGGGAATGCGCCGCCGGTCAGTTGACCGCGCCAAAATGATAGGTGAGGCCGGCTCGTGCGACGATCGCAGTGTTCTCCCATTGCGCGCTGAAGTTCCCGGTGTCGGTGCCGCCGCCGCTCGTCGCCGTGATCGTCTTGCGGGACCGGCCGAAATCCATGAAAAGACCTTCGAGCCGCGCGCTCCAGTTCGGCGAAAAGCGGTGCTCGATGCCGCCACCGACGGTCCAACCAAATCGCGGGCCGGTGTCGACAAATCGATCTGCAAATTCGAGCGGCGTGCCGTCGGTAAATCCCTGTCCCCAGCGATTCCGCAATCCGGCGACCGCCAATCCTGCCGTCACATAGGCCAGTGTTCCGTCAAGCTCGAGACCGGCGCGGCCCCGAAAAGTCGACAGCCATTTCAACTCGGTCGAATAGGTTTGTTGAAAAAAGAGGGGTGCGCCCTGGCCAAGGGTGATATCCGCATTGCCACCGAAGGCTCCTGCAATATCCGCTTCGACACCGTAGACCAAATGGCGGGACTGCCAATTATAGCCGACGTGGCCGCCGGCGAGCCCGCTCGTTCGGTTCTGGGTGACTGAACCCGTGCCCGCAGCGAAGAACACGAAGGGGCCGAATCCATTCAGATCGTAGGTGGTCGACTCCTGCCTAACGACGCCGCCATGGAGACCCATGTAAGCGCCGGTCCAGACCGAGGTGATACGATCCTGGGCGTTCGCATTGAACGGGACGCCTACCAAGGCGGCGATGGAAGTCGCGGCCAACAAATACATTCTGTGATGACTGGACATGGAAATTCCTGTTCAGCAAAAAAACGCCACAGCGCACTCCAGGATGGCCAGCCTATATGATTGTCCGCGCGGCGGCCGTGATAATAATATCACAGCGTGAACCTTCCGCATTTTGCCGGCCGTGCACTTCGAGCCAAGTCCTTGGTCGCGATGCGCTAATCCGCAATTCCGTAACGATGCAAATCGTTGCCGTGGGTGTCGAGCCAGGTCTTGGCGCGCTCGACATGGGCGCATTCGCGGGCGACCACCCGCCAGAACCGCGCCGAATGGTTCATCTCGACCAGATGCGCCACTTCATG
>JBKJUA010000302.1:0-2546 GCA_046590305.1 Bradyrhizobium sp.
GACCCAGAACAAGATCCTGCGCGTGCTGGTCGACCAGACCTTCCAGCGCTCGGGCGGCACCACCAAGGTCCATGTCGACGTGCGCATCATTTCATCGACCGCGCGCAACCTGGAAGAAGAGATCGCCGAAGGCCGGTTCCGCGAAGATCTCTATCACCGCTTGTCGGTGGTGCCGATCCGGGTGCCGCCGCTGTCGGAGCGGCGCGAGGATATTCCTGAGTTGATCGACTATTTCATGGATCAGATCTCGGTCGCCACCGGGCTGCCGAAGCGCCAGATCGGCCAGGATGCGATGGCGGTGTTGCAGTCGCATGTCTGGCCCGGAAACGTCCGCCAGCTTCGCAACAACGTCGAACGCGTGATGATTCTGGCAAGCGGCGGTCCGGAGGTGATCATCACCGCCGATATGCTGCCGCAGGATGTGGGCTCGATGGTGCCGGCGATGCCGACCAGCAACAACGGCGAACACATCATGGGCCTGCCGCTGCGCGAGGCGCGGGAGGTATTCGAGCGCGACTATCTGATCGCGCAGATCAGCCGTTTCTCCGGAAATATATCGCGCACGGCGGAATTCGTCGGCATGGAGCGGTCGGCGTTACATCGCAAGCTCAAAGCGCTCGGCGTCGGTTAAGTGACCTCAGCGTTTAATCCATGCATTTGCTTGAGAAAATTCATCTCTTTCCGTGCTTTTACGGAGAATTGCACCAGTGTTCAGTGCGCCTGAGGCGCGAACTGGCTTGCCTAAAAAGCGCGCCTGCCTTCTAATCATACCGCCGCGCCCTCGGAGGGGGATCTCAGGGGAAGCCGGCAACCGAAGCACAGCTCCGCTAGAGAGCAGACATCGGTTCAATAAAAAGAAGCAAACAAGACTGCGGGACAAAAACAATGGCGGCAGACCGCGCACAAAATCTACAAGACACCTTCCTCAACCACGTTCGCAAAACAAAAACGCCACTCACGATCTTTCTGGTCAACGGAGTGAAGCTGCAGGGGATCGTCACCTGGTTCGACAATTTCTGCCTGCTGCTTCGGCGCGACGGTCATTCGCAGCTTGTCTACAAGCATGCGATCTCGACCATCATGCCGGGCGCTCCGATCCAGCTGTTCGAAGGCGGCGAGGACGCGCCGGCTTGAGAGTGATCTGATTGGAACCCCGAAATCCTGAAGGGGGCGCCGACCGTCCGCGGTCGGCAGGGGGCAAAGAATCAGGGCGGGTGGTTGTCATCGGGCCCTATCTGCGGGTGCGTCGTGGTGACCCCGACGCGCCAACGCATTTGCATGCCATGCGCAATTCCGAGGCGCGGCTCGAGGAAGCCGTCGGTCTGGCGCGCGCCATCGATCTTGTGATCGCGGAAGCGCTGATCGCGCCGATCAGCCAAGTCAGGCCCGCGACCTATCTCGGCAAGGGTAAGGTCGAGGAGATCGTTGGGCTGATCACGGGGCACGAGATCGAACTTGTGGTGATGGACTGCGCGCTGTCGCCGATCCAGCAGCGCAATCTCGAGAAGGCCTGGAACACCAAGGTGCTCGACCGCACCGGATTGATTCTCGAAATTTTTGGACGGCGCGCCAAAACCCGGGAAGGTTCGCTTCAGGTCGAACTGGCGCATTTGAATTATCAGCGCAGCCGTCTGGTGCGATCCTGGACCCATCTGGAGCGGCAGCGCGGCGGTTTTGGTTTCATGGGGGGACCCGGCGAAACCCAGATCGAGGCCGACCGCCGGCTGATCGGCGATCGCATCGCGCGGCTGGAAAACGAAATCAGGAAAGTCCAGGCGACGCGGCGGCTGCATCGCGAGGGACGCAAGCGCGTGCCGTATCGTGTCGTGGCGCTGGTCGGCTACACCAACGCCGGAAAGTCGACGCTGTTCAACCGCCTGACCCGCGCCGAGGTGCAGGCGGCCGACATGCTATTCGCGACGCTGGATCCGACCTTGCGCGCGCTCCATCTGCCGCATGGCGGAAAGGCGATGCTGTCGGATACCGTCGGCTTCATCTCCAATTTGCCGACGCAACTGGTGGCGGCGTTTCGCGCGACGCTGGAGGAAGTGCTGGAAGCCGACGTGATACTCCATGTCCGCGACATCTCGCATGAAGACGCCGAGGCGCAACAGCGCGACGTCGATACCGTGCTGCGCCAGCTCGGCATCGATCCCGACGCCGGCCGTATTCTCGAGGTCTGGAACAAGATCGATCGCTTCGACCCGGAGATGCACGAAAATCTGCAGAACATCGCCGCACGCCGTCCAGCGGAACGCCCTTGCTTCTTGGTCTCGGCCGAGACCGGCGAGGGGGTCGAGTCGCTATTGATGGCGATCGAGCACCGGCTGGCCGCAACCCGCATGACACTGGACCTGTCGATCGACGCCTCCGACGGCGCAGGCATCAGCTGGCTGCACCGCAATTCCGAAGTACTCGTCAAGGAACTTCACGACGGCCGCTTCGATATGACTGTACGCGTCGATGAAACCAAACGCGATATCGTCGTCAACCGTTTCGATGCCGTGCCGCATCCGATGTGAGAGATTTTTATTCCTCGCCCTTTG
>JBKJUA010000414.1:0-4653 GCA_046590305.1 Bradyrhizobium sp.
ATCGGGCGGCGCGTCACGCGCGGCGACGGCCGCCGCGCTCAATGTGCTGCAGGAGGGATTGCCGGAGACCGGCAACGCCCCGCCGCCGGCGATGGGTTCCCCGAAAGAGCTCCGCCCCAATGGCGACGTCGCCCTGCAGACCAACACGCCGCCGCCGTTTCGCGGCGCGCAACCGTCGGCCCAGCCGGTCGCCTTGCCGTCGCTGCTGACGGATGCACCGCCCGCGACCACCGCGCGTCAGCTGCTCGGCGATACCGAGGCGGCGATTGCCCGCCAGACCTTGCTGCAGGTGGCCTCACTGCCTGACCGTATCGATGGTCCGGCGCCACGGATCGATCCGGCGGCGCCGCGCTGGCATTTCGAAATCCCGTTTGCGACGCCGCAGGGCACCGCGATGGCGGAGTTCGAGATTTCGCGCGACGGCGGCGCTAGCGAGGTCGAAGCCGCCAAGCGGATCTGGCAGGCGCGCTTCTCGCTCGACGTCGAGCCGGCCGGTCCAGTGCATGCGCTGGTCTCATTGGTAGGCGAGACCACCTCGGTGCGGATGTGGGCGGAACGGCCGGAAACCGCGACGCAATTGCGCGCCGGCGCGGCGCAGCTCAGCCACGCCTTGACAAAAGCCGAACTGCAGCCCGGCGATATCGTGATCGGCGACGGCAAACCACCGCAATCGGCGCCCGCGCCCGCCGGGCATTTTCTGGATCGCGCGCTATGAGAGTGGATTCCAGGAGCCGGCTTGCGGTCGCGCTGCACTACGACAAGACAGGCGCGCCGCGCGTCACCGCCAAGGGCAAAGGATCGATCGGCGCCAGGATCATCGAGGTCGCCAGGGAAAACAATATCCCGATCGAGGAAAACGAAGTGCTGGCCGGCGCGCTCGCCAATGTCGAGATCGGCGACGAAATTCCGACCGAACTCTACAAGGCCGTGGCCGAAGTGCTGGGGTTCGTGCTCGGGCTGTCGCGGCGGATGCGGTAGCCGCCGCCCGATTGTCATTGTTTCACCACGATATCGGATGCATCGTCGGCCGCCGCCAACCACATCGGATGCTCCCGTGATCCATCGCCGTCATGCGCTCGGCCTTATCGCCGCCGCCAGTATTTTGCCCTCTCGCAGCCTTGCCAATTTCTCACCCCAGCGCAGCGAGTTCCGCAGCGATCTGGCCAAGCGGTTTACCGCCGAGGGTACGGTCGGCACCTTCGTCGGCTACAAGGTCGATGACTATCTGATCATCGCCAGCGACAAGAACCGTTCCGGCGAGGCGATGCTGCCGGCCTCAACCTTCAAGATTCCGAATTCGCTGATCGCGCTGGAGACCGGCGTTGTCGCCGACACCGACAAGGAGGTGTTCAAATGGGACGGGGTGAAGCGAAGCATCGAGAACTGGAACAGGGACCACACCCTGCGCACCGCGTTCGCCGCCTCCGCGGTGCCGGTCTATCAGGATATCGCCCGGCGCATCGGCGCCGGGCGGATGCAGAAATATCTCGATTTGTTTGAATACGGCAACCGCGATATCGGCGGCGGCATCGACCAGTTCTGGCTGACCGGCGATCTGCGCATCGATCCGATGCAACAGGTCGATTTCGTCGACCGTCTCAGGCGCGGCGTGCTGCCGGTTTCGAAGCGCAGCCAGGAGCTGGTGCGCGATATTCTCGTCGTGACGAAGGTCGGCGATTCCGTCATTCGCGCCAAGAGCGGGTTGCTGGGCGCCGAAGCCGGAAAACCGTCGTTGGGATGGATGGTGGGCTGGGCCGAGAAGGGATCGGAGCAAACGGTGTTTGCCCTCAACATGGATTGCCTGGAGCCGCGCCACATCGCCGCTCGCATGATGTTGACGCAGCGATGCCTCACCGATATCGGTGCGATCTGATTTGTCGCTGGTCGCAAGGGAAACTGAGATGACGGACGTGCCGGATGGTTCGGTGCCGCGATCGACCAGCGAGATCGCGAGCTTCCATGCTCATATCTATTACGACCCGGCCACGACACGGCCGGAGGCCGAGCGGCTGCGCAGCTGGATCGACCAGCGCTTTGCCGTGACGCTGGGGCGTTGGCATGACGTCAAGGTGGGCCCGCACGATGAGGCGATGTTTCAGGTCGCCTTTGCGGCGGAGGTATTTCCGGCGCTGGTGCCATGGCTGATGCTCAATCACGGATCTCTCAGTATCCTGGTGCATCCGAACACCACCAATCCGCGCAGGGATCATCAGGCCGATGCGATCTGGATCGGCCCCGCGCTGGCCGTGCACGCCGACAGACTGCCGGAGGCGTCCGCCCTGGAGCAGGCGCCGCCGCCGAATACCAACCCGGTTCGCACGGAGACATCATGAACCCGACCCCAGCCAGGCCGCCGCGCTTCCCGCAGCTGACTATGGACCAGCTCGACGCAACGCAAAAACCGCTCGGCGAGCAGATCGTGAAGGTCTCCAGCATCGGCATCGGCGGTCCCTACAATTCGATGCTGCGCAGCCCGGTGCTGGGCCAGCGGCTTTTCGACCTGTTTCATTATTTGCGCTGGGAGACTTCGGTCCCGCTGCACCTCAACGAGTTCGCGATTCTGATCATCGCGCGGCAATGGCGCTCGCAGGTCGAATGGTTCGCCCATGCGCCGATCGCGGCGAAGGCGGGCCTGTCGGACGGGATCATCGCCGAACTGAAAACCGGCAAGCGGCCGTCCGATATGGCCGACGACGAGGCCGCGGTTTACGATTTCGTCACCGAACTCACCACCGCGCGAAAAGTCTCCGACGAAACCTATGCGAAGGCGAAACGGGTGTTCAGCGATCAGCAGATCGTGGACCTGACGGCGGTGGCGGGCAACTACATCATGGTGGCGATGCTGCTGGCGATGTCCGAGGCCGCAGTGCCGCCGGGCAAGGAGCCGCCGTTTGCGGAGGGTGAGGGGTAGGGAGGCCGACGCCGCGCCGGGCCGGTCATGCCGATCCGCCCGAGATGGCCGGGGAAGGCCGGATACGAGGTTGTCGGCGCCCACCGCAGGCCTCCCAAACAAAAAATCGCCAAATCAACCCCATGTACAGTAGAAATGGCCGGTCATTGTCGCTCTGGTGGCCAGCGGGGTCATGCGCGCCGGGTGACGGTACCAGAGCCCGGAAGGCCGTTTCCCGCCCGCGAAAGGCCGTGCTAGAACGCCCTGAAATCCCTTGAAATCTATTGAAATCTCTTGGCAATCGCGGGCGGAAGCACATGAAGGACATCCTGGACACCCTCGAGGAACGGCGCGCGGGGGCAAAACTCGGCGGCGGTGAAAAGCGCACCGAGGCGCAGCACGCCCGCGGCAAGCTGACCGCGCGGGAGCGCATCGAGTTGCTGCTCGACAAGGGCTCGTTCGAGGAATTCGACATGTTCGTCGAGCACCGCTCGGTCGAATTCGGCATGGAGAAGACCAAAGTGCCGGGTGACGGCGTCGTCACCGGCTGGGGTACCGTCAACGGACGCAAGACCTTTGTCTTCGCCAAGGATTTTACCGTGTTCGGCGGCTCGCTGTCGGAAACCCACGCGCAGAAAATCGTCAAGATCCAGGACATGGCGATGAAGACGAGGGCGCCGATCATCGGGCTGTACGACGCCGGCGGCGCGCGGATCCAGGAAGGCGTCGCGGCGCTGGCGGGCTATTCCTACGTGTTTCGCCGCAACGTCATTGCGTCAGGCGTGATCCCGCAGATTTCAGTCATCATGGGCCCCTGCGCCGGCGGCGACGTCTATTCGCCCGCCATGACCGACTTCATCTTCATGGTCAAGAACACCAGCTACATGTTCGTCACCGGCCCCGACGTGGTGAAGACCGTCACCAACGAGGTGGTCACGGCGGAAGAACTCGGCGGCGCATCCGTGCACGCCACCCGCTCCTCGATCGCCGACGGCGCCTTCGAGAACGACGTCGAGACGCTGTTGCAGATGCGCCGGCTGATCGACTTTCTGCCGTCGAACAACACCGACGGTGTGCCGGAATGGCCGAGTTTTGACGACATCGGACGGGTCGACATGTCGCTGGACACGCTGATCCCCGACAATCCGAACAAGCCCTACGACATGAAGGAACTGATCCTGAAAGTCGTCGACGAGGGCGACTTCTTCGAGATCTCCGAAACCTTCGCCAAAAACATCGTCACCGGCTTCGGCCGCATCGCCGGCCGCACCGTTGGCTTCGTCGCCAACCAGCCGATGGTGCTGGCGGGCGTGCTCGACTCTGACGCCTCGCGCAAGGCCGCGCGGTTCGTCCGCTTCTGCGACGCCTTCAACATTCCGATCGTCACCTTCGTCGACGTGCCGGGCTTTTTGCCGGGCACCGCGCAGGAATATGGCGGCCTGATCAAGCATGGCGCCAAACTGCTGTTCGCGTTTTCGCAGGCGACAGTGCCGCTGGTCACGGTGATCACGCGCAAAGCCTATGGCGGCGCGTTCGACGTGATGGCGTCGAAGGAAATCGGCGCCGACATGAACTACGCCTGGCCGACCGCGCAGATCGCCGTGATGGGCGCCAAGGGTGCGGTCGAAATCATCTTCCGCTCCGACATCGGCGACGCCGAAAAAATCTCCGCGCGCACCAAGGAATACGAAGACCGCTTCCTGTCGCCCTTCATCGCCGCCGAGCGCGGCTACATCGACGACGTCATCATGCCGCATTCGACC